>JAAXHN010000076.1 GCA_012270885.1 Acidimicrobiia bacterium | reverse complement strand
ACGGCGACGCCGAGACCGCGACCGTGACCTCCTGGGCGACTGCTCCGCTCAGTTCGGCCGTGACGGTGACGGCTGAGCCGTTCTCGTAGACCTCGTTGTGTGACAGGTGCAGCGACACCGTCGGCAGCGACTCGTTGTCCACAATGGTCACGGTGACCGGCGCCGGATCGTCGACGCTGACGCCGGTAGCGGCAGCCGTGCCGGAGATCGTGAGCGGCTTCTCTCTCGGGTCGTACGTCTCGTTGTGAGCCGCGATGATCTCGCGGAAACCGCCGGTCGGCCGGCCAGAGGTGTAGACGAGGCTGTTAGTCCCGTTGGCCGGGATGGTCAGCGTCGCCGTCCCGGCCAGGGAGTAATCACTTGAACTGGCTGGCGAGACCGGCGTGACCGTGACGGTGACCGTGACATCAGCGCTGACGGGTTTGTCGAGCTCGGCCCAGACAAGCGCCCTCAGGGCGGTGTTGTCATCCGAGATCCGGTCCTCGCTGAGCACGAGGAAGACCTGGGCGTCGCCATCGTCGTCCACGATGGTCAGCGTCGCCGGGTCCGGCCCGCTCACCGTCGCGCCCGATGCGCTGGCGGAGAACGCGACGGTCAGATCAGAGGCGGCGGTCGAATTGTCGACGGCGCTGATCGTGATCGGTTCGTTGTTGTGGACCCTGCCCTCTGTGATCGTCAGCGTCGTGTCGCTCAGGCTGTAAGCGGAGGACGTGTCCGGCGAGACGGTCAGGGTGATGTCGCTGGCGGCGGGCTTGTCCAGTACGGCGTTGAGCTTGGCCACTCCACCGTCCTCCGAGATCGAACCCGGCGGCAGGGTGGCAGAAGAGGCTGTGGTCAGGAACAGGGTGACGATCGGATCAGCGGCGGTGTTCAGCTCGGGCACAACCGCCAGCCCCGCGCCGGTGAGGAGATCCGGCCCGGTGGTGCCCAGCCGCAGTTGACGTTCGTCGTCAAGGAACTTCTGGTCTTCGGCGTGCTGCTTGAGATAGGCGACAACCTCAGCCGGCGTGTCGTAGTCGGCCTGGTCGCCCAGGCGGTCGATCACCAGCGCGGCCAGCCCGGCCGTCGCCGGCGCGGAGAAACTGGTCCCCACATACTCGAAGCCCTCATAGCTGCCATCGAGCTGGAGGCGGTTGAGGTTGGCAATGTCGGGCTTGATCCGACCATCGGTGGTCGGACCATTGGAGCTGAATATCTCAACAAAGCGGAAGGGAGGGCTGTCAGCAGAAAACTGGTAGTAGCCCATCGCGCCGACACTCAACATGCCAGGGTTGGCGCTCTCCGCCGGGTTGCTGACGCTGGGGTGACCGCGGAAGCGCCAATCGCAACCTGTGCTGGAATCCCACACGCCCACACAGTCGATCTCATAGTAGGAATGCAGCTGGACCCAGTTCGGCGCTTCTCCCCCGAAGTGCTCCACCGCCAGACAGTACGTTCCCTGGTCTTGCGCGCCGATGTTGACCGTGATTGCCTCGATCGGCCAGTCGTAATCCGGCGGAACGGCCGAGCCGCTTTGCTTCAGCGTGGAGCTCTGCGTCGGCGTACCGCTGGCCGTCGTCCCCCGGTAGAGGTGGAAATCCAGGTCCTTTTCCGATCCCGGCCAGGGGTCATCCCAGCGCAACTGGAAAAACCATTGGCCACTGGGAAGCCGGACATCGACGCAGTTGTCCGACTGCGTCTCGCCCGGCAGCTTGAAGTCGATCAGGCTCTTGCTCGTGCCTCCGCCCACGTTCACATCGTGGAACACGGGGCTGTCGGAATACCAGGCCAGGCCGTTGTTGTTGCCGCCGGAGGCCACGAACACGATCCCGTTGGCCACTGCCAGGTCAACGGTTCGCAAGGCAACGTCGTTGAATGGGGTCCAGCCGTTGCCGGGCCCAGCCCACCAATTGCGGACCGAATAGTTGATGACCTGCACGCCGTTGGCGATCATCCACTCGACCGCTTCCAGCAAGCCATTCACCTCGACGGTGGTGTCTTCCAGGTTGGCCAGGTAGAGGGATAGGTCGGGCGCGACGTTGAGCAGGTAGTCAGCGACGCGGGTGCCGTGGCTGCTGCGCCGCTCACAATCGGAACTGTCGCTGGTCACTGTCTTCAGGCCAAGCTCGTAGCAGCGGAACTTGGGCGGCGTCTTCAGGCGCAGCGCGTTCCGCTCGCTGAAACCGATGAAGCCGGTGTCGATTATGCCAACCTTGACCCCGTCGCCGGTGAAGCCGTCGTTGTGCCAGGCGGTCGCGCCGATGCGGTCGGCGGGACCGTTGGGGAAGAGCACGGTGGGTAGAGCGGCGGTCTGGTCCTCCACCGGCGGAATCCGCAAGCGGGCGTAGCTGACGCCCTCCTGGGCCGCCAGCGAGGGCAGCAGCGAAGCAGGCATGCGGGCCGTCACCGCGCCGCCGAAGAGGTCTCCCGGTTTGCCCGCGATCAGCGTGCCGGCCTGGCCGCCGTTGGCTTCGAGGAAGACCACCACGTCAACCATTCGCTCGGCCGTATCGGTATAGATGGTCAGGCTGATCAGGTTCTCTGGCCCCGGTTCTCCGCTCAGGGCGGAGACGGCGTCCGCGGCGATATCTCCCTTGGCGATCTGGGTGAGCAGGGGTCCGAGGCTGGGGTACGGGTCCTTCACGCGGTGGGGCGGCTGGACCGGCTGATGTTCGTTCTCATCGGGCAGCGACTGGGCGCCGAGCGGAGCACTCGCCAAGGCCCATATGACGAACCACGCCGCCAGGGCAATCAGGGTTGTGCGCCTGCAAGCCATCGTAAATCGAATCACTCTGTCGTTATGAGGAACGACTCTAGCAAAGAGCTTTCCAAGAGGAAAGTAAAAGCCGTTCCCAATCTGCGGCGCGTTGGTGGTCTGGGAAGGTCCTCTCTCTCTAGGTACTTCCCAGGGACGTTGTTAACAGTTTTGGTGTTTGGTTGCTGAGGGCCTCCGTGGTTTGATTCGTGGGTATTGGTATCCGCGAATCAGGAGGCCCTCATGGGAAACTCTAAAGCCCGTTTGACACCGTTTGGTCGAAAGTTGCTGGTGGATCGGATCCTGGTGGAAGGATGGCCCGCGGCTCGGGCGGCCGAAGCGATGGGGGTGTCTCGCCAGACCGCCTATCGGCGGGTGAAACGCCGGCGAGAGGAAGGCGAAACCGGGCTGGAGGATCGCTCCAGCAGGCCTCATCGGAGTCCCACCCGGGTTTCTGCCGAGACAGAAGAACGGATCATGGCGGATCGTATCACCGAAAAGGAGGGTCCTCATCTGATGGGATGGCGGCTGGGTGTACCGCCCTCGACTATCTACCGGGTGCTGGCCCGCCGAGGCTTGTCCCGCCTGTCTGACCTGGACCGCACCACTGGGGTCCCGATCCGCTACGTGCGGGACTGTCCAGGTGAACTGGTACATGTGGACATCAAGAAACTGGGCAAAGTACCTGATGGGGGCGGATGGCGCATTCGGGACAGGGACAAAACCGGCCCTCGCCAGAAGGTCGGATACGAGTATGTGCATTCGGTGGTCGACGACCACAGCAGGTTGGCGTATTCGGAGGTGCTGGACTCCCAAGACGGAGGTGCAGCCCACCTCTTCGCCTCACACGGATATCGGATCGACCGGGTAATGACCGACAACCCCCATGGCCTACCGCCAAAGCCGAGACTTCGCCCAGGCCCTCGCCCGGATCGGCGCTGTTCATAAACTGACCCGACCGTACCGGCCTCAGACCAACAGCAAAGTGGAACGGTTCCACCAGACCCCCCCTGCGAGGCTGGGCCTACAAACGCCCCTATCACACCAACCAGCAACGACGCCAAGCCCTTCCCGTCTTCATCGACTTCTACAATCACCAACCACCCCACAACTCACTCGGAGACCAGCCACCCATCACCCGACTTGTAAACCACCTCTGTAAGAAGGACACCTAGTCCTCGTCCAACCGGGCTTCGGGCCAGCGTAATGTGGCTTTCTCGATCCAGCCAATCAGGTGAAAAAACACGATTCCGGCCAGGGATGACAACGCGATGGCCGCGAACATCAACCTGGTGTCGATTCGGTAGCTTGCCTGTACGATGACGTAACCAATGCCCCGGTCGGCGCCGGTGAATTCCGCCACTATCGAGCCGATCACCGACAGCGTGGCTGCTACCCGCAGTCCGGCGAATACGTACGGAAGTGAGCTTGGCAGGCGCAGCCTCCGCGGGGACGTCTGCCGCCACTACCACGATCTGCCAGATGGCAACCGCTAGGAGGGCCAGAAGTGCGGCAGGGATGAATCCCTTCGACCTGGTGATCCAACGGCTCTCGAATAGGCTCGCCATGATCGCTGTCCACTCACTGCGCTTCACGATTCGCCATCTGCTTCGAGAAGGGATCTCAGCCGACTCGCCAAAGATCCGAATGCAGGCTCGTAACGCAGTTCCAGCGGCCTGGGCCGTGTGAATGGGACGGTGACCATGTGTACGATCCGACCCGGCCTCGGACTCAGTACCGCCACCCGATCAGCGAGGAATATCGCCTCCTGGATGCTGTGTGTGACGAAGAGCACGGTGGCTCGCGCCCTGGCCCACACGTCAAGCAGTTGAAGATTGAGACGGTCACGCGTGAACTCGTCAAGAGCACCGAATGGCTCGTCCATCAGGAGAGTCGACGCCTCGTAAACCAACACCCGCGCCAGGGCGACCCGCGACTGCATCCCGCCCGACAGCTGCGCGGGATAGTGTTCTTCGAATCCCGCCAAACCCACGTCCCTCAACGGCCGGCGAGCCAACTCCTCGGTTTGAGGTCCATGGGTTGGATTTCGTTCCCCGAGGATCTTGTCCGGGAGAAGGACGTTTCCCAGCGCCCGCAACCACGGAAAGAGGACAGGGTCTTGAAAGACGAATCCGAACTCGACATCACGGCGCGCCTGTTCCGCGGTCTTGCCGTGTACCGAGACCGTACCCACCGTTGGTTCGAGCAAACCGGAGACAACACGCAACAGGGTGGACTTGCCGCATCCCGACGGCCCCACGATTGCCAGGAATTCTCCGGCCGGGATCTCTAGGCTCACATCCTCCAAGGCAATGACCGGGTTGTCGCCGCCGAAGGTCACGCCAACCGAGTCGAGCACTATGCCAGACCCGACATCGCGTGGGCTCATGACCCGAGGTTGGCTCATTACGTGATTCGCTTGGCCTCGTACTTTCGGATTCCCTCCAGAGCGACATCGATGGCGTTGTGCCAACCCTGGAAGAGGGCTTGATTGACACCCTCGTAATTTATGTCCTCCGGAGCTGTGTAGTTATACGACACCGCACAGACCGAGGCAGCCTTGAGGCCGCGGAGGTGGGCAATGGTGAAAATCGCGGCGCTCTCCATCTCGATGTTCAGAATCCTCTGTCTGATCCGGTTCTTTACGCGATCCTCGGTCTCAGCGTAGAAGGCATCCGCGGAGGCATTGATCCCCACATGAAACCCGAAACCGCGTTCCGCGCTGAGCTCTTGGGCTGCCTCGATGAGGGCGGCGGTGAGATAGTGATCCGCCACTGCGGGAAATCCATCGTCGACCAGAGCGGCGGTGGTGCCGTCCTCCCGCATCGAAGCGACGTTGATGAGGATGTCACCCTTGCGGATTCCCGGCACGAAAGCCGCGCTGCTCCCCACGCGGATGAAGTGAGAAACACCCACGTTTGCCAACTCCTCCACCGCAATCGCAGCCGAAGGGCATCCGATGCCGGTCGACGTGCCGCTCACTCCTATGCCGTGATATTGGCCGGTGACGGTGCGATACTCCCTGTGGTGGGCGACCTCAGTCGGATCGTCCAGGTGCTCGGCGATCAACCGCGTCCGGCCCGGATCTCCGGGCAGAAGCACGTAGTCAGCCACGTGTCCAGGCTTGACTCGCAGGTGATACTGCATCTTGCCCACATTCCCGGCTGTGTTGTCAAACAGGTCCATGCTCGTCCTTTCTTGCAGATCCAAAGAGGGCTCTCCGACAAGTGCCTCCCGTTTGAGGTCAGGAGGCGAAGCAGGCGTCCGTAAACAGGCTGTTCACGTCCATGTCCACCGTCAGCCCCCCATAGGCCTGGAGAACGTCGATGACCGTTTCCCACCGACCTGCTGTCATGTAACAGATACCGTGTTCGACAGCGCCGGGAGTACGTACGTGAACCAGCGTGGCGTCCAGGACAAGTCGTTGCGTGTCACGGTCAAGATTGTCCGGGTCCGAGGCGACCACGATGTCGGTGGTCTCGTCGGGGTTGTCGTAGGCATATTCCCAGCCGCGGGCGATTGCCCGTACCATCCCACAGACGATGTCCGGGTTCTCTTCGAGGTAACTCTTGGTTGTGAAGAGTGCGTTAGCCGACGTCTCCACACCGTAGTCAAACGGGACCCACACGTTGGTCTCGACGCCCTGCAGTCCCGCCAGGATCGGCTCGTTGGTTGCGAAGACGGTATAGAGATCGATGTCGCCTTGGAGCAGGGGCGTCAGATCAAACCCGACTGTCATCTTGTCGAGGGAGTCGAGATCAACGCCGTTCTTGACCAGCATCGCCTGGGTCAGCATCCAGGGACCGCCCTCATGAAAACCGACGGTGGCGCCGGCGAAGTCATCAAGGGTGTCGATTCCCGAGTCGGCCCGGGCCATCACGGCCCCCGGGTGTTTCTGTAGGAACGTAGCCGCGGTTATCAGCGGGATGTCCTCCGAAACCGCAAACACCAATGAGTTCATGTCGTGCAGACCGAAAGTGTCGGTCCCTGCGGCCACCAAAGTGATGCTGTTGGTGTCGAACCCTCCGGGATTGATGGTCACGTCCAGTCCTTCTTCTGCAAAGTAGCCCTTCTCCTGCGCTACGAGCTCCCCGGCAAACTGGGACCCGAGAAACCACGGGAGCCGGAGGGACACAGCCACGGGTTCAGGCGCAGCCGTTGTCTCGGGTGCGGCGGTTGTGTCAGGTGCGGCCGTGGTTTCCGGCGCGGCGGTAGTCACGGGCGCGGCCGTGGTTTCCGGGGCGGACGCCGCGGTGGTTGTTGAGCCGTCATCATCTGCGCAAGCCGCCGCGAGTACGGCTGTGGTGACAAGTAGGGCAAGCAAATGCCCGGTCGTGCGACTGGAAATTCTCATAGTTCTCTCTCCTTTAGGTATCAGTGGTCTCCTGGCCGATGCCAACGGGTCTGGAACAGTCGCAGGACTGGCGGGGCATCAGGCTGGTCTCGAATGTGACCGAGGGCTGGTCAGCCCCGGTAACGATTGCTCGACGAAGGGTCCGGACAGCCTCGTAGCCGAGGGCATCGGCGGGCAGACGGGTTGTAGACAGCGACGGAGCGGCAAGCGCGGCGAACGGAATCTCCCCGTAACCCATGACGGCAACGTCGTGGGGAACTCGCCATCCAAGCGCTCTTATGGCGCTGATAGCACCAAGTGCCAGAACATCTCCGGCGCAGAAGATCGCGGTTGGAGGATTGTCGCACTGAAGGAGCTGAGTCGCAGCTTTAGCGCCTGCTTCCAGGCTCCAATCGGAAGCTGCCACTACCAACCCGTCCTCGACGGGCGCCCCGACCCCGGTCAGAGCGGGCAACGATCCCTCCACAAACCTCGACTCCCCCCAACCGGCCGCCGGATCGACGAATCCGATGCGACGGTGGCCGTGACCGATCAGATGGTTGACGGCCTTGAAGCCGGCCACCGCTTCATCAACCACGATCCGCGAGCCACTGTCGGCGCAGTTGCTGTCCACGAACACGAAAGGCCGTAGATCTGACGCCGACCTGAAGAGTTCAGAGGTCTTCGCGTCAGGCCGATCGAAATGTATCACCACGATCCCGTCCACATTGCGGCTGAACAGCTGGTCGAGATCGCGGGAAACCACCCTCGGGTCGTAGTGTCGGGTCTGGCATATCACCGGTAGCCATCCCTCGATCTCAGACGCGTTAGAAACAGCGTCGAGAAACTCCGCGTAATAGTCGGTGAAAGACGGCACCAGGACCCCAATGGTGAAGCTCGACTGACGATTCTCTCTGCGAGACCATGCCTGATCCCGGTCGTAGCCCAAGACCAGAGTCCGAGACCCCCGGCGCATGGAGACCAGCCCACCGTCGGCCAGCTGGCGATAAGCCGCTCGTACGGTGTGGACGTTGACCCCGAGGTGCTGCGCCAGGTTGGCAATCGTCGGCAGGAAGCTCTCGCGTTTGGCCACGCCGGTCGCAATTAGCCAGGTGAGTTGACGGGCTATCTGAGCAGAGATGGAGACGCGGCTGCGTCGATCGATGTTGATTCGACCGACTATGTGGGGATCAGGATTACAAGAGTCGGGCATAAAAAGGTAAGTATATAGATATCTATAGAATATACAAAATACGCCGTGATGGCTCGCCCGGCGCAAACCCGGCACCGCGGCGCCGTTCGGCCCTACTCCCGGGTAGGGATTTACGCCGTCAAAGTGGTTCCTGCAGCTTCGTCAAGCGTCATTTCAGCATTGAGGACGCTCAGCAATCGTCTCCTAAGAACGGAAACGGTCTCCCTTCTGGGGCAGTACGGGCGGGGACTACTGTCTTTGTCGGCCGGACACCCACCCATTAAGGAAGAGATGCGGCGATCGTGGAAGCGCCGGTTGCTTTGGTCGCCGCCTCACCCGAGCGCTAGGAGACCGCTACCCGTCCGGCGCGAAAGCCTCGATCATCTCGGAGTTGTTGTCGGTGACGGGCAGCGGCACCGGATACACGTTGGGGCGGGTGGCGTAGGCAGCCAACCCCTCCCGACAGGTTGCCAGATCTCCCCAGACGCACAGCGAACTCACCACCTCGACCGGCACCAGCGGCATCGCCGCCTCTATTCCCCCTTCGCGGGGAGGCCAACCTCCCATCTCTTCTCTGACTTCGTCGAGCAGCTCCCGGGAGACCCCGCTGGCACGGGCGATGTGGGGTTGCTGTCCCAGATACATGGTGGTCATGCGGAGGGCTATCTCCAGGGCCCGTTCGGGGTGGCGGTCGTCGGCGCTCACCACTATCACCTGCGGGAGGTCGAGGTCGTCGAGTGACTTTCCAGCCCGGGCGGCGCCGGCGGCCATCCGGTCGAAGGCCTGGGCCTGGTAGGCCAGGGAGGTGAACCCGTTGAGAAGCACCCCGTCGGCGATCTCCCCCGATAGGGCCAGCATCTGGGGACCGGTGGCACCGATGTAGATCGGAACATCCCTGGGGGTGTCCGAAGCGCCCTCCCCCAGTTCCAGCCTCAGATCCCGCACCTGGACCAGTTCGCCCTCGAAGGTGACCGTCTCGAGAGCCAGGAGCCTCCGACACACCTCCACATACTCCCGCATCTGCCGGATCGGCCGGCTCCGGGTCACCCCCTGCTTCCAGGCCAGCGGATCCCAATAGGCCCCCAGGCCCATCAGCATCCGGGCGGGCGCCAACTCGTCGAGGGTGGCGAAAGACAAGGCCATCAGCGAGGCGGACCTGGTCCAGGTGTTCACCACCCCGGCGCCGATCTTGATCCGCTCCGTCTGGTGGGCGACCGCCCCCATCACAGAGATCGCGTCGCGGGCCGTGCGGGTCTCACAGATCCACACCGACTCGTACCCCAGAGCTTCGGCATGCTGGGAAAGGGCCACCTGGGTACGGGCGTCGGGACGATCCAGAAAGCAGATTCCCACTCTGGCAATAGGGGCGTTCATGCACAATCCTCTGTCTGGGTGTGGGTCACCCCAGCAATAGTAGAGACACTCCCGCTCTCATCCTGAAGACACTTCAGTCTTGGATAGCCAGCCGGATTACAGCGTGGGTGGTGCTGGCGACCACTGCCGGCGGCGGCGCCGGGATCAGGCGTTGCTACCCCCCCCCTCTTGGTTGGCGTTCCGTTTCTCAGGCGTCGAGGCCCAGACGTTTGTGGCTGGGATCAGCCTGGCGTGGGTGGGGTCCACCGCCAGACGCAGCCCCTCCAGTGTGTACGCCCCCAGCAGGACGCGGGCGTCATCCTCTCCGAATGCCACCAGGGTGGGGATGCTCCTCCCACCGATGGGGGCGCGTACATCCCCCGATGTCTACTCCACGGGCGTTCCTCGGCCAGACGCAGGCTGATCTTATCGATGGGCAACACGCCCAGGTCCTTCAGCAGACGGGCGGGCACAGTGGTGTAGGTTGCTCCGGTGTCCACCATCGCCTCTATCTCAAGCCCCTGTTGGCCGTCCATGCTGTCCAGCCGGATTGGGCCAGCTGAAAACACCCCTGTTCCTGATCCTCCTCCGTGTTTCGCACCCCTACGATCGGGATTCTACCGTAACTCGCCCGTTTCCGGCACCCCCAATGGGACGGGCGGCCCGTCTTGTGCCAATGTCCTACGCCCGTTCGTCTCGACAGACCTATCTGTCTGCCGGTCCGGTTGCGGGTTCTGAGTTCCGGGAACAGCAAGAAGTCGCTATCTCGGATCAGGAGCGCTGGGTGGATTGTCCTGTGTGGCTATATCTGATTGGGTATACTACGAGAAGGTGATGAGACCCGTTCGATTGATTCGCGCAGTGGCGGGCTTGACTCAGCGGGATTTGGCCGATGCCGCTGAGACTTCACAGCCCACGGTGGCGGCATATGAGTCCGGTGCGAAGAGTCCTACTTGGCGTACCGTGGAGCGTATCGCGAGTTCGGTCGGCCTTGCGTGCTATCCCGTCATAGGGGCGGCGCTGACCCGCGATCAGGAGAGAAGCCTGTTTCTTCACGCCGCTATCGCAAAAGAACTGCGAGTTCGCGGGACCGAAGTCATAGAGATCGCCCGGCGGAACATTGCTCGGATGCGGTCGGTCAATCCCCATGCTTGGCGGCTCTTGGACGATTGGGAGCGGATTCTCCATGGGACGACCAGCCAAATCGTCGCATGTATGCTCGATCCCAGCGAACACGGGCGAGACCTCCGACAGGTTTCCCCCTTCGCAGGCGTGCTCACTCCTGCGCAGCGCGTCGCCGTCTACAGGTCGTTTGGGAGTGCGGCGGTATGAACCGCGAGGAGTTCGATCACGCGGTCCGAGCCGCCGGCGCCATCCTGGGCGAAAACGAACTCTTGGTGATCGGCAGCCAGGCTCTCCACGCATCGGTCCCCGGCGCCGTCCCACCAGAAGCGGCCCGATCGATAGAAGCAGACATCGCTGCTTTAGATGACCCCGATGAACAAAAAGCCGACTTGATCGATGGAACCATAGGCGAGGTGTCGATGTTCCATAGGACGTTCGGCTACTACGCCCAGGGCATCACCCGGTCCACGGCCATCCTGCCCCGGGGCTGGCAGGACCGTCTCATCAGATATGAGACACCAAACACCAACGGTGTGGTGGCCTGGTGCTTGGAGATTCACGACCTTTGGATCTCCAAGGCCATCGCCTCGCGTCATAAGGATATCGAATTCTGCGCCGCTCTCATTGCCAAAGACTTGGTGAACACCGACACTCTTGTGTGTCGCTTGGACGATGTTGATGGCATCGAAGCAGCAAGGCGCGCCCACGTTGTTGGACTCATTGAGGGGTTTTCGCGTTCCGGTTAAGTACTGGGTACTGGCACGCGGTTCACTAAACCCGTGGATGCGGCCTCCTATGACAGCCCTCAACAGTCGAAAACCGGTCATACCCTTAGTCCGGAGCCCCCTTGCCGCCCGAGAGAATTCGCGCCCTACCCACCTTGACACGGCCCGGGTGACTTAGACTCCGAGCCAAGTTCAACCGCCTTCGTTCGCATTTGCGTTCGTTTTTCATTCATAAGGAGAGAGCATGCTCAGGATCCGGAACCGAGGCCCGTTGGTACTTCTCGTGGCCCTCGCACTCGTTTTGACCGCTTGTGGAGCCGACGACGCCGAGGAGGCACCCGCTACCACAGCAGCCCCCACCACGACCGCAGCGCCAACCACCACGGCCGCTCCCACCACGACCGCAGCGCCGACTACGACCGCGGCGCCGACTACGACTACGACCGAGGCCACGGTCGACATGACGCCCGAGACACCGGACCTCAAGGTGATGCCGGCCACCCTCGCCCAGTTCCTGCCCCTCTACGTGGCCCAGGAAAAAGGCTTCTTCGCCGAATACGGGTTGGATCCGGAGATCCTTGCCTTCGAGGGCGGCGCAGGCCGCGCCACCGAGGCGGCCTTGTCCGGCGAGGCGCACATGGGTTACACGAGCTGGCCGCTGGCCTTCTCGTTGGCCGAGCGCGGGCAGCAACTCAAGTTCATCACCACCCATGCGTACTACGCGGTAGTGGATGGAGTCGACTACAGCACCCATCGTCTGATCGTCACCGAGGACTCCCCGATCCAGTCGGTCGCAGACCTGGAAGGCGCCCGCATCGGCGTTATCGCCCGAGGGTCGAACGAAGAGGCATTCCTCACCTCGATCCTGCTCCAGGTGGGAGTCGATCCGGACAGTGTCGAACTCATCGAAGCGTTCTGGGGCGCGCACCCGGACCTCTTGACGTCGGGCGAGATCGACGTGGGTTACATGATCTATCCGTTCATCACCGGCATCATCCCCTATGGCGACACCGCGGGGAACGGCTTCCGTTCGATCGGCGACCCCTACATCGGCGGTGCGGACGGCATCCCGGAGATGCTGGGACCCCGTGGCGCCGGCATGTTCCCGATGGCCGCTTCACCCGAGTTCGTGGAGGAGAACCCCAACACCATCAGGGCTTGGGCGCTTGCCATCCGCGACGCCTCCGCGTGGATCGTCGACAACCCGGCCGAGGCCCTGGACATCTCAGTGGCCATCTCGGGCGTCCCGGGGGAAGCCCAGAAGAACAACCCCCCGCACATGTACGTGACCTGGCCGGAGAACCTCGTCGAACAGATGGAGCGTGTTGCGAACATGATGGTCGAGGCGGACCTGCTCGGAGAAGGGCTGGATGTCGGAGCCTTCATCTCGGACCTCCCGTTCACCGAGGACGAGATGACCGAGAACGGCCGCTTCTTCCCCTGGGACCCGAGCCAACTGCCCTAACCAACCCAAACAGGAAATAGCGTGACCGGAGCCCTGCGGTTCCCTGGACTCACTGCCGTCGCCGTCATCCTCGCAGCATGGGTGACGGCGACGGCCACCGGGTTCGTCAACTCGGAGTTCATCCCGCCACCCAGCGAGGTCCTGGCGGCGGGAGTCGAGGACTGGGCGAACCTGGGTGCCGCCACGATCGAGAGCATGTGGACGGCGCTGGTCGGCTACGCAGTCGGGTTCGGCGCAGCCGTTGTCATCGGGATGGCGGTAGGCAGGTACGCCTCGGTCGACTCCTGGTTGAGCGGGCCGCTCGACTTCTTCCGCGCCATCCCGGCGGTCGCCATAGTTCCGATGGCGCTCCTCATCCTCGCCGACTCGTTCCTGGTGGGCGCTTTCGCTGTGGCGTGGGGGTGCTTCTTCCTGGCCGTGATCAACGTGATCTCGGGCGTGAAGCACATCCCCAACACGCTGCAGGACGCAGCCCGGAGCTTCGGCGCCGGTGAGGTGAAGGTGCTCCGCAAGGTCGGGATACCCAGCCTCCTCCCCTACTTTCTCTCCAGCCTGCGACAGAACGTCTCGGTGGCACTGATCGTCATCGTGGTCGCCGACATGGTCATCGGCCTGTCCGGGCTCGGCTTCTACATCCTCCGTACCCAGAGCAACGCGCTGTTCGGACGCATGTATGCCTCCATCGCGCTGATCGCGGCCATCGGGTACGTTGCATTCCGCCTGCTCGAGGAGGCGCAGCGGAGACTGTTCCCGTGGTGGTCGGAGACGTCTCTGGCATGACCGACCACAGAACCTCCTCCAGCCCGGCCATCCACCTGAGGGGTGTCACCAAGACCTATCCCCGGCGCGGCCACGACGAGGACCTGAGAATCATCGACAGCCTGGACCTCTCGTTCCGGCCGGCCGAGCTGGTGACCATCGTGGGGCCCTCCGGTTGCGGCAAGTCGACGATCCTGAAAATGATCGACGGATTGACGCCGTTGACCGGTGGTTCCATCAGCTTCGAGCCCAGTTCCCCGAAGCCGCGGATGGGCTTCGTCTTCCAGGACTACGCCAACGCGCTGGCGCCTTGGAGGACCGTCCAGAAGAACGTCGAGTTCGGTCTGGAGATCGAGGGCGTCGCCTCCCGGGCCGAGCGAACCGAAGCGGCCGCCCGCTACATAGAGATGGTCGGTCTTCAAGGATTTGAGACCGCCTACCCGCGGGAACTGTCGGGGGGCATGCAGCAGCGGGTCCAGTTGGCCCGGGTGCTCGCCTACGAACCCGACGTACTGTTGATGGACGAACCCTTCGGATCGCTCGACGCGCAAATCCGGCGTGTGATGCAAGAAGAACTTCGCAGAATCCTCGAGACCCTGGACCGAACGGTTCTGTTCGTCACACACGACATCGAAGAATCGCTCTATCTCGGCGACCGCACCGTGGTCCTCGATCACCGCCCGGCCCGCGTGCTCAGCGACTTCGAGCAGGGCGAGCGGACTTCAAGTTATGAAGAGTTCACGGCCTCGGACCAGTTCCGGGCCAGATACAACGAGGTCTGGGGCCTCCTTCAGGGCGGGAGAGGCCGGGCATGACCTCGTCGGTGTGGACCCGGTGGTTGAAGACCATTGTCGTGCTGGCCGCCATCTTCGGCGCATGGGAGTACGTGAGCCGCGCCGAGATGGTCAACCAATTCCTTTTCCCGCCGCCCACCCAGGTATTCACCGACACTGTCACCGCCTTCACCGACCCTCCGTACCGGTCGGGCGACAATCTCCTGTTCCAGATCGGAAAGAGCGTCTACCGGGCGGTCGCAGGTTGGATCATCGGGGTGATCGTCGGCGTGGTGTTCGGCGTGGTCGTCGAGTGGTGGAACAAGCCCGGGTCGGTGGCGACGTCGCTCCTCGAGTTCCTCCGGCCTATCCCGGTCATCCTCTTCCTGCCCGTGCTCGTGCTGGTGGTGGGGATCGGGGATTTGTCCCGCATCATCGTGATCGCCTGGGCTTCGTTCATCTTCGTGGCGATCAACACGATCTTCGGTGTCCGCACCGCCAAGCAGTCGCTCCTCCCCGACGTGGTGAGAAGCTTCGGCGGCACCGAGACGCTGGTGCTGCGACGAGCCGTGATCGGCCTGGCGGTCCCCCAGATCGTGGCCGGCGCCCGCCAGGCGGTCGGCGTCGCGCTGGTGCTGATGGTGGCTTCCGAGCTGATCCTCTCCACCGACGGGCTCGGTTGGTTCATACTCTTCATGCGCCGCAGCCTCTTTCCGGCCGAGATGTACGGAGCGATCCTGATGGTGGGCGTCCTCGGCCTGGTGTTCGGCGCCCTCTTCCAACGCTTACAGAAAGTCATCCTCCGCCCCTACATCGACTGAGAACAATCAAGGAGAAAAAATGATCAAGACCGGCATCGGCCTATTGCAGAACACCCCCCTCCCGGAGACTGTCCGGCTGACCAAGCGGGTGGAGGAACTCGGATACGATTCCGTGTGGTACGCCGAGCACAACTTCTCCCGCGACGGCGTCACCGCCTGTGCGGCGGCCGCGGCGGTGACCGAGCGCATCACCATCGGCCCCAGCGTCTGCCCGATCTTCACCCGCAGCCCGCTTTTGATGGCCACCACCTTCGCCGCGCTCGACGAACTCTCCGAAGGCCGGTTCGTGGCCGGCATCGGCGCCGGGTCGAGGGTGCTGATCAAGGCCCAGGGGATCAACTTCGTAAAGCCGCTCAAGGCGCTCCGCGAGTACGTGGAGGCGTGCCGGGCTGTGTGGAACGCCCACGGGACGCACTTCGACTACCACGGCGAGTTGGTCCATCTCGACAACGCCGAACTCGACTTCGAGCCGGTGCGCCGCGACCTGCCGGTGTGGCTGGGCCCGACCGGCCCCCTGGCCTGCCAGTTGACCGGTGAGATCGCCGAGGGCGCATCGCTCAACGCGTTTCTGGGCACCGAGTACGTCACCTGGGCGCTGGAACATCTCAACAAGGGCGCCGAGCGGGGCGGTCGCACCCTCGACGACGTGGAAGTTGGAATGATGCTGGTGGCTTGCGTCGACGACTCCAAGGAAGCAGCACGGGCCTTCCTCCGTCCCCTGCTCGCCCTGTACCTGGCCCGCCTTCCGGACATCACCAGGCGGACCTCGGTGTGGGGTCCCGACGGAGCGGGATGGAAGCAGTTGGTCGCTGCCGTGGACGAGGGAGGCGGCGAGGGCGGCCAGCACCTCATCAGCGACGAAGTCATCGATGACCTCACGCTCAACGGCACCCGCGACGACTGCCTCGAGGGCTTGCAGCGCTACATCGACGCCGGGGTCGAACACCCGATCATCACCGCCATCGGAGATATCGAACGCGGCATCGAAGAACTGGCCCCGCAGGGTTAGAGGAGGAGCACGTGGGCACCACAGCAATCACCAATGCGTGGATCTTCGACGGGACGGGCGCCGAGCCCTACGGTCCGGCCGGCCTGGTTATCGAAGGAGACCGCATCACGGCTATCGGCGCCGACGTGGAAGTCCCTCTCGGCGCCGAGATCATCGATGCAGCGGGCGCGCATGTTCTGCCGGGCCTGATCGACGCTCACCTCCATCTGTTCGGCATCCCGGGGTACGACTTCGTCTCGTGGGCCATGGAGTCACCCATGCTCCATGCCATCCGCTCGGCGATCGAGGTCCAGGAGATCCTCGGCGCCGGTTTTACCCTCATCCGGGACTGCGGGAGTGACAACAGCCTCCAGGTCAAAAAAGCCATCGAGGAAGGCAAAATCAATGGTCCCAGGATGCGGGCGGTGGGCCGGTTCATCGCCGAGACCGGCGGGATACCCGACCTGCCGTTCATCCGCCTGGAGTGGATGCAAGGCCCCGAACCCCCCGGATTCGTCCGTCTGGCCGACGGCGTGGGCGAGGTGGCCAAGGCGGCCCGGGAGCAGATCCGTGGCGGGGCCACCGACATCAAGCTGGGCGTGACCGGGGGCATCGACCCGTCGTTCATCCGCGCCGAGTCGGCCTGGACCGGCGCCGAGATCGAGGCCGCCGCCCATGTCGCCCACAACGTGGGAGCTCTCCTCTCCTGCCATAGCAACACCCTCATCGGGGAGTCGTGTATCGGCATGCAGCGGGCCATCAAGGGGGGAGCCGACTCGATCGAGCACGGGTACTGGATCGACACAGAGACCCTCGAAATGATGGCAAGCCATGGCGTCACGTGGAATCCCAACGTGGGATACCTGTCGCGGGCGGTCGAACGCGCTGATGACCTCGACCTCAACCCGGTGTACGTGGAGCGCTGCCAGATGGCGCTCGACTCGTATGCCGACACTCTCCCCCGCGCCCAGTCGATCGGCGTTAAGCGGGCCATCGGGTCCGACTTCTTGGGCACCCCGGCCGATCCGCACGGCGAGGAGGCCTACGAACTGGAGGTCCAGACCCGCCTCGGCCTCTCCAACATGGATGCCCTGGTCACGGCCACCAGGGGCAACGCCGAGTTCTTCCGTATCGACGACGACTTCGGAACACTTGA
Organism: Acidimicrobiia bacterium; assembly: GCA_012270885.1. Taxonomy (GTDB): domain Bacteria; phylum Actinomycetota; class Acidimicrobiia; order Spongiisociales; family ZC4RG35; genus Bin76. Next base: position 5,739 of record JAAXHN010000076.1, on the reverse strand, counting down.
GGCGGGCAAGGTCGCCGACCTGCTGATCATCGACGGCAACCCGCTCGACGATGTCCGCATCCTCCAGGAGCGTCATCGGATCAAGCGGGTCATGATCGGGGGTGAGACCCGCATCACCAGGCCATGACCGCCCAACGCTGCGACTGCTCCGTCCCTTTCGGGTGCTATAAGTGCCGCCGCGGCAGGACCCGATTCCTGTGGGTGGTGCTGGGCGCGATATCCCTGGCGCTCTACGTTGCATCGTTATGGCCTCAATGACGGTCCGTTCTACCCCGAGCTTCGACATCGGCCTGGACAACGGCCGGACGGTGGACGAGATCGTGGCCGTGGCGCGGGCGACGGAACGGGGCGGGTTCGGGACCATCTGGATCGCCGAGCAACACTTCCGGCGGGGAGTGTTCTCCATCGCGGCGGCGGTAGCCGAGTCCACTTCCTCGGTCGGGATCGGCTTCGGCGTCCTGAGCCCGTTCATCCGTCACCCGGCATCGGTGGCAATGGAACTGGTTTCTCTCACCGAGCGATGGGGTGACCGCTTCAAGCTCGGATACGGCGTGGCGCACCACGGCTCCTCCCGGCTGGGAACGATTCCCGCCAACCAGGTGACAGGCCTCCGAGAAGCCGCCCAGTCCACCCGCGCTCTCCTCAAAGGGGACATGGCCTACAACGGAGCGCAACTCTCCACCCCCCCGCCGCCCGCACCGATCTACCTGGGATCGATGGGTCCTCAGTCCCTCCGGATGTCGGCCGCCCACTACGACGGGGCGCTGTTGGGGGTGATGTGCTCCCCGGCATTCATATCGTCACGCGCCGAACAGATGGACACAGCGCTGGCCAAAGCCGGGCGTTCGCGAGACGACTATTCGTTAGGCGCACTGGTGCTCACCGCGGTGGCCGACAATCCCGCCGACGCCAGGGATGCGGTGCGCAGGTCGGTGGCGTACTACTTGACGTTGATTCCCGACGTATCGCCCCGCCTGCTCGGGACCGATGTTGCCCGTGACGACATCCATTCGGTCCGTTCTCAGGTCCTGGAGGCGAAAACCACCGACGGCCTCGATGCCGCCGCCGATGCGGTCCCCGACGATCTGGTTGACCTCCTGGCGGTCGCCGGCGAGCCCCACGACGTTGCCGAACGCCTGGCCCACCTCGGAGACGCAGGCCTCGACAGGGTCGTGGCTCATCACGCGCTCGACCCCGACGCAGTGGTGGCGCTCGGCGCCGCCCTGGCGAACCGGACATTGGCCATGGCGCATGGCTGAACTCGGCGCGGCAATTGAAGGCCTGACGCCCGCCGAGATCCGGGCGATCCAGAGCGAGCGCCTTGCCACGCAGTGGGCCTACCTGTGGGAAAGGTCGCCCTTCTACCAGGAGAAGCTGAGCGCCGCCGGCCTCGGCCCCGACTCGGTGAAAGGCATAGAGGATCTGACTCGGGTCCCCTTCACGGTGAAGGATGAGATTCGCAGGTCCCTGGCGGCGAGACCCCCCCTGGGGAACCATGTCGCCGCCGACCCGGGAGACCTTGTTCAATTCCAGGCATCCGGGGGGACGACCGGACGACCGTCCTATGTCGGCCTCACGGCCCGCGATCGGGCGAACTGGGCCGAGATCACCCGCCGGACACTTTGGGCGCACGGCTTCCGCCCCACCGACCGGGTCCTGCAGGCTCTGGGTATGTCCCGCTGCTGGGTGGGCGGCGTGCCGGTTATCCAGGGCCTCGAAGCCTTGGGGGCGGCGTGCATCCCGGCGGGCGCCGAGCCGGGGACCACCTGGCTGCTCCACACCATTTCCGACCTGAACCCCAACGGGCTGGTCGCCACCCCGAACTTCGCTGTGTACCTGGGCAACCAGGCCAAAGACGTATTGGGCGTCGACGCCCGGGAACTGTCGATCGAGCGGATCTACGTGGGCGGCGAACCCGGGGGGGGCATCCCGGAGTTCCGCCGGCACGCAGAAGAGCTTTGGGGGGCGAAGATGCATGAGGTGATGGGCGGCACCGACCTGTCGCCCGTCCTGTGGGCCGAGTGCGAGGACCAGAGCGGCATGCACTTCGTTTCCCACGAATTCGTCTACTGGGAAATGATCGACCGGGCCGGCGATCCGGTGGAGATCACCGAAGGGGCGATCGGAGAGTTGGTTTACTCCCACCTCGACCGGGAGGCGACTCCGGTGCTGCGATTCCGACACAGCGACATCATCGAGGTACTCGACACCCAGTGCCGCTGCGGGCGGACCAGCCCCAAGATCCGCTGTTTCGGGCGCACTGACGACATGATGATCATTAAAGGGGTCAACGTCTTCCCCACCGCTCTCCAGGACATCGTCCTGGGCTTCCGTCCAGCCACGACCGGCTCGGTCCGGATCATCAAGCACGAGCCGGAGTACGCCTGGCCCGGGCCCCTGCACGTCCGGGTGGAACGAGGTGAGGGCCGGTCCCCCGATGACGACCTTGAACTGCGGTCGAAGCTGGCGCAGGCCATCTCCGACATGTGCAGGGTCAGAGCGAAGGTCGAGGTCGTATCCTTCGGAACATACCCATCACCCGGACGCAAGAAGGTCCGAATCATCGAAAAGGTGTACGAGACATGACGTCACTAACGGTCAGAGATGCCACCCTGGTCAGCCCGGCCGGCCGAACCAGAGCCACCGTCCATTGCGGCGATGGAGTCATCCAGGCGCTCCTCCCCCCGGGCGACGCTCCCTCCGCCGACCGCGTCATCGACGCCAAGGGCGCCTACGTAATACCCGGCGCGATCGACGGACACGTGCACCTGGGAGTGATCCTGCCATATGCGGACTCGTGCCGGGAGGAGAGCGCCGCCGCCGTGACCGGGGGCGTGACGACCATGTGGCATTACCTCCTATCGCCCGGTTCCTTCAAGGACACCCACGCCCAGCATGTCGCCGACCTCGAGGAGCACAGCATCGTAGACCAGGGCTTTCACGGCTTGGTCACCAACGCCCAACAGGTCACCGAGATCCCGGAGACCGTTGACGAACTGCGCCTGACCTCCTACAAGTTCCACATGGCGATGAAGGGACCCGAGGCCGGATACGGGATAGTGGGGCTCGACGACGGCCTGATCTACGAAGGTATGCGCCAGGTGGCCTCCCGCCCCGGCGTGATGGCCCTGATCCACGCCGAGAACATCGACGTGATCCTCCACAACCGGACCAAGGGCATCGCAGCCGACCCGGACGCCACCGACACCGCCACGTGGAGCAACCACCGCCCGCACTTCACCGAAGAGGAGGCGATCATCCGCTCGTCGATCTTCGCCGAGAACGCCGGAGCGCCGCTCTGTGTGATCCACACCAGTGTCGGCCGGGGACCGGAACTCATCCGCGCAGGGAGGGACCGCTACCCGCCTCTCTACATGGAGACCTGCCCCCAGTACCTGGTGCTGGACATGGACATGCCCCTGGGCACCTGGGGCAAGGTCAACCCGCCGCTTCGGACCAAGGCCGACCAGGAACTGCTGTGGGCCGGCCTGGCCGACGGGACCATCGATTGGATGGGATCCGACCACTGCGACTACGACCTGCCGACCCGCCAGGGCAACATCTGGGACGTTGGTCCCGGCCTCCCCGGCGGCATGACCATGATCCTCCCCGTCCTGTTGTCGGAGGGAGTCAACAAAGGTCGGCTGACATTGGAGCGGCTGGTAGAGGTCACGTCGGCCAATTTCGCCCGCCTCATCGGAGCGTCGCCGCGCAAGGGCACCATCGCCGTGGGAAGCGACGCCGACCTGGTGATGATTGACCTCGACCGGGAAGTCACCATCGACGCGGACGTGCTCAACGGGCACTCGGACTACACGCCCTACGAGGGCATGGTGATGCGAGGTTGGCCCCGGATGACCATCGCCGGAGGCCATGTGCTGTACGAGGACGGGGAGGTCGATCGCGGCACGGACCACCGCGGAACTCTCATCACCGTTCCCCCCGATGCAATGCCCGTGCACTAATGGCCGCCCACCGGATGTTCGTCCTGCCCACCGGCACCTGCTACTTGGCCGAATTCCGGACGAAACTCGGCGGGTCAAACGCCGAGGTCGGGGTCCCGCTCCCCATGTTCGCCATCGAGACTGACGACGGATGGGTGGTGTTCGACACCGGATGCGACCCCGAGGCGGCCACCGATCCGGCGGCGACGTGGGGGCGACTGGCGAAGGCGTTCCGACTCGAGATGTCGGACACCGACCACCCGCTGGAGCGCCTGGCAGAGGTCGGTGTCGAGATCGCCGACGTCGCACACGTAGTCGTGTCGCACCTGCACATGGACCACGCCGGCGGCATCCGGTTCTTTCCCGACGCCATAGTGCATCTGCAGATGGCCGAGCGCAGGTGGGCCCAGTTCCCCGACCGGTTCGGAGCGCCCGGGTTCATCAGCAAGGACTTCGATCGGTCCGAGATCACCTATCGGTACCACGAAGGCGACGCCCAGATCGTCCCAGGGGTTCATGCCGTACTCACCGACGGCCACACGCCGGGGCATCAATCGCTGGTGGTCGACCTACCGTCGGGGCGGTACGTGCTCACCGGAGATGCTGCCTACCGGCGGGACCAAATCGACCGCCGCCTCCCGCCGCCGACCACCACCGACGAGTTCGCGGCGATCAGGTCGCTGGCCCGGCTCAAGGCCTTCGAAGACCGTGACGGCGCAACCATCCTGGTGGCACACGACATCGAGCAATGGGAAACCACGATCAAATCACCGGACGGCTACTACGAATAGGGAGAACACCCATGGCAAGCTTCACCGATTGGAACCAACAGGATGGGTTCGAGGCGTTCCCGGGAGACTTTGTGTGGAATGTCACCGGCCAGGACGTCCAGGTGATTCGCGCCGAGATGGCGCCGGGGACTGACTTCGGCCTCCACACCCATCACCAGGAGCAGATCATATGCGTGCTGGCGGGACAGCTTGAATTCACAGTAGACGGGGAGACGCGGATCGTCGGACCGGGCCAGGTGATCCATGCCCCGTCAGGCGTCGAGCACGGTGGACGAGTGGCGTCGGAGGATCCGTGTATCACCATCGAGGCCTTCTCTCCTCCCCGGGTCAATTTCAGCCACAACCAGTCGATGGTGTTCGAGGATCCCGTATGACCCGAGGGCTCAGGGGCCGCCGGGCCCTGGTCACCGGCGGAAGCGCCGGCATCGGGTTGGCAACCGCCGATCGACTCGCCTCTGAAGGGGTAAACCTGGCGCTCGTGGCCCGAAACGAATCGAGGCTATCGCAAGCGCGAGCGCAGATCGCCGAGACCCACGGGGTGGATGTGGTCCAGATCGTCGCCGACCTCTCGCTCCCTGATGCGCCGGATCGAGCAGTGGAACAAGCCGCGGACACCCTTGGCGGGATTGACATCCTGGTCAACAACGCCGGTTCCTCGCCGTTCGGCAGCCTCGATGTGATCAGCGACAGCGACTGGATGTCATCGATTGACTTGAAGCTGATGGGCTACGTACGGTGCACCCGCGCAGTCTTCGGAATTATGAAGGAGGGCGGAGGCGGTGTGATCGTCAACGTGGTCGGCATGGCCGGGCGCTCGGCATCCCCCGCCTACGTGCTCGGCTCGCTCAACGCTGCCTTGCTCCACTTCACCAAGTCGGCAGCCGAGTTGGGAGGACCGCACAGCATCCGGGTGATGGCAGTGAATCCCGGACTCACGACCACCGATCGCATGGAGGAGGCCATCGAAGTGTGGGCCAGGGACGCCGGGATGACCAACGAAGAGT
>JAAXHN010000075.1 GCA_012270885.1 Acidimicrobiia bacterium | reverse complement strand
TTGTTACGATTGTCTCGATGGAAATTATATTTTTAAACTCATTCTGGGAGTCGGTATCAGTGTTATTGTTGCTGTCCCCTGCCGAGGGCCTGGCCGATCTGCCCGCATGGATGGCCGACCCCCCCACATTGGAGATGGTCCGCCACGGTAGGCGGCTGCCCGCCGATGCTATCCCGAACGTCTGGGAGGACACGCCCACCCGGATACTCGATGAATCCGGACGGCTTTGGGCGATCTACCGGAGAAGCGGCTCCCGGCTCACGCCTGAGGTGGTCCTCAACTAGGTTGAGCTCCTATGTCAGAGTCGGGGTGGGGTTTTGGTTGTGGAGGTGGGTTCAGATGCGGTCGGAGATGCGGCGTTTGAGTGCTCGGGTGGCTTCTGTGGGGGTTTTGCCTGCGGCGAGTTTGCGTTGGTAGAACTGTCTGCTTTCTGTTCCTGGTCGGCTGTTTTGGGTGATGGCGGCGGTGTGGATTATCCGGTTGAGTTGGCGGTTTCCTCCTCGGTTGAGGCGGTGGCGCTTGGTGCGGCCCGAGCTGGCTTCAATGGGTGCGGTGCTGTTGGCCATGGCGAACTTGTCTTTGGTCGTATACCTGTGGGGATTGCCGACTTCGGTGTGGGTCTGGGCCGCGGCTAGGAGACCGACGCCGTAGACGTCGGTGAGGGTGGTACCGAACGTTTTGACCAGGTCGACGATCTGGGTGGTGGTTTTTGTCTATTTGGCGGTTCGGGGTTCGGATATGGTGTATGCGTTTGTGTGGCCACCTGAGCGCGGGTGGTGGTGTCTCCTCGGAGTAGGTGCGATATGACAGGTTAGGGTCTTGGGTGAGGCTATGCGGGTGGGGAGTTTGTGGTGGTAATCGGCTGTGGAGCTGTTCCAGGTCCGTGTGAAGCCCGGAGATGCCTTGGGTGCGGGTTTTGACCAGTTCACGTCGGTGAAACACCAAACATCGCAGGTCCTCGATGGCGCCGTGGGGTGGTGGGGTGGGCAGGTCATGGTCCCGGGCGCCGATCCGGGCGATCAACAGAGCGTCTGTGTGGTCGGTTTTGGTTCCTGTGCGCTGTCGTCTGCGGGCGCGGGCGGTCATCTGCGGGGGGACTTCCACGGTTTCTATGCCGGCTTCTAACAGTGCTAGGGCCACCGGACGGCCATAGTTGCCGGATCCCTCGATGGCTACCCGGTCGGTGTTGGTGTCCTTTGTCCAGCACACCAGCCGGTTGTGGCCTTTGGGTGTGTTAGCAAAACCGCGGGGTTCCACCAGACGGCCTTGGTGGTCGACCAACGCGCAGACCAGGATATCCTTATGAGAGTCGATCCCGATAACGATCACTGGAAGCCTCCTTCTGGGTTGATGAGTTTTCGGGTCGGGGTTCGGTGGTGCGCAAACATGCGTTGAGCCACAACAAGGGTTTGTTCACGCTCCTATCAAGCGACATCCATCGAACCTGGATCACCGGTGGGGAGGCGCTCAACCTAAAAGCCACCACCCAAACAAGGTGGGGCATGTCCTATCGGAACCATCCCCACCGGCATCCCCTCCCTATTCAACACGCATGTCCTATCGCGGAGTAGGGGGCGACGCTTCCTACGGTTCGCCGGTGCCGGGAGTGGGATTCGAACCCACACGGAGTTGCCCCCAATGGATTTTGAGTCCACCGCGTCTGCCAGATTTCGCCATCCCGGCCTGCGGAATGACATTGTAGAGGAAAGCGCAGACAATGTCTTTCGATATGCTGGATCGCCATGGGAAAACGCCGCCTATCCAAGCAGGTCTTCGCGGTCAACGACCGGCTGAAGCACCTCGATCAGGAGGAGGCGCGGGTCTCCGCCGAGTTGGACTATCACCGCCACCTGGCTGATGACGCGGTCCGGGACGCGGCGGTGATCGGTTCCTCGATGCATCAGAACGAGGCGGAGCGGGCGCTGGCCGATGTCGAGCGGTTCGAGAGGGCCCTGGACGAGATCGATCACCGCAGGGCAGTGCTTCTGCACAAGCGGGACCGCCTGGTGGATCGGATGAGTTCCTTCGAGGACATCCTCTGATGTCGACCCTGGCGCTGATCGACGGACACTCGATCGCCTACCGGGCCTTCTACGCCCTTCCCAAGGACCTGGGGACTTCCTCCGGCCAGGTCACCAATGCCGTGTTCGGATTCACCCGCATGCTCATCAGGCTCCTGGCGGATGAAAGTCCCGAGGCCCTGGCGGTGGTATGGGACGTTTCCCGCCGGACCTTCCGGACGGAACTGTATCCCGAGTACAAAGCCCAGCGGTCCCGCACTCCCGATCTGCTCGCTCCACAGTTCTCGCTCCTGCAGGACTTCCTCGAGGTCCTTGAGGTGCCGCAGTTGCGGAAGGAAGGCTTCGAAGCCGATGACGTGATTGCTTCGATGGCGGACCGCGCCGCCGCCGAGGGATGGGAGGTACTGGCGGTGACGGGTGATCGGGATGTGTTCCAGTTGGTGGACGAGAACTTCAGAGTCCTCTACACGCGCCGGGGAGTGAGCGACACGGTGAAGGTGACTCCCCAGTGGGTGGAGAAGCGCTATTCGGTCCCTCCTTCCCGGTATGTGGAGATCGCCGCTTTGCGAGGAGACAACTCCGACAACCTTCCGGGAGTTCCGGGCGTGGGGGAGAAGACCGCCGCCCGGCTGATCGGCAAGTACGGCGATGTTGAAAAGGTCTTCGAGAACCTCGACGAACTGACCCCCCGGCTTCGCGCCAATCTCTCCGACAACCGTTCCCAGGTTCTGTTGAACAAGGAGTTGATGACACTTCGTAGAGATTTGGAGGTGGAGGCGGAGATCCCCGATCTGGTCCGCCGGGCCTGGGATCCGGAGAGGGTTCGGGAGTTGGTCACGTCCCTGGAGTTCTTCAGTTTGTGGGCGGACCTCCAGTCGGTCCGGGTGGGTGGGAGCGGCGAGCCGGAAGTCGGCCTGGTGGAGGTGGAGACCCGGGTCCTGACCACTGCTCAAGCTGTCGCCGGCCTTCGGGACCTCGATCCCCTGGTGTTGGAGTTGGTCCGGGACGAGCACTTTGCCGGGTTGGCGGTCAGGGAAGGTGAGAACCGGGTGGCGCTGGTCCCCGAGGACCTGCTGGGCGGCTTGGAGCAGGTCCTGGCCGATCCCGAACGCCCCAAGGTCACCCACGACGCCAAGCCTCTCATCCGGTGGCTCGGAGGGCGGGGCGTGACGATGCGAAGCCTGGAATTCGACACCGCCCTGGCCGCCTACGTCATCAATCCCGCCACCGGCCGCTACCAGCTCGAGGAGTTGGCCGAGCAGATGATCGGCATGCCGCTCACCGAGGACCTTCCCGAGGAAGACACCCCCGTCCAGGGGAGCCTGGCGTTCGATCCCCGCCCGCGGTTCGACCAGATCGGACTCCGGGCCGAGGCCGTCTCGCGGCTGGTCCAGCCCCTCCGCGCCGAACTGGAGACGCGGGAGGAGATGGAACTCTTCATGGATGTGGAGTTGCCCCTGGTTGCGGTGTTGGCCGATATGGAGGAGGCGGGAATCGGGGTGGACCGGGAGTACCTCCTGGGACTGAGCGGGAAACTGAGAGCCGACATCGCCGGGCTGGAACAGCGCATCTACGACCTGGCCGGGGGTTCCTTCAATGTCAACTCCACTTTGCAACTGCGGGAGGTGTTGTACGGGAAGCTGGGCCTGCCGGTGTTGAAGAAGACCGCCACCGGGAAGTCTTCCACCGATGCCTCCGTGCTGGGCAAACTGGATCACCCCCTGGTGGATCTCCTGTTGGAGTTCCGGCAACTGGAAAAGATCCGCTCGGCCCACGTGGACGGGTACATCTCCCTGATCGGCGCCGACGGGCGGATCCACACCCGGTTCAACCAGATGGGCACCTCCACCGGTCGGGTCTCGTCGGAGAACCCCAATCTGCAGACCATCCCGATCCGCACCGAGGTGGGGAGAACGGTGAGACGAGCCTTCGTGGCTGGTCCGGGACAGCTCTTGCTGGTGGCCGACTATTCCCAGATCGAGCTGCGGGTCCTCACCCATTTCAGCCGCGATCCGGGACTCCTGGAGGCGTTCTGGTCCGATGTCGACATCCACACCGCCACCGCTGCGCGCGTCTTCGAGGTGGACGTTTCGGACGTCACCGCGGATATGCGGCGCCGGGCCAAGACCATCAACTTCGGGCTGTTGTACGGGATGGAGGCCTTCGGGCTGGCCCAGCGCCTGGACATCTCCCGGGAGGAGGCTGCCGAGCACATAGATGCGTACTTCTCGCAGTTCCCGGACGTGAAGTCTTTCATGGACGGCATGGTGGTCGAGGCGAGGCGGAACGGATATACCACCACGCTCTTCAAACGTCGCCGCTACCTGCCCGAACTCCGGAGCGACAATTACCGGATCCGCCAGATGGGGGAGCGGATGGCCCTTAACGCTCCCGTGCAGGGGACGGCCGCGGACATCATCAAGAAGGCAATGATCGTTCTCTCCTCCCGGCTCCGAGAGGTGAGTACATCGTGCAACCTCCTCCTGCAGATCCACGACGAACTGGTGATAGAAACACCCGAGGACGACCTTGAGGATGTGGCTTCGCTTACCATCGAGGTGATGGAGGGCGTGGCGGAACTGGCGGTTCCCCTGAAGGTTGACGTCGCGTTCGGACACAACCTCTCCGAATGCAAGAGCTAGGCAATTTGCGGAGTGCGCCTGGGTGTGCCAAACTTAGGCGGAGTCCGACTGCCTTTCGCGCTTGCTTGGATGAAATAACACCTACCCCTTCCCCTATCCCTCTTCCTACATGAGCGACGAACAAATCAACCTGCCCGCCAGCGGGACGGCGGCGCCGGTTTCATCCAAGACCGCGACATTGCGAGAGGAGCCACGGGCAGGAGACCCCGGTGCGGCAGCCGTCGAGGCGCCGGAACGGAGCGAAGACGCCACAGCGGAAGTCGAGGCGATCGCCGACGGGATGGCAGGGGACACGGGGGAGATCGAAGCCACCGGCGTTTTGGAGGCGGCGGGGGAATCGGAGGAACCCGAAGGTCCCCAAGCTGCAGGGGAAGCAGGAGAGACGGATGTTCCGGATGCTTCGGAGGAAGACGGCGAGGAATCCGTGTCCGAAGGGTCCCCGGTTGATGAAGCTGAAGACAGTCGGCTGGACGATGAGGCCATCTTCGAGCAGGCCCTGGGTCGGGACATACGGGTCTTCAAGGAAAAGGAACTGGTGGAAGGCACCGTGGTCAGCGTCGACATCGAGGGGGCCCTGGTGGATATCGGATTCAAGTCGGAGGCCCTGATTCCCGCCAACGAGTTGTCCATCAAAAAGAACGTCGATCCCCGGGAAATCGTCTCGGTGGGAGACGAGGTGGAAGGGGTGGTACTCACCCGGGAGGATGAGAACGGTCGCCCGATTCTCTCCAAGAAGCGGGCCCAGTACAAGCGGGCATGGAGCAAGGTGGAGGAGGTCCACCGGGAGAGCAAGTCGGTCAAGGGGACGGTCATCGAAGTCGTGAAGGGAGGCCTGATCGTGGATATCGGGCTCCGGGGTTTCCTTCCGGCCTCCCTGGTGGGTCTGCGCAGGGTGTGCAACCTCCATCCTTTTGTCGATACCGAGATCGAGGCCAAGGTCATCGAGTTGGACCGCCAGCGTAACAACGTGGTGCTCTCCCGGCGTGCCTTCCTCGAGGAAGAGCAGGCCGAGGAGCGGGACTCCTTCATGAATCTCCTGGTGGAGGGAGAGACCCGGGAGGGCACGGTCTCCTCGGTCGTGCCCTTCGGCGCTTTCGTGGACCTGGGCAAGATGGACGGGTTGGTGCATGTCTCCGAACTTGCCTGGACCCACATCAGTCATCCCTCCGAAGTGGTGGAGGTCGGCGAGAAGGTGATGGTGAAAGTGCTGGAGGTGGATCGTGAGCGGGAGCGGATCTCTTTGTCCATGCGCCAGACGCTCGAAGACCCGTGGACGGTCTTCTCAGACTCTCACGAAGTCGGGAATGTCATCGAGGGCAAGGTGACCAAGACCGTGCCTTTCGGCGCCTTCGTCTCCATCGCCGAAGGGGTGGAGGGACTGGTGCATGTCTCGGAGATCGCCATGCACCGCGTGGAGTCTCCCGAGATGGAACTCTCCATCGGACAGCAGATCAGGGTCAAGATCACCGAACTGGACACCAACCGTCGGCGTGTCAGCCTGTCTGTGAAGCAGGCCCTGCCCGAGTGGAAGACCCGCAGCCAGACCCGTTCCCGCCCCCGGAGGCCCGAACGCACCCGGCCTCCGAGAGAGAAGCCGGAGGCCGAGCGGCGATCGGTCCGGGTGGACTCTTCTCTTGAAGCGATCCTGGAAGAACTCAAAAAGCGGGGCATCGGGGGTAGATAACCCCGAGGGACCTGCGCTGGGTCGATGAGCGGGACTCCTCCCCGGGTGGTGGTAACCGGAGGGATAGGCGCGGGCAAGAGCCTGGTGTGCTCCCTTCTCTCCGCGCTGGGAGCGGCTGTGATCGATGCGGACTCCCTGGGACATGCGGTGCTGGAGCCGGACGGCGAGGCCTACGCCGCGGTGGCGGCTCGCTGGCCCCAGGCGGTCTCCGGCGGGAGGATCGACCGGTCCGCCCTGGGAAGGATCGTCTTCTCCGACTCCCGCCAGCTTACAGAACTGATGGAAGTGACCCATCCTCACATCCGCGCCCGCCTGTTTCGGGAAGTGGATCGTCACCCCGACCGCCCGGTGGCGGTTGAGATCTCGGCGCCTTCCCACCTGCTAATGCCTGACTGGCCGGTGCTGGTGGTGGACGCCGAACCCGGGACCATCCGAACCCGCCTCCTGGAGCGGGGAATGAGCGACGACGACATCGGCCGCCGGCTGGCTTCCCAGCGCTCCCGCCAGGAGTGGTTGGATCTCGCCGACCTGGTTATTTTCAACGGGTCGGGTCGGGACGTCCTGGCCGAGGAGGTAAGACGGGCTGCCCGGGAGTTCGGAATTCTGTCCCACTAGCGTGTCCTATTTCGGAGTGGGGGCGAC
>JAAXHN010000074.1 GCA_012270885.1 Acidimicrobiia bacterium | reverse complement strand
ACCCAACCCCGCGAAATTGAAGGGCACCTGGTCCAGAGGTAAGGGATTCCACGGCGCGTCAGCGGAGAGCTTGATATACGCCTCCTCTCCGACCGCCATCATCTCTATCTCCACAAAGCCGAATCCCGGAGCCTCTACATCCACCACCATCCTAAAGCTGTCGGGCGCCTCTACGTCTGTCTCCATCCTCTTGAAAGTGGTCCCGAAGAATTTGGCGCCCGATTCCAGCTCGTCGACCATGCTGAACTTCGCCGTCGACATGCCGGCCATAACCTCCCCCGCTCCGGTCAGCAGGGCATCCACATCGACGTCCGGTGCGGGCTCGGGCTCGGGCTCCGATCCGCAGGCGGTTACCAGGACCAGGAAAACCATCATCGAAACCACGATTGACAACCTCTGACGAAGAGTCTTGGACAGGTTCATCTTCTTGACTCGACCATCCAGTCGCGACGCGGCAATCTCGCGCGGGTGGGACCTGTTGCGTGCTTGCACATCACACGCGTTGGCCGTGGGACCAAAGGCCTGATCCTGCGCACTTCTCCAGTGTAACCAGCCCTCCCCCGGCGACCAGTGGCATCCCACTGTCGGATATCGTCTTCCAACCCGGGCTTTGGTGGGCCCACCTGGATTTGAACCAGGGACCTCATCCTTATCAGGGATGCGCTCTAACCAACCTGAGCTATGAGCCCGGAAAAGCTACATCCTAACCCTGTCGATTTCGGGCAGGGACCGGTTTTGGCCGGTTCTCCTCCGGGTTGTCCCGTAAACCTGGTCCTCCCCAGGAAGCAGTTGCAGGACCGCGAGGGGCTGCCCGCAAACTATCGTTCGGAGCGACCGGGTTCGGGATGGTAGGACTAGAAGCGGAGAAGTGAGATGATGAGGCAGGCAGGGGCGGTCGTGGTCGGCGCCGGGATCGCGGGCGTGGCGACCGGCTACGACTTGGCGGTGGTCCGGGGGGTGGAAGAAGTGATTGTGGTTGACCCCCGTCCGCCGCTCTCTCTCACATCCGACAAGTCGTCGGAGTGTTATCGCAACTTCTTCCCCAGCAAGCCGATGGTCGATTTGACCAACCGCTCCATCGACATCCTGGAGGCCCTGAAGGAGCAGTCGGACGACTTCTTCAACATGTCACGGAGGGGATACCTCTTCGTAACCGGCGATCCCGGGCAATTGGCGGCTCTCACCAGGGCGGCAGAGACGAGTTCGGGGTTTGGGGCCGGCCCGGTTCGAATCGCCGGGACCGACGTTGGCGTCGATGAGGAGACAGGCTTCGATGTCTACCAGACTCCCGAAGTCCTATTGGGCCGCTTCCCGTACCTGAGCGATGAAGCCCTGGGAGCGCTGCACGTGCGCCGGGGCGGCTGGTTCAGCGCCCAGCAATTGGGCGCCTGGATGCTGGAGCAGGCCAGAGCTCACGGCGCGGAGGTCGTGGTCGATGAAGTAGTGGGCATAAAGACCCTCCGAGGGAGGGTTGCAGGCGCCTTGTTGAAGTCAGGTTCCCGGATCTCGACGCCTGCTGTCGTCAACGCCGCCGGGCCGATGTCCAAGCAATTGGCGCGCCTGGTGGGAGTGGAGCTGCCCTTACACGCATCTCTTCACCACAAGGTCTCGTTCAGAGACCACCTCGGAGCGTTTCCCCGTGAGGCGCCCATGCTCCTCTGGACAGACCCGGTGAGTATCGACTGGAGCGAGGCGGAGAGGTCCGCTTTGGCGGCGGAGGGCTTCGAGGAGTTGTTGCGGGAGATAACCACACCGGTCTTCGGTCGGCCCGAAGGGGGCATGGACTCGCCTTTCTTCGAGGCTCTCTGGAACTACCGGCCGGATGTCCGAAACGAGCCGACCTGGCCGGCCCCCCGGGCGGACTTCATGTTTCCCGAGGCGGTGTTGCGAGGAATGGCGGCCATGCTGCCTTCTCTGGACCGGTACCGCGATCAACTGCCCTACTCGGTCGTCGACGGCGCATACGTCATGAAGACCCCGGAGAACCTCCCGCTGATCGGACCGGCGGGTCCCGAGGGGTTCTATCTGGTGACGGGGATGTCGGGATACGGGGTCATGATTTGCACCGCGGCCGCCGAACTGGTCGGCTGCCATTTGCTTGGAAGTGACCTTCCCGGATATGCGGACAAGTTCCCTCTCAGCCGCTATGAGGATCCGGATTACGTGGCCACCCTCGACGTGGTGGACACGGGGGAACTGGCCAAGCAGGGAGCGAAGCGCTGATGACGCACAGGTACCTTCAAGGCTTTGGAAGGGCGGCATGACCCGCTCCAGCCTCAAGATTGACCGAGCCCAATATCTCGTCACGGTGGATGATCGGAGAAGAGTCATCCGAGACGGCTCGGTTGTTGTCCGGGATGGATATATAAGCCACGTCGGCAAGGCCGGTGACCTCCGACACGTCGGCGCGGATCGGGTCATCGACGCCACCGGCATGGTGGTGACGCCCGGATTTGTGAACGGTCACATGCACATCAGCTACGCGCACTCGGTCCGGGGCGTCTTTCCCGACGACGTTCCCGACAGGTTGAGACATGTCTTTGCCATGCAATCGGTGATGACCGAATCCGAGGAGTACCTCACCACTTTGCTCGGCTTGGCGGAGACGCTTGGGACCGGAACCACCACCCTCGTCGATCCGGGCACGACCAAATTCCCGGAGGCGTGCCTGGAGGCCTATGAACAGGCGGGATGCCGGGTGATAGTCGGGGAACAGGTCCAGGACCGGGAAAACGGACTGCATCTACCCGTCTATAACACTGCCGAAGCCCTGGGGCGTTTAGAGGCTTCCATCAACGCCCTGGACGGGCGTCTCTCGGGCCGGGTGCGGGCCTGGGCGATGCCGTTTTCGTTGGAGTTCTGCAGCCCCGAGTTGTTGATCGGCGCCAAGAGGATCGCCGACCGTTACGGAACCGCCCTGACTCTCCATCACTTCGGCGGCGCTCGATCCCCCCGACCCGAGCCGACGCAGCGGTTGGCGGAGCTTGGCGTACTCGGTCCCAACGTGTTGCTTTCCCACTGCATGGACTTGTCGGAGCGGGAGATAGAGTTGATCGCCGGATCCGGCGCCGGGGTGGTGGTCTGTCCCAGCACGGTGATGAAAGCTGGAGGCAACACCGGGAGGGGAGGACGACTCCCCGAGTTGTTGGACGCCGGCGTCCCTGTGTCGTTGGGAACAGACTCCGTCAACAGCTCCAACTTCTCCGACATGGTGCGGTGCATGAATATCACGGCAACCGTCTACAAGGACGTTCGGGGAGACAGGAGCATGATCTCGGCGGAGACGGCACTTGAGTTGGCGACTCGCACCGGCGCCGCCGCGCTTGGATTCGCCGATACGCTTGGCGCAATAGAGGTGGGAAGGAAGGGAGACCTGGTGCTGTTCGACACCCGTCGTCCGGAGTGGCGAGCCCTGGTGGATCCGGTCCGGAATCTTGTTTACTCCGCCACGGGCGACTCGGTGGACACGGTGATCGTCGAGGGCAGTGTGGTGGTTGAGGCTGGCCGGCCGCGCTTTGCGGGTGACTTGTGGGAGTTGATCCAACAGGTCGAGAGGATCGGCGAGCGGGTCCGAGCCGTCACCGGTGTCGGGTTCCCCTCCCGATGGCAGATCATCTAGGGCGGCCGACCGGTCAGATTCGAATCCTCAAAGCCTTTGGGCCTACACCGGGATAGCGCGTTATCCTCGGCCCCGTAAAGGGGACGTAGCTCAGCCTGGAAGAGCGCCTGCTTTGCAAGCAGGAGGTCGTGGGTTCAAGTCCCATCGTCTCCACGCCCCCAAAAGAACCGAGAGGAGCACACGAGATGAATGCGGCTGTAATCGTTGATGCGGTCCGTACCCCGGCAGGCAGGCGCAAGGGAAAGCTGTCCGGGATTCACGCGGTTGACCTGGCGGCCATTCCCCTTGCTGCTCTCATGGAGCGCAACGATGTGGATCCGGGAATGGTGGAGGACGTGATTAGCGGCTGTGTCAGCCAGACCGGCGAACAGGGGGTGAACATAGCCCGCAATTCCGCGTTGGCGGCTGGTCTCCCCGAAGATGTGGTGGGGGTAACCATCGACCGGCAATGTGGATCGTCCCAGCAGGCAGCGCATTTCGCAGCCCAGGGTGTAATGGCCGGCGCCTACGACGTGGTGATCGCGGCCGGTGTGGAGTCGATGACCCGGGTACCGATGGGGGTCACTGCAGAGCTTGGGCCGGGGCTTCCCTTCGGACCCCTGGTGATGGAGCGCTATGCCAACGGATTGGTCCCCCAGGGAATCTCGGCGGAGATGGTCGCCGATAAGTGGGGGCTGAGCCGCGAAGAGCTCGACCAGATCTCCCTTCTCTCCCATCAGAGGGCCGCGCGGGCCACCGACGAAGGGCGTTTCCATTCCCAGATCCAGCCGGTGAAAGTCTCGGTCGGGGGTTCCGACGAGATGATGAGCGTGGATGAGGGCATACGGCGGACCACCAGCATAGAGGCGCTTGCAGGACTCCCTCCCGCCTTCAAGGCTGATGGGAAGATCACCGCGGGCAACTCGTCTCAGATCTCCGACGGCTCGGCGGCGGTGTTGATCATGAGCGAGGATCTGGCCTCTCGCCTCGACCTGGAGCCCATGGCGCGGTTTGTGTCGTTCGCCCTGGCGGGCGTGGATCCCGTGATGATGCTCACCGGGCCGATTCCCGCCACCTCCAAGGCGCTGGAACGCGCCGGTCTGACCATCGACGACATCGGGCTGTTCGAGATCAACGAGGCGTTCTCCTCGGTGGTGGGAGCCTGGAGGGCAGAGCACGGAGGCAGCGATGTTGACGGGCTGTGGGATCGCACCAACGTCAACGGAGGCGCCATCGCCCTCGGTCACCCGCTGGGAGCATCCGGGGCGAAGCTTCTCACCACCCTGGTTCACGAGATGGTCAGGACCGACACCCGCTACGGGCTGCTGTCGATGTGTGAGGGTGGCGGGATGGCCAACGCCACCATCATCGAGAAGCTCTGACGGAAACGGACATGGCTCGGCGTTGATCAGCCTGGTCAACCTGGGCATTGCCCTGCTGATCGGGGTGGTGGTGTGGCGGCTGTGCATATGGTTTCTGCGCGCCCTGGCGGCGGCGCCCGGCCAACCGGACCCCGACTCGGTTGTGGAGGCCTTCCAGGACTACCGGTGCACCTTGTGTGGGACTGAACTGACCGTGAGGATGGCCAGCGTTTCGGAGATTTCGCCTCCCCGCCACTGCCGCGAGGAAATGGTGGCGGTTTGGAGGCCGGAAGCCTCGAGCTAGCGGTAGCCGGTGGTCATGAGGAACCCGATCGCGATCAGCGCCAAGCCACCCACCAACCACAGTTGATCGAGACCCAGCACGAAGCGCAGCAGCACCAGGATCAGGCCCGCCCCCATGAGGCCGGCCATAGTGATCACATACCAGCGCGGGGAGGGGGCAGCCGCCTTCACCGGGTTGCGGGGAGGGGTGGGCTGGCGGGATCGGGCGCCCTTGCGTTTCTTGGAGACCGGCATGCTTCCTTCCCAAAGAATAGCGGATGCAGCCTCGGTCCGCGTGGAGGCCTACACGGCGCCTGTCTCGGTGGCCTGTCCCGGGAGCCACCAGGGGGTTTCGACTGGGCGGCTCATTAAGCCTGAATCCACCGTTTTGACTG
>JAAXHN010000073.1:37240-37596 GCA_012270885.1 Acidimicrobiia bacterium | reverse complement strand
GACTACGGCCCGCTGGGGGTGGAACTGCTCAGGAACGTGAAGAACGAGTGGTGGCGCTCGATGGTGGGCGCCCGCCGGGACGTGGTGGGGATCGACTCGGCCGTCATCCAGTCCCGCCGGGTCTGGCAGGCCTCCGGGCACGAGGCGGTGTTCACCGATCCGCTGGTGGAGTGCCGAAGCTGCCATCAGCGCTTTCGCCAGGACCGCCTTCCCCGCCCCGACCAGTGTCCGGGGTGTGGAAACCGCGGCACCTTCACCGAACCCCGGCACTTCAACCTGATGCTTCGCACCCACATGGGGCCGGTGGAGACCGACGACAACCTCGTCTACCTGCGACCCGAGACCGCCCAGGGCAT
>JAAXHN010000073.1:0-37215 GCA_012270885.1 Acidimicrobiia bacterium | reverse complement strand
CTTCCGCAACGAGATCACCCCCGGCCAGTTCGTCTTCCGGACCCGGGAGTTCGAGCAGATGGAAATGGAGTGGTTCTGCCTTCCCTCCGAGGCTTCGCGATGGTTCGAGTACTGGGTGGACGCCCGGCGCCGCTGGTACCTGGATCTGGGTATGAGTCCCGACAATCTGCGCATCCGTCCCCACGGGGACGACGAATTGTCCCACTACTCCACCCAGACGGTCGATGTGGAGTACCGGTTCTCGTGGGGGTGGGACGAGTTGGAGGGGATCGCCAACCGGACAGACTTCGACCTCAGACAGCACACCGAGCACTCCGGGGAGGACCTGAGCTACTTCGACCCGGCCACCGGCACGCGGGTGGTCCCCTACGTGATAGAGCCGGCCGCCGGCGCCACCCGCACCACCTTCGCCTTCCTGATAGACGCCTACCGGACCGAGCAGGTGCGGGGCTCCGAAAGGGTGGTCCTGGGGCTTGATCCTCGCCTGGCGCCCTACAAGGTGGCGGTGCTGCCTCTTTCCCGAAAGCCCGAGTTGGTGGAGCCTGCCTCGCGGATCGCCGATGACCTGAGCCGGAGGCTCACGGTCGAATTCGACATAACCCAGTCGATAGGGCGCCGGTACCGCCGTCAGGATGAGATCGGCACACCCCTGTGCGTCACCTATGATTTCGACTCGGTGGAGGACCAGTCGGTGACGGTCCGTCACCGGGACACCATGCAGCAGGACCGGGTGGGTGCGGACCGGTTGTACCCCTACCTGGTGGAGCGCCTGCGACTGTGAACCGCAGGGCCCTGGTCGGCGCGCTGGCGGTGGTGGTCGCCGCGGCGTTGGCGGGGGTGATCTGGTTCTTTGTGGCGGGGAACGTGGGCGATCCCACCCCGGTGACCGCTCCCCCCATCACTTCGGAGCCGACCGCCACAACCGGGATGACCGAGACGACCGCGGGAGATCCCGTCACCACGGCGGCGCCTGAGGGGGAGGGGACGGGCGGAGACGGTGAGACCGAGGTTCCCTCGACCGAACCCGCCGCCGAGCCCTCCGGGGCCGGGGAGACCCAAGAAGCCATCGAAGACGAAGAGTCGCAGAAGGAGGCCGGGGAGGCCCCCGAGGAGGAGGCCGTCGAGGAGCAGGTTGAATCAGCGGATGTGGTGGAACTGGAGTTGTCGGGAGGCACCGAGGCGCGCTTTTCGATCTATGAGGACCTTCGGGGGGAACCGTTCACGGTGGTGGGGGTGACCACCGAGGTGGTGGGGAGGGTTAGGGTGGACACAGCCGACCTGTCCCGCTCGCAGATGGGAGAGATCCTCATCAACGCCCGTACCTTCGCCACCGACTCCTCCAACCGGGATCGAGCGATCCGGGGCCCGATCCTGGCCGCCGAGCAGTACGAGTTCATAACCTTCCGCCCGACCGGGATCACCGGTCTTTCGGGCGCGGCGGAGGCGGGAGGCGAGTACAGCTTCTCGGTGGCGGGCGATCTGACGGTGCGAGAGATCACCCGAGCGGTCACCTTCGAGGTCGTGGCTCGATGGGACGCCGACGGGCGGCTCCAGGGGTTGGCCTCCACCACCGTGCTGCGTTCGGACTTCGAACTGGGAGTTCCCTCGGTCCCGTTCGTGGCCAATGTCGCCGACGAGGTCGGACTGGAACTGGCCTTCACTGCAGCGGCGGCCGGGCTAGGATGACAGCCCATGGTTAGGGGGGATGACGACCGGGAGCGGGTCCGAGCGGCGGTCAACCTGGTGGAGCAGTTCGCGGCCATCACCAAGGTGAAGCGGTCGGGCCGGAGCTTCACCGCGCTCTGCCCCTTTCACCAGGAGAAGACGCCGTCTCTCTCCATAGACCCGGCGCGGGGTCTCTTCTACTGCTTCGGGTGCCACAAGGGCGGGGATGTGTTCACCCTGGCACAGGAGACCCAAGGCCTCTCCTTTCCCGATGCCCTCCAGGCCCTGGCCAGGCAGGCCGGAATCGTCCTGGCCCACCGGCCGGGAGACGGGAAAAGGGCCGCCGAGCGCGAGCGCCTGGTGGACGTGATGCGCCGAGCCGTTGACTTCTACACCCGGAGGCTTCTCTCCGCCGCCGATGCGGGTCCCGCACGCGCCTATCTGCGGTCCCGCGGCTACGACCGGGGACTGATCGAGAAGTTCGGCCTGGGCTTCTCACCCACCGAAGAGCCGTCTCTCGGGACCGAACTGCGATCGGCGGGGGTCTCCAACTCGGTCATGGAACGTGCCGGCTTGGCGGTGCGGCACGGATGGGACAGAGGCCCCTCCGATGACGGGGTCCGGGACCGCTTCTGGGGCCGGATCATGTTTCCCATCCACGACCTGCGGGGGGACCCCGTGGGATTCGGCGCCCGGCTGATGAGCGGCGACGGGCCGAAGTACCTCAACTCGCCGGAGACGCCCCTCTATCGCAAGTCCAGGCTGCTCTACGGACTTCACCTGGCCCGGAGAGAAATCAGCCGGTCCGATCAGGCGGTGGTGGTGGAGGGGTACACCGACGTCATCGCTATGCACCGGGCCGGGATGGAGTCGGCGGTAGCCACCTGCGGGACCGCCCTGGGAGAGGAACACCTGGATGTGCTGGGCCGCCTGGGACAGCGGATCGTCCTGGCCTTCGACGCCGACCGGGCGGGTTCCGACGCGGTGTTGAGAGGCGAGCGGGTGAGCCGCCGCAGCGGGCGCCGTCTCAATTTGCGTGTAGCCGAGTTGCCCGACGGGAAGGACCCGGCCGATCTGTTGCAGGAGGACCGGCTGGAGGAGGTACGCCAGGCGGTGGACGACTCCCGTCCCGCTCTCCAATACCGCATGGATAGACGGTTGGCGGGAGTGGATATCACCGATCCGGAGTCCCGGGCCAGGGCGATTAACGAGTTGGGCCCACTGCTGGCCGCGGTGGCCGACCAGGCCACCAGGGCCCAGTACGAACGGACCCTGTCGCGAATGGCCGGTGCAGGCCTCTCCGAGGTCCAGGCCGTGGTGCGCCGGGCAGCGGCGAGAAAGGGTGCGAACCGGCCCGACGATTCCGGGAAGCCGTCGCCCCGGGCGAGGGCTCGGCATTCTCACCGGGGAGCGGCGGTGGAGCGTGAGCTTCTCAAGGCGGTGCTGGCCAACGACCCCGCACTTCGGGAACTGGAGGTCGACAGCACCCTGTTCGGCCAGCACCTCTACCGCCAGGCATTCCAGCAAGTGGAGGCCGACTGGCGGGTCACCCCGATCGGCCAACCCACGCCGATTGCATGGAGAGGGGAAGACTTCTCCGATGATTCGGAGCCGGAGGGCCCTCCCGATGAGGTGGACCGGGAGTTGCTGGCGATCTCGGCCGAAGACCTGAGGCCGGGCGATCCGAGGCCGTTGGTCATCCGGTGCCGGCAGGCGGCGCTGCGGCGCGAGACGGACGCCATAGAAGCTCGGATGGGGTCGCTGGCTGCCGACGATCCCCTACGTCCCCGGCTCCTCGCGCAGGTGGTGGAACTGGAGCGCCGCCGCCAGGAGTTGACCGGAGACCTGCGATGAGCCCGAAGGGAGGGGGCTTCGAGGCCTGGACGGGGATGATCCTTCGCCGGGGGCGCCAGCGGGGGTTTCTGACTGTTTCCGAACTGATGGCCGATCTGGACGAGCTCAAGGAGGAACCGCAGGAAGACGAAGGAAGATGGATCGACTTGATGAACCGGTTGTCGGCGGAGGGGATTCGGGTTGTGGAGGAGGTGGAGGATGTGGGAGGGAGGCGGGAGCGGCCGGGATACTCCTCGCCCGGGGCCCCGGGCGATCCTGTCACCCAGTACCTGAGGGAGATCGGGCGCTACGCGCTCCTCACGCCCGAACAGGAGGTGGAGTTGGCCGTGCAGATCGAGAGCGGTGTACGGGCGCGGCAGAAACTGGAGGAAAAGGGGCTTTCCGCTACGGAGCGTCTAGATCTCAAGCGACGGGTGCTACAGGGGGAGAGGGCGTACAACACCATGGTCGAGTCCAATCTGCGGCTGGTGGTCTCCATCGCCCGCAAGACCTTCGGTTCCATGAACGGGGCGCTCCTGCTGGATTTGATCCAGGAGGGAAACCTGGGGCTGATGAAAGCCGCCGAGCGCTTTGACCACCGCAAGGGCTTTCGGTTCTCCACCTACGCAGTCTGGTGGATCAGACAACCCATGATCAAGATGTTCTCCGAGCAGTCCCGGGTTATACGGGTCCCCGCCTACCTGTCCGCCTTGATACCACCTCTCAACGACGCCCGCCGGGAGCTTACCCAACAACTGGGACGGCCGCCCACCACGGCCGAGTTGGCCGCCCGCCTGGAGGTCGCGCCGGAGTTGGTGGAGCGGTTGTTGAGGCTGTCACAGCGTCCCGTCTCCCTGCAGGACCCGGTGGGATCCGAAGACGACGGCACCACGGTGGGTGATCTGGTGGAGGACCTCAACGCCAAGGATCCGCTGGACGCCGCCACCCTGGCCTTCCTGCAGAGGTACCTGGCCCACGTGCTCAAGAACCTGAGAGACCGCGAACAAGAGATCCTCAGGCTCAGGTTCGGGCTGGAGGACGGCCAGGTCTGGACGCTGGGGGAACTCTCCCGGGAGTTCCGGGTGACCAAGGAGCGAATCCGCCAGATGGAACGCAAGGCGCTCTCCAAGATCCGCCACCATCGATTCACCATCGGTCTCGACGAGTTTCTGGATTAGATTCGCTCTCAGCGGATCAGGTAGGGATCCCCTCCATGCCGGGGCGAGGTCGGCCGATGAACTAAGAAAAGAAGCCGCTGACCAGTTCTGCCAGCACCGCCAAGCCGATGGCCCCCCCTGCCCATTTCATCCACCGCAGGTCAATGCGAAGCACTTCCAGTCTTTGCGGAGCACCTCCAGGGCGCGCTTCAAGCCTTCCTTGGTTGCCAACGGCTCCAGAGCTATGGCTAGAGCATTTGTCTGGGGCTCGGTGAATCCCGCCTCCCGCAGGGCCGATGATTGGACTGCTTTCATCATGCCACCTCCCGTGTTCCGGTTCCTTGTTTGACTATAGGCGGGCCATCCCGGCCAAATGTGGCCGAAAGGGTGTTGAGGTGAGGTCCGGTCCTCATCCCGTGTGGCGGGACCGGGTTCGTCTTCGGATCCAGGCCAAGGTCGCCAGGGCCACTACGGTGGTCATCGCCGCCAGGAAGTTGAACAGTATGTCGATGGGATCGAACACCCGGCTGGGCAGGAACACCTGGATGTATTCGTCAATGGTCCCCACCAGGGTCGTCACCAGGACGGCGAGGAGGCCGGGGGATGGGATGCATCGACCCCCGGCCTTGCCTTCATAGAGCGCTTCGCGTATGAAGGTTGCCAGCACGCTGTATTCGATGAGATGGGTCCGCTCTGCCAGCGTCATCCGGGCGAACATCATGAAATAGACCATCAGAATCCCCAGCAGGACCCCGATCTCGACCCCTCGAGGCCGGATGTGAAGGCCGTAGGACAGCACTGTCAACCCCAGGAGGCCCACCACGAAGAAGAACAGGAAGACGTCGAGGGGATCGCTGCCCTCGCTGGTCCGCTGGGCCAGGGTCCCCGTCAGGCCAAGGGTCGAGTAGATAGCTACCGCTGCCGCCAGGACCCAGAGCCACATTCGGCGTTCCCGGACCGTCACGAAAAGGGCCATCAGGTGTCAACATAGCATCGGGATGCCCCCAGATCCCCTTCCGGCCGTTGATCGTACCGGGGACTAAATGCTTGTAAACAGGGTCAGGTGACCTCGTTCAACTCCCCGGTCGCGCAGTCGTACACGAAGCCGCGCACGTCGCCCTTGTTGGGAACGAACGGGCTTGCCTGGATCCGCGCCATCGACTGTCGCACGTCCTCGTCAAGGTCGCCGAAGGCCTCCAGGGCAAAGGCCGGCCGCAGGCCGGTATCGGCCGTGATCGCGTCCTTCACGTCATCGTCGCGGAAGGTCAGCATCCCGCAGTCGGTGTGGTGAATGAGCATGATCGACGTCGTGCCCAGCAGGCGTTGGGAGATGGTCAACGACCGGATGGCGTCGTCGGTCACCACCCCGCCGGCGTTCCGGATGACGTGAGCCTCGCCTTCGGCGATCCCCAGCAGGCTGTGTGTGTCCAGGCGCGCGTCCATGCACGCAACCACCGCCAGGCCGAGCCCGGGAGGCAGGGGCAGGTCGCCCTTGTCGAAGCTCTCCGCATAGCGAGTGTTGTTTGCGAGAAGGTCGTCGATAACGGTCATCGGATTCTCCTTGTAGCTCTCTGTCCGGGTTCGTCCCCCGGATCGACGAGCAACTCTAATGGAATCCCCCGTCGTTCTATTAACGGCATGGGGGTAGTGGTTATTTCACTTCCTAGCGGATCCAGTAGGCGTCCTCGCCGTGCTGGGCGATGTCCAGGCCGATGATCTCGTCCTCGCGGGCGGCGCGGAGGCCGATGGTCCTGTCCAGGATCTTGGCCAGGATCCAGGTGGCGACAAAGCTGAAGGCGATCACGGCCCCCACCCCCACCAACTGCTTGCCGAAGAATGCGGCGCCTCCGTAGATGAGACCGTCGAATTCCCCGTACACCGCTGAGGAGAACACTCCGGTGAGCACCCCGCCGATCACTCCGCCCACCATGTGGATACCCACCACATCCAGGGAGTCGTCGTATCCGAACCTCTCCTTGAGCCCCACCACCAACGAGCAGATGTACCCGCCCGCGGCGCCTATGACGATCGCTGCCGACGGGCTCACGAATCCGGCGGCCGGAGTGATGGCCACCAGTCCCGCCACGGCTCCAGAGGCGAGGCCCAGCAGCGTGGGTCTGTGATGGCGGGTCCAGTCGGAGACCATCCATCCGAAAGCCCCGAGGGAAGCCCCCACCTGGGTGTTGAGCAGGGCGGTGACGGCCGCTCCGTCGGCGGCCAGGGCCGACCCGGCATTGAATCCGAACCAGCCGAACCACAGGATCCCGGTACCGATCAGGGTGAGGGGAAGGGAGTGCGGGGGGTGTTCGACTCCGAAGTCCTGCCGGGGCCCCAGCACCTTTATCAGCGCCAGGGCGGCGATTCCGGAGTTGACATGGATGACCAGACCCCCGGCAAAGTCGCGGACGCCCCACGAGTACAGCAATCCGTCGGCGGCGAATCCCCAGTGGGCCACCACGGGATAGATCAGGAGAGACCAGAGCGCCGCGAAGATCACCCAGGATGCGAATTTCATCCTCCCGGCCACTGCGCCGGCTATCAGGGCGGGAGTGATGATGGCGAACATCATCTGGAAAACAGAGAAGAGGGTCTCCTCGTCACCGAGGCCGGTCAGGCCCACCTTGTCCAGGTTGCCGATGATGCCTGCATCGCCAGTCGTGACGCCGAAGGCTAGCGAGTACCCGACCACCACCCAGATGATGGTGGCGATGGGGATGGTGACCACGTTCATCATCAGCATGTTCACTACGTTCTTGGAGTTCACCATGCCACCGTAGAAGAGGGCGAGCCCGGGCACCATGAACAGCACTAGGGCACAAGCGGTGATCATCCAAGCGATATTGCCAGCGTCCAAAATCAGATCCTCTCTTCCAGATGTGGACCACCCGGTCGGCCGGGGTCCATAGCTCTATCCGGTTGATGATAAAGCTCCGGCGCCCCGCGCGCCGGTTCCTCGCGCCTCACTTCAGCGAGCGGACTCCCAGTCGGGAACGATGGGCACCGAGTCGATCGCGGCCGCGCGGCCGCTCCGGGGAACTAACCGCCGCCCAACTCCTCGATCAGCTTGGGCATCACCTTATGAACGTCCCCCACGATTCCGAGGTCGGCGATGGTGAAGATGGGTGCGTCGGGGTCCTTGTTGATGGCGATAATGGTCTTGGCGTCCTTCATTCCCACCAGGTGCTGCATGGCCCCGGAGATGCCGCAGGCGATGTAGACGTCGGGCTTCACGGTCTTGCCGGTCTGCCCCACCTGTTTGGCATACGGCACCCATCCGGCGTCCACGATGGCGCGGGTGGCGCCGGTGGCCGCGCCGAGCGGGGCGGCCAGGGATTCCACCATCGAATAATGCTCGGCGGCTCCCAACCCGCGTCCACCCGAGATGATCACGGCCGCCTCCTCCAGGTCGGGTCCCTCCCTCTCCCGGGCGTGGCGCTCGGTGACCATCGCGCCTGCTCCCCCCACATCGGGAATCTCCATCGGGACCACCTCTGGAGGGGGCCCGCCGACCGGCTCTGCCGGGAAAGACTTGGGACGGACGATCGCCAGGTGGGGGCGGGGCGCCCGAAAGGCAGCCACCGCGATTTCAGAACCTCCCGAGATCTCGTGGCGGGTGGTAGCAGACCCGTCGGACTCGAGGGTCACATCCACCGCGTTGGAGAGAACCGGAAGACCCAGCCGGGCCGACAGCCGACCGGCCACATCCCGGTCGGTGTAGGCCTGTCCGAAGAGGATCATTTCGGGGGATTGCTCTCCGGCCTGGGCAGCAATCGCCGCCGCCACCGGCGCCGCGGCCAGCATGTCCCCGTGGTCGAAGTGGAGCACCCTCACCGCCCCGTGATCTCCCACGGTCTCCCAGGCCTGGGCCGATCCGCCACCTGCATACAGCACGGTTGGCTCTCCCAGGCTGCGCGCCTTGGCCAGAAGTTCCAGTCCCAGGGTGGAAGGCGCTCCGTCCGTCTCCTCGCAGAAGACCCAGATCTCCGCCATGGCTACACGACCTTTGCTTCCTGGAGTTTCTCTAGGATGACCAGATGCCCCTCGCCCTCATCCTCCACCACCACTCCGGCCGCCCGTTCCGGTGCGGGGGCCACCGAGACCACCTCCTGGCCGACCGAGACCTCCACTCCCAGGTCGGCGACTTCCAGGGTCTCGGTGGGCTTCTGCTTGGCCTGCATTATCCCGCGGAAAGTGGGATAGCGGGGCTCCACCACCCCGGCGGTCACCGAGACCAGGGCGGGAAGGTCGGCGGTGACCACGTCGTAGCCGGCGCTGGTCTGGCGGTGTGTCGTGACCCGGTCGCCGGAGACCTCCACCCGGGTTGCATAGGTGAGAGCCGCCACGCCCAGCAGTTCGGCCATCATCTGGGGCACCACTCCCGAGTACCCATCGGTGGACTCGGGGCCGCATATAACCAGGTCGTATCCGATGCGTTGGATGGCGGCTGCCAGCACCCGGGCGGTGGTCAGGGCGTCGGCGCCCGCCAGGGCCTCGTCCTCGATCATCACTGCTCGGTCGGCGCCCATCGCCAGTGCCTGGCGGATACCCTGGGCGCGTCCCACGGGACCCATCGAGACCAGGGTGACCGTCCCCTCGTGGGCCTCGGCCAGTCTCAGGCCCATCTCGACGCCGTAGCGGTCGGTGTCGTCGAGGATCTGGTCCTCGGTGCGGACCAGCAGATGGCTTTCCGGATCAAATCGGGAGGGGTTGGCCGGGTCGGGAATCTGCTTGACGCACACCAGTATCCGCATGGGCGCGCCTAAGGTTACTAGCCCCGCAGGGTCCTAAATCCGGGGGAGGAGGGCGATGAGCAGCCGGCTGAAGTCCTCTTTCACCAGCTCCGCCGTGGCCGACACGTCCTCGTGGGTGAGACGGTGGTCAGCGATCCCGGCGGCGAGGTTGGTCACCACCGACAGCCCGATCACCTGCCGCTCCATGTGGCGGGCGCAGATCACCTCGGGCACGGTGGACATGCCCACCAGGTCGGCGCCCAGGCGTCGGGCCATCTCGACCTCGGCGGGCGTTTCGAAAGTCGGCCCCAAGAACCAGGCGTACACCCCTTCCGAGATGGCGATGTCCTGTTCGGCGGCGACGTCCAGGACCAGTCGCCGCAGCCGGGGGGTGTAGGTGTCGGACATGTCGGGAAACCGGGTCCCCAGCCGGGAGTCGTTGGGACCCACCAACGGATTGATGCCCGCCAGGTTGATGTGGTCGGAGATCGCCACTATCGATCCGGCGATCATGCCGTCGCCGCAGCCTCCGGCGGCGTTGGTCACCACCAGAGTGTGGCATCCGGCCATCAGTGAGGCCCGCACCGCAAACGTCAGCACATCGGTGCTGTAGCCCTCGTAGGCGTGGACCCTCCCCGAGAGCATTATCACCCGGTTCGGTCCGAACGAGGTCGAATAGAGGGTCCCGGCGTGGCCTCTGACGGCCGGGACCGGGAAGCCCGGGATCCTGGGGTAGGGAACCGCAACGGCCTCATCCAGGTGTTCCGGGAAGTCCCCCGAGGCGGACCCGAGGACCACCACTACGTCATGTCGGGGACGGTCGGTGGCCTCGGCTATCGCTTGGGCGGCGGTCTCCAGTCTCTCGTACAGGTCGGTCGCTGGCATTTTTCAGGCCATCTCGCTGCTTCTGATTCTCTCTCCAATTAAAGGCGCGGTGTCCGGCGGTTGCTCGTTTATCGACCAGGCGCCCGCCAGGTAGTCCCGCACCGCGTCCCATCGACTCTCCTCATCGTAGGACACCTCGGCCAGGGTCTGGCCCTTCTCCACCCGATCACCCGGCTTGGCCAGGATCCGGATTCCCACTCCCGGGTCGATCGAGTCCTCCTTGCGTTCCCGTCCCGCTCCCAGGCGGGTGGCGGCGATGCCCACCGTCAGGGCGTGGCATGCCGAGACCCAGCCTGACTCCGCCGCCCGCACCTCGGCGCGCCGGGTGGCCGCGGGCAGGAGGGTTGGGTCGTCCACCACCGCCGGATCCCCTCCCTGCGCCTGCACCACCCCTCGGAATATCTCCACGGCCTCCCCGGACTCCACCGCCTGGGTCAGCATCCGGCGAGCGGCGGGCTCATCGGAGGCCCTTCCTGCCAGAAGCAACATCTCCGACCCCAGGGCCAGTGTGACCTCCCAAAGGTCCGCGGGTCCCTCGCCGCGAAGGGTCCGGATCGATTCGGCGATTTCGCAGGCGTTGCCCACTTCTCTACCCAGGGGAGAATCCATGCTGGTCAGGAAGGCGGTGGTAGCCACCCCGTGCGCCTTTCCCAGGCCGACCATGGTGGTGCCCAGCTCCCGGGCCCGGGCCGGGTCGGGCATGAACGCCCCCGCGCCGGTCTTTATGTCCAGTACCAGGCCGTCCAGGTCTTCGGCCAGTTTCTTGGACATGATCGAGGAGGCGATCAGGGGAAGGGAGGGAACGGTGCCGGTGGCGTCCCGAAGCGCATAGAGTTTGGCGTCGGCGGGCGCCAGATTCTCCGACTGTCCTCCGTAGACCATGCCGTGGGTCCGAAGCACCCCCATGAAGCGGTCGGAACTCAGGGAAGTGGTCAACCCGGGAATCGCCTCCAGCTTGTCCCGGGTTCCCCCGGTGTGACCCAGGCCGCGCCCGGTCAGGGTGGGAGCGAGAACTCCGCAGGCCCTCACCATGGGCAGGAGCGGGATGGTCACCTTGTCTCCCACGCCTCCGGTGGAGTGCTTGTCCACCTTGGGGCCCTGCAGGCCCGACAGGTCCAGGGTCTCGCCCGAATGCAGCATGGCGTCGGTCCACGTCGAGAGCTCCCTCGCGTCCAGACCTCGCAGATATACGGCCATGGCCATGGCCGCCATCTGGTAGTCGGTCACCTCGCCGGAGGTGAAACCCAAGATCAGCCACTCTATCTGTTCGGACGACAGCGCCAGGCCGTCTCTCTTGCGTTCGATCAGTTCTACGGCGGTGAACTTCACGCTACCTCCTTCCAGAAGGAGGTTCCCTCTCCGATCCGAGACAGCCCAAAGCCCTCGGCGATGGTCACGGCCACATCCGAGTAGCGACTCCGGATTCCCAGATCGACCCCGGCCGCGTTGCGGCCCCCCACCAGCAGGGGGACGTACTCCCGGGTGTGGTCGGTGGAGTCGCCGGTGGGATCGGTGCCATGGTCGGCGGTGATGAAGAGGAGGTCACTTCCTCCCAGGGCCCCGGACAACGAGGGAATCGCGGAGTCGATTCTCTCCAGCGCCGCCGCATAGCCGTGGGGGTCCTGGCGGTGACCGTAACGCATGTCCAGGTCCACCAGGTTGGTGAAGACCAGACCGGCGGTTCCATCCGACGTCATGGCGGAGAGAGCCGCCACGGTCTTCTTCAGCCCGTCGGCGTCGCCCTCGGTGTGCTGGGACCGGGTGAGTCCCCTGCCGCAGAACAGGTCCTCGGTCTTGCCGATGCCCCACACGGTCATCCCGGCTTCCGACACCTGGTCCAGCAGGGTGGAAGCAGGCGGGAGCATCGAGAAGTCCTTTCGGTCGTAGGTGCGCCGGAAGTTACCCGGTTCTCCCACAAAGGGCCGGGCAATCACCCTTCCGATCCGGTATTCATCACAGTGGCGACGGGCGATCTCGCATAAGCCATACAACTCCGCGACGCTCAGCACGTCGGTGTGGCAGGCGATCTGGAACACCGAGTCGGCAGAGGTGTAGAGGATGGGCCGACCGGTGGCCAGGTGCCTTTCACCCAACTCCTCGATGATGGTGGTGCCGGAGGCGGCCACGTTACCCAGGAACTTCCTTCCGAACTCGGCCTCGATGGGTTCGGCCAACTCCGCCGGGAAACCGTCCGGAAATAGGCCGAAGGGGCGGGTGACAGGAAGCCCGGCGATCTCCCAGTGCCCGGTGGTGGAGTCCTTTCCCGCCGATGCCGGGGCCATGCGCCCGAAGGCCATGGAGGGTCGGGTCGTGGGCGGAACGCCCTCGAGGCCGGGATGGAGGGTTCCGAGGCCGGCTGCGCCGAGATTGGGAAGCGCCAGTCCGCCGACCTCCCGGGCCACGTTGCCCAGGGTGTCCGCACCTGAGTCTCCGTACCGGTGGGCGTCGGGCGCCTCGCCCGCTCCGCAGGAGTCGAGCACCAGCACCACCGCCCGTTCCAGGGGATGGGGACTCACGAACCGCCCCTCACTCCGAAGACCACGTGTCCATCCTCCACGGCCACGCCCTCTTCTCGCAGCTTCTCGGCCTGCTTACCGGCGTCTGGCGCCACCAGCCGGCCGTCGGCCCTGATCACCCTCCACCATGGCGCCGGATCGGCGGTGGCCCTCAACAGGTTTCCCACCGCCCGGGCGGCGCCTCTATAACCGGCCGCGGCGGCGAGTTCCCCGTAGCTGATCACCTCTCCCTCCGGAAGGCCGCAGAGCACCTCCAGGACCGCCTCCTCGAAGTCCGGCGTGTTCCGCACAGTCCCTCAGTGGGGAGTGCCGAAGAGCCGATCTCCCATGTCGCCCAAACCGGGGAGGATGTACTTGCTGGGATCCAACTCCCGGTCGTGACCGGCGGTGATGACCAGGGTGTCGGGATGGCGCCGGGCCATGGTCTCTACACCCTCCGGACAGGTGACCACGCAGACACATACGATGTCGTCAGCTCCGTCCGCCTTGACGAGATCCACGGCCGCCGCCAGGGAACCGCCGGTGGCCAGCATGGGCTCGAGCACCAGCACTCGCGCGCCGGACACGGATGGGAGTTTGTTGTAGTAGCCGACCGGCCGGGCGGTCTCCTCGTCCCGCTGCAAGCCGATGTAACCGATGCTGGATTCGCCCAGGAGGTCCAGGGCTCCTTCCACCATCCCCAGCCCGGCCCGGAGGACGGGCACCAGCACGGTGGGTTTGGCGAGCCGACCCCCGACGAACCCGCCCTCCATGGGGGTCTCGATCTCGGTGGGTAGCAGCGGCAGGTCTGCGGTCGCCTCCGCCACCAGCAGCCAGGAAAGCCTCCGGGTCATCTCCCGGTACTCCCCGGGACCGGTGCGCCGGTCGCGGATCACGGTCAGGTAGTGAACCACCAGGGGGTGTTGGACCACGGTGAGATTCGAATAGGTCATGGCGGTTATCCCTTCATTGAGATGGAACCGTTGTCTGCCATGGGCAGGGGGATGGGTTGGGAGGGAGAGGAGTCGGTTTAGAGGCGGACGACCGGGCAGGTGAGTGTGCGGGTGATGCCCTGGATCATCTGGATTTCGGAAACCACCAGCCGCCCCAGTTGGTCCACGCCCTCTGCCTCCACCTTGACGACCACGTCGTAGGGGCCGGTGACGTTCTCGGCTTCCCGTACCCCGGCGATCGCTCTCACGTTGCGCGACACCTGCTCGGCTTTTCCCACTTCGGTCTGGATCAGTATGTAAGCGACAGCCACGTTTCCTCCTTGGGGGTCAATATCCGTCCTGGCCCATTCGAATGGTGTGGGCGAAGGAGCGGTCTCCCTCTTGATCGGTTTCGAACACGATCCGCTGCCCCTGGCGGAGAAAGCGGAAGATGGAGCCTTCCAGGGAACCCGGTCGCAGAAGAACCGTGCTTCGGTCGTCGTCGCAAACGATCACTCCGATCCCTGTCTCCGGATCGTAGGTCTTGACGACTCCCTGCACCTCAGACCTTTTCCACCTTTCCTGCTTTGATACAAGAAGTGCAGACCCGGGCCCTGCGGGTGTTTGACCCCCGGCGCACTCTGATCCGCTGTATGTTGGGACGCCACCGACGGTTGTTTCGCTTGTGAGAGAAGGTCACGGTCTTGCCGAAGGACGGTTTGCGCCCGCAGACCTCGCATTGGTACGCCATGGATTTCCTCCGAGCCACAAGAATAGCGAACCAGTGATGAGATGGCGAACCAGACGGTAGAAGCGGGTTCCCCCGCAGGGGGGCGAGGGTCATCCCCTCAGGACTCCCGGCCCTCCGGCCCGGGCCGTAGTTTGGCCTACCTTCAGGGTGTGAGTGTGGAGAGGGTCCACAGCATCGGTCCCCGGCAAACCGGGATGCTGGCCAAGAGTGGAGTCCGCTCGGTGGCAGACCTGCTCCAGCACTTCCCCCACCGGTATCTGGACCGCTCCCTGGTGGTTCCCATCTCCGGGCTTCCCATTGACGGGGAGGCCACCCTGATAGCCGAGGTGGTGAGGTCCTACCGGCGCACCACGGGCCGGAGAGGACCCAGGGAGATGCTGAAGGTGACGGTCCAGGACTCCCACCCAGGGGGACCGGGGTCGGATCGGGGGCTGGGCGGGATCCAGCGGATGGAGATCACCTTCTTCAACCAGCGTTTTCGTGCCCGCCAACTCGGCCCGGGGACTGTGGCGGCCTTCTCGGGGAAGGTGACCACCTTCCGGGGTCGTCCCCAGATGACCAACCCGGATGTGGAGTTGATCTCCTCTGACGAGGGGAGCTTCGAAGGCAAAATAGTTCCGGTCCACTCGGCGATGGGGGAGATGACCCCGGTGCGCATCCGCTCCGCGGTTGGCAATGCCCTGCGGAGGGCCAGGCCAATTCTCGATCCCGTTCCCCGCTCGGTTCTGGAGACGGGGGGATTCATGGACAGGGATCGGGCC
This sequence comes from Acidimicrobiia bacterium, assembly GCA_012270885.1. Lineage (GTDB taxonomy): Bacteria > Actinomycetota > Acidimicrobiia > Spongiisociales > ZC4RG35 > Bin76. The sequence goes on along the minus strand of JAAXHN010000073.1, from coordinate 22,006 downwards.
TTTGCGAACATTCACTTTCCCAGGAGCATGGATGACGCCCGGGAGGCCCGGAGGAGGCTGGTGTTCGACGAACTCTTCCGCATCCAGGTGGCGCTGGCCCTGACCCGCCACCGGCTGGTGGAAGAGCAGGAGGGAATCTCCCAGCAACTGGAGTGTCAGCTGGTCACCGACTTCCTGGACGGCCTTCCCTATGACCTGACCGGCGCGCAGAAGAGGGTGATGAGAGAGATTGGGGAGGACCTGGAGGGTGGCCGACCCATGCACCGGTTGCTCCAGGGAGAGGTGGGGTCCGGCAAGACGGTGGTGGCGCTCGCCGCCCTTCTGGCTGCGGTGGGCTCGGGGAACCAGGGGGCGATCATGGCGCCCACCGAGGTGCTTGCCGAGCAGCTGTATCTGGTTCTTCGGGAGATGCTCAGCCAGGCGGGGCTTTCGCCACCCGTGGCCCGCCCCCAGGTGGGAGGCCGTCACATGGGATCCCTATTCCAGGCCAGCGGGAGCGTCACGGTGCGGGTGGCGCTTTTGACCTCCTCCCGGGCGGCTGCCAACTACCTGGACGACCCGGGCCGTGCCCGGGTGCAGGAGGATATGGCGGAGGGCGAAGCCCAGATCGTGGTCGGCACCCACTCTCTCATCCAGGAGGGGATACGGTTCCGGCGGCTGGGAGTGGTGGTGGTGGACGAGCAGCATCGCTTCGGGGTCTCCCAGCGGAGCACTCTCAAGCACAAGGGGGCCGATCGGCAGCCGGACCTCCTGATCATGACCGCCACGCCCATTCCCCGCACCCTGTCGATGACGCTCTATGGAGACCTGGTGCTGTCGAACATCGACGAGATGCCACCGGGACGCTCCCCGGTGAAGACCCGGGTGATCCAAAAGACCCCCGAAGGGCTTTCCGCCGTGTACGGGGCCATCCGCAAGGAGGTGTCCAAGGGGCGCCAGGCGTTTGTGATCTGCCCGCTGATCGAGGACAGCGAAAAACTGGATGTGCAGTCGGTCACCTCCCAGTACCGGGAGATCACATCGGTCCTTCCCGACCTCACGATCGACCTGATGCACGGACAGCTCTCGAGTGCCGATAAGGAGGCGGTCATGGCGAGGTTCCGCTCCGGGGAGACCGACGTGTTGGTGAGCACGACAGTCATAGAGGTGGGGATCGACATCCCCAACGCCACTGTGATGGTGATCACCGACGCCCAGAGGTTCGGGCTCTCCCAACTCCACCAATTGAGGGGCCGGGTGGGGCGGGGCCGACACCCGGGCCGGTGTCTCCTGGTGGCCGACTCTGCCACCCCCGACTCAACCCGGCGTATGAAGGCGATGGCCCGGACCACCGACGGCCTGGAACTGGCGCGAGAGGACCTCCAGATCAGGGGCCAGGGAGCGGTGTTCGGGGCCCGCCAGTCGGGAATGGGGGATCTCAAACTGGCCGACATCCTTCGCGATCTCTCCGCGATGAAGCGCGCCAAGAGGGCCGCCGACAGCCTGGTGGAGAGCGATCCCTACCTGCTGGAGCATCCTCTGCTGGCCAAGGAGATCGCAGTAATCCTGGGTGACGACGTGCAATGGCTGTTCGACTCATGATGAGGGTGATCGGCGGCCGGTATCGGGGGCTCCGGCTCAGCGCGCCCCGTGGTCGGAGCACGCGGCCTCCCACCGGACGGGTTCGAGAGTCGATCTTCTCGGCGCTGGGGGAGCGGGCGAGAGGAGCGGACATCCTGGACCTCTACGCCGGTTCCGGGAGTTTCGGGATCGAGGCGCTGAGCCGGGGTGGTAGATCGGCGGTGTTCGTGGAGAGGTGGCGGCCGGCGGTGGCGGCGCTCCGTTCGAACCTGGATGCCGCGGGAGCCAGGGAGGCCGCCGAGGTGTTTTCCTCCAGTGTGGAGAGCTACCTGGCTGACCCGAGGGAGGGGCGGCGGTTCAATATAGTCTTTGCCGACCCGCCCTGGGATATATCATCGGAGGATGTGGTCGGGGTGCTTGAGAAAGTGTCGGGCCTGATGAGCCGGGGAGCCGTTGCAGTTGTCACCCGAAGGGCGAACGATGACGTTCCGGTGGCCAAGGGGTTTGACATAGAGGACCGGCGCCGACACGGCGATACCGAAATAATCAGATATCTCAAGGAGTAGAGGTTGACAGTCGCTCTCTGTCCGGGCAGTTTCGATCCGCCCACTAGCGGGCATGTGGATGTGATACGCCGGTGCGCACGGTTGTTCGACCGGGTGGTGGTGGGGGTGGTGACCAACCCTTCCAAGCAGTCCTTCTTCACACTTGAGGAACGGGTGGGTTTCCTGCAGAACGCTCTCTCGGACCTTCCGCAGGTGGTGGTCCGCCACTATCAGGGCCTCCTGGTGGACTTCGCCAGCCAGGAGGGGGCGGCGGTGCTGGTCAAGGGCCTAAGGGCGGTGAGCGACTTCGACAGCGAGTTGCAGATGGCCCAGATGAATCAGACGGTGGGGGGAATTGACACCATGTTCATGCCCACCCGTCCGGAGTGGAGCTTCCTCTCATCCTCGCTGATCCGGGAAGTCGCGGCCCTGGGAGGGTCGGTGCAGGGACTGGTTCCCGACGATGTCGCCAAAGCTATGAAGGAGCGTTGTTAATGACCGATGAGCAGATCCCTCTCAGCCAGCCGTCCGAGGTGGTGCCGGTTCGCTCCTCGGTGGGTCACCTGCTGGGGATGGTGGAGGAACTGATCGACGAGGTCCGTCAGGCCCGTTCCCTCCCGCTCTCCCACAATGCTCTGGTCGACCGGGAGAAGATGCTGTCCCGCCTCGAGATCCTGCTGAGAGGCCTCCCCGAAGAGTTGCGGGCCGCTCGCTGGATGGTTCGTGAGAGGGAGACATTCATGCGCCGCGCCAATGAGCAGGCCGAGGAGATCATCAATCGGGCGCGTTCGGAGTCCAAGCGGCTGGTCAGCCAATCCCACATCCTGGAGGAGGCGGTCGCCGAGGCCAATGCGCTGGTCCGCAGGGCCGAGGGCGAAGCGCGGAGGACCCGGTTGGAAGCCGAGGACATGGCCGACGCGGTCCTGGAATCACTGGAGACCCTCATCGGTGACCTGGCGGCGAGGGTGAGCGCCACCCGCACCGTTCTCCACCGTTCCCGACCGGCAGATCCTGCCCCGCCCATCTGATGGGCTCTGCGGGGCAGGTTCAAGTATCGCACATTCTCGGGACCCCGGGACGGACCGACCGCCGTCGGTGGGATGTCCCCCTGGCAGTGGAGATGCCCGTGGTCAAAGCCGAAAGGGCCCGGGCTGACCTGGTACTAGAGGGAAGTCACGACGGGATTCGGGTGAGCGGGACAGTGGCAGTGGGTGCCCAGGTGAGATGCTACCGGTGCCTGGAGGAGTGGGAGGAGGAGCGGGTTGTTGCTCTGGACCGGACGGTGAGACGCCTTCCGGATTCCGACGGCTATTGCATCACGGAGGACGGATGGCTCCGCCTAGATGGGATTGTCGTCGACGAGGTGGTACTCTCTTTGCCGACTGCGCCTCTGTGCGAGAAGGACTGTCGCGGGATCTGCTCCGAATGCGGCATCCATTTGAACGCAGAAGCATGTAAATGTGTTGTTGAGGATCGGCCGTCTCCATTTTCGGTCCTGTCCAACTTCCTATAGGAGAGTCGCCTCATGGCTGTTCCCAAGAAAAAGAGTTCCAAGATGCGCACCAGGCACAGAAAGGCGGCCTGGAAGGTCCGCCTGCCCACTCTTTCCCGTTGCCCGCAGTGCCAGGCTCCCCGGCTGCCTCACAGGGCGTGTCAGGAGTGCGGTAGCTATCGAGGACGTGAAATAGTCGAAGTCGAGTAGTGCCCACCATCGCCCTGGATGCAGGCGGGGGTGACTTCGCCCCTCGGGAGACGGTAGCCGGAGCAGTGGTGGCGGCTGCCCAGGGGATCGACGTGCTCTTGGTGGGGAATCGCCCCGACCTGCAAAGAGAGCTGGAAGGCCACGATGCGGAGTTGCCGATTGTGCATGCTCCGGCAGTGGTGGGAATGGGGGACTTCCCCATCAAGGCCATCCGGGAGGTGCCGGAGTCTTCGGTGGTCGTGTGCGGGAACCTGGTCTCCTCGGGGGAGGCTGCCGGGTTCGTCTCGGCAGGCTCCACCGGCGCTTCCCTGGCGGTGGCGGCGGTGGGTATCGGCCGGCTGCCGGGGGTGTCGAGGCCCGCAATTGCCAGCCTCCTGACCATTCCGTGGAACCCCACGGTCCTGTGCGACGCGGGCGCCAACCTGGTGGTGCGGCCCAGCCAATTGGTGGAGTTCGCGGTGATGGGATCGGTGGTGGCCGAGACCACCGCCGGCGTCGAGAATCCCCGGGTGGGACTGCTCAACAACGGCTCGGAGGACTCAAAGGGCAGAGAGATGGAGAGAGAGGGGCTTGCCCTCCTTCGCAAGGCCCACGTGAACTTCGTGGGGAATGTCGAGGGGAGTGACTTCGCCACTGGGATGATGGATGTGATCGTCACCGACGGCTTCACGGGGAATGTCTTCTTGAAGACGGTGGAGGCGTCGGTGGTGATGTCCGCTAAGGCCTTCTTCTCGTTGCTGGCGGAGAGCGAACCCGAGACCGAGGAGAAGGTGCGACCACAGTTCTCGGCACAGGGCCGTAAGCTGATGGACGACCGTCACGCCGGGGCTCATCTGGTGGGGGCCAAGGGGATCGCGGTCATAGCGCACGGACACGCCCGCAGGGCGGCCATCACCAAGGCGCTGCAGATGGCGAACGAGGGTTCGGTGTACCGGCTTCCGGAGCGGATCGGGGAGAGATTCCTCTGCCGTTGAACCATCTGCAAAGGCGTCTGGGTTATCATTTTTCCTCGCCTGAGTTGTTGCTGAACGCTCTCACCCACAGCTCCTATGCCAACGAGATGAACACCCCCGACAACGAGCGGCTGGAGTTTCTGGGTGACACCGTTCTGCAGATGGTGGTCACCCGCCACATCTTCGGGGAATATCCCTCTCTCAAGGAGGGTCAGATGACCCGGGTGCGGGCGGAGGTGGTGAGAAAGGAGTCGCTGGCGCGAGTCGCGGAAGCTCTCGAGTTGGGAGAGGCTCTCCGACTGGGCAAGGGCCAGGAACAGTCGGACGGTCGCCGCAAGCCAAGCATCCTGGCCGACGCCATGGAGGCTGTGATCGGGGCGGTCTACCGGGATGGCGGATGGAAACCGGCCGAGCGGTTGGTGATGACCCACTGGCGGGCAATGATCGATGCCCAGGCGGCCACGCCCGACGCACAGGACGCCAAGACCCAACTCCAGGAGTTGTTGGCCTCGGAGGGAAAGGTGCCCGAATACCGGAGCAGCGGGGAGGGCCCCAGCCATGCTCCCCGGTTCGAGGCGGAGGTTTGGGTGGAGGGGGAAAGGTTTGGAGTCGGTAAAGGATCCGCCCGGCGCCAGGCTGAGCAAGAGGCGGCGAGGCGCGCCGTCGAGGCCCTCTACTCCGATGCGGCCCCGGCCCGGTCTCAACCGACGCCCGCGGTCACGGAGGCGTCGACGGTAGATGAGCCACAGCAGGCCCCTCAATGGTGGCGGTGGCGGAGAACGCGCCGAAAGCACTCCTGATCTGAGCGAAGAATGCCCGAACTGCCGGAAGTGGAGACGGTGCGCAGGGCCATCCTGCCCGAACTCGAGAGTCGCAGGGTGGCGTCCGCCCGGATATGTCATCCCCGCACGGCCCGCCGCCATGCCCGTTGCACCGATGTGGAGGACCGGCTGGTGGGACGTCGCGTCCTTCGGGTGGGTCGGCTCGGAAAGTTCCTGCTGATCGGGCTGGACGCCGGTCTCACCTGGGTGATGCATTTGGGGATGTCGGGACGGATCCTCCTATGCCGACCGGGTGATCCGAAAGAAGTCCACACCCGCTTTTGGGCCGAGATGGAGTCGGGCCCGTTGTTGCGCCTGGTCGATCCGAGGACCTTCGGGTTCGTGGCGGTGTTCACCCCCGAGGAGTTGGATGGTTCCACCCTGGCCAGGCTGGGCGCCGACGCCTGGGAGGAACTCCCCTCGACCGGTTGGTTCTTCGACGCGATGAGGTCGCGGACCATCCCGGTGAAGAGCCTGCTCCTGGACCAGCGCTTCGTGGCGGGCCTGGGGAACATCTACTCCGACGAGGTGCTTCACCGGGCGGGGATCCACCCATCCCGCCGTTCGGGAGGGTTGTCGGAGGAGGAGGTGGGCCGGATCCGCTCCGAGGTGCGCCCGGTTCTGGCGGAGGGGATCAGCCGGGGAGGCACCAGCCTGGATGACCTGGCCTACCTGTTGCCGGATGGCCGGGCCGGGGAGTTCCTCGAGTATCTGCGGGTGTACGGCAGGGAAGGGCGGCCCTGTCGAACCTGTGAGTCCTCGATCCGGAGGATGGTGATCGGCGCCCGGTCCTCTTTTTTCTGTCCCGAGTGCCAGATAGCCCCCTGAGAGGGGCCATCGAGGGAACAAACCACCGAAAGAGGCGCGCATCCATTAATTTGGTTTGCGGATGTTCCTGAAGTCAATCACTCTCGCCGGGTTCAAGTCCTTTGTCAAGCGGACCACTCTGGAGTTTGGTCCGGGGATAACGGTGATCGTCGGCCCCAACGGTTCGGGAAAGTCCAACATCGTGGATGCGGTGGCATGGGCCACGGGGCGCCAGTCAACCCGGACGCTTCGCGCCGACCGCTCCGACGAATTGCTCTTCTGCGGGACGGCCACCCTGCCGGCCTCCTCCAGGGCCGAGGTGACGCTGGTGTTCGACAACACCTCGGGTCTCCTGCCGATCGATCGTCCGGAGGTCTCGGTTACCCGCCGTTACCACCGCTCGGGTGAGTCCGAGTTCGAGATCAACCGGGTCTCGTGCCGGCTGGTGGACATCACCGAATTGCTGGCCGAGGCGGGTATCTGGAAGAGCCAGTATGCGCTGGTGGGCCAGGGCCAGATCGAACGGGTCCTGAATGCATCTCCCTCCGAACACCGGAAGGTCTTGGAGGAGGCGGCGGGAGTGGGCAAGCACCTCTGGCGCCGGGACAAGGCGGTCCGGCGCCTGGAGTCCACCGGCGCAGATCTGGATCGCATCGGAGATCTGATTTCGGACAAGCAACGGAGGATGCGCCCGTTGCGTCGGCAGGCCGAGGCGCTGGGACGGTATCAGCACCTGTCGGCAGAGATCAGGGCGTTGCGCATCTATCTGGAGGGAAAGCGGCTCCGGGAACTCGACGAGCAACTGGCCACCGCCGTGTCAGGCCGCACAGGGTGGGAAGATAAGCGTTCGGAGGCAATCGCGGACCGTGAGAGGGGCCTAGGGGCGCTTTCGGAGATCGAAGCCACCCTCGAGGATCTCCGATCCGATCCGGCAGACGGGGCGTTGCGGGATTGGGAGATGGTCACCGAACGGTTGCGTCGTCTATCGGAGGTGGCAGCCCTGCGGACCGAGGCCCGCCGGCGCCGGCGCCAGGTGGAGGCTCTGGGACGGTCGCTGGCCGACGAGCGTCTCTCCCTGGAGCAGGGGCTGGGGAGGGTGGAGGACCGGATAACGTCCTGCGAACTGGCCGTCGAGAGGGCCCGTTCAGCGGAGGCCCGGCTGGCCAGGGAGGAACGGAGGCTGGCGGTCCTGCGGGGGGCTGGGGCGGAGGCGGAACTGGGGGGACTGGAGAGTGAGTTGGCCGCATTGGAGGCCGCCGGGGAGAGGGATACGGGGGAACTGGAAGGGGTGGAGTCCCGACTCGCCGAGCTGGCTGCCACCGGGGAGGGCCTGGACTCCCGGATGGAGGAGGCTGAGCAGGCGCTGGCCGAGGCGGAGGCTCTGTTCCGCGCCGGGGGGGAAGAGATGGAAAGGGCGGTCCGGCTGGCCAGGGAGATGCGGTCGCGATTGCGGGCGGCGGAGGAGCGGGTAGCTGAGGCCCGCGCGGTCATGGCCGAAGCGGCAGGGAGGCTGGAGGTGGCCCGGGAGGCCTTGAAGGCCCGGGATCCCGCCCGGAGAAGGCAGGTGGAAGCTCTGAGCGGATGGGCGGGATGGGTCTCCCAACTGCTCTCCGTCCCCGGGGAGCTGGCCGCGGCGGTGGAGGCAGCGCTGGAGAGATGGGCCGAAGCGGCGGTCTTCGAGGGACCCGTGGGGCTTGGCAACGCGGTGGACAGGTTGGGAGAGGTAGAAGGCGCCGACGGATCCGTCTCGATGGTCAGCCTGCGCTTTCCCGGGCGCCCGGAGAGCCACGCCCGGTCGGCAGCCTCGTCCGGGAGCAAGTTGGTGCCTCTCCTGGACCTTCTGGAAGAGGACCGCCAATCCGTTCTGGCGATGCGGCTCTTGGGCGATGTGGTCCTGGTGGAAGACTGGCGAACCGGGTGGGAAGTGGTGGGGAGCCATCCTCGCCTTCGAGCGGTTACCCGCCGGGGAGACCTGGTAACCGCCCGTGGGATCCGCCTGCGCGGCGGGGTCCGCATGCCTGACCTGGTGGAAGCCTTGGCCGAGGCGGAGGAGGCTAACACATTCTGCGACGACCTCCAGGAGGAGGCGCGGCGACTGGGCACAGAGGCGCGGCTGGGGGAGGAAGGCCGGGAAGAGGCCACCGCCCGCTGGAGCGAACGCCAGGGTGTGTTGCTGGAGCGCCAGCAGAAGCTGGATCGGCTGGTGTCGCGCTGGACGGAACTGCAGGGGGAGGAGCGCCGTTTGACCGAGCGGCGGGACTCTCTCAGGGAGGGGGAAGCGGCGCGCCGGATCCGCCTGTCCGAGTTGGGACGGCGGATCGCTCAGTTGCGCGGCGGGCGGCTGGATGCCACCGGCGAGGCGCGGCGACTAGCCGAGCGATTGGAGCGAGCCTCTCAGGATCGGACGGCGGCCGACGAGGAGTACCGGTCCCGAATCACCGAACTCACCCGTCTTAGGGAAGAACGGCGGCTGGGACGGGCTCGCTACGAGAGGGTCGTGATGGAGTTGACAAAGGTCTCCTACCTACCCGAGGAGTCCTCCCCGGACTACTCCGGGGAGGTGGCGGAGTTGGCTGGAGCGGCGCTCGAGTTGATGTGCGCCCGGCGGGACGTGCTGGCCTCGGTCGACCGGGCCTCAAGGGAGAGGTCGCGGGAGTTGGCGGAAGAAGCCGGGCGGATCCGGGAAGCCATCGGGCAGGCCGATGAGACCGCGCTCCGCGCCACCGTGGAGTTGGAGTGGTTGATCGCTGAGGTCTCCCGGTTGGAGTCCCGCCGCGTGTCGGTGACCGAGAGCCTGCAAATGGTGGGCGCCGATCCCACAGAGGCGGTCTCGGCGCCGGTCCCCGAGGTGGCGGATCCCGAGGAGACACTGCAGTCCCTGGTGGCCGAACTGGAACGGGCGGGGCCCATCAATCACTACGCGGCCCTGGACTTGTCGGAACTGGAGTCGGAGGTCTCGGAGTTGTCAGCGCAACACGACGACATCGTCGAGTCCGGAGAACGGCTGGGCAGGGTTATCTCGGAGTTGGAGAGGGAGGCCACAGATCGTTACCTGGCCACATTCCGGGAGACGGCCACTGCCTTCGAACGATCCTTCGGGCAGGTCTTTCCGGGCGGGCGGGGCCGGCTCCGCCTGGTGGATTCCGCCGATCCGCTCGGTTCGGGAGTAGAGATCCGAGCCCAGCCCTCGGGGAAGCGGGTGTCGCGGCTCAGCCTTCTGTCGGGCGGAGAGCGGGCTCTGGGGGCCCTGGCTTTTCTGTTTGCGATGATGAAGACCCGCCCATCTCCCTTCTACCTGCTGGATGAAGTGGACGCCACCCTGGACTCGGCCAACCTGCACCGGGTGCTGGGGATGGTCCGGGAACTCAGTTCGGAGGCGCAGATCCTGGTCATAACCCATCAGCCCCAGACCGCCGAGTCCGCCGACCTGCTCTACGGCGTGACCATGCCCCCCGGAGGCGCCACCCGGGTGGTCTCCATGCGCATGGACCAGGCCAGCACCAGCTTGCCAGGCCTGCAAACTCCCGCCAAGTCCGCCTGATGAACCGCCCTGGCTTTGATGGGAGAGCTTTTCGGTTGAGTTCTGTGTGTCGTGCTGGTGCGTTTTGGTGTAGGTTCTGAGAAAGTCAGGGGGGTGAGAAAGGGCGACCGTTGGGGGACATCACAAAGGAGTAAGCATTAAAATGGCCGAGAGTGGCATGGCTGACGCGCTGGTGGAGAAGGCGTCGCTCTTCCCCTGTCGAACAGAGGGCTTCCGCGGATCCGACCGTCTCCGCTTTGGCGAAGACCCGGAGCGCCCTGAGGGCGGCGCTGCGACTCGACGGAGTGGACGAGCGGCTTGACGCCGCCTTCTGGGCCGGGTTGGAGGAGGCCCTGGTGGCCTCGGACGTGGGAGTGGAGATCTCCGCGGAGCTGGTTTCCGCGGTCCGCAATCGAAAGCCCGCCGACCGCGCAGGGGTCCGGGAGCTTCTGGCCGAGGAGATGGTCGAATTGTTGGGAGGCTCGGACCGGAGTCTGGCATGGTCCGGTAACGGGTCACCGCGGGTGGTGATGGTGGTGGGGGTGAACGGAGCCGGCAAGACCACGACCTCCGCCAAGCTGGCCCACTGGCTGGCGTCCGAGGGCAGGGAGTGCCTCCTGGGTGCGGCGGACACCCACCGCCCGGCCGCGCAGCGCCAGCTGGCGACCTGGGCGGAGCGGATGGGGGTGGAGATCGTGGGGGGCGAGGATGGCGCCGATCCGGCCGCGGTTGCCCGGGACGCCTGGACGGCGGCGAACAGCCGGGGCCATCAGGTGGTGGTCATCGACACCGCCGGTCGGCTGCACTCCAGTACGCACCTGATGAGCCAACTGGAGAAGATGAAACGGGTGCTCACCAAGGTTGCCGGAAAGGTGGATGAGGTGCTCCTGGTGCTTGACGCCTCCACCGGCCAGAACGGGGTGGCCCAGGCCCGGGAGTTCAGCGACCGGGTGGGGGTGACCGGAGTGGTGCTCACCAAGTTGGACGGGACCGCCCGGGGCGGGGTGGCGGTGGCCGTGGAGAGGCGACTGGGGACACCCATCAAGCTGGTCGGGACCGGGGAGGGACTGTCGGATCTGGCCGCTTTCGACGCGGAGACGTTCGTCCGGGCGTTGCTGGAGGATGAACCCGGATGATCGACCATGACTCCCTGGTGGACAGAGCGCGCCGGGCGGCCCGGAACTCCTACTCTCCCTACTCGGGCTTCCGGGTGGGAGCGGCGCTCCTGACCGGCGACGGGTCGGTCTTCTGCGGCGCCAATGTGGAGAATGCCGCCTACCCGGTCTCCAACTGCGCGGAGGCGACCGCGGTCAACACCGCGGCCGCGGCGGGAACAAGACGGATACGCACCGTGGCCGTGGCCTGCATCGACGCCGACTCCATCGCCAACGCCTACCCGTGCGGGGGGTGTCGACAGGTGATGAACGAGTTCGGAGTGGAGACGGTGCTTGTCGCAACCGGGGACGGCCCCTATCGGGTTCACGGGCTTTCGGAACTCCTGCCGTACGGGTTTTCCGGTGGCTTTCTCCCGGGGGGAGGAGGAGGCTCCGGCGGAAGTTGACAAGACGCCGGGGGAGTAGACTTTTCCGGGTCACCGCGCCCGAACAGGGTGGGCACCCTCACCGGAAGGACCCCACATGATTGATATGCGTCCCCTCTCCGAGGTGGATCCCGCCACCGCCGGTTTGATCCGCCGTGACGTGGAGAGACAAAACAGTCACATTCACCTGATCGCCTCGGAGAATTTCGCGTCCCCAGCGGTGATGGCCGCCTCAGGTTCCGTATTCACCAACAAATACGCGGAGGGCTACCCGGGCCGCCGCTACTACGAAGGCTGTGCCGTGGTGGACGAGATAGAAACCCTAGCGATAGAGCGGGCCAAGTCGCTGTTCGGGGCGGCCAGCGCCAACGTTCAACCCCATTCGGGGGCGCAGGCCAACATGAGTGTCTACTTCTCGCTGCTGAGCCCGGGTGACACGGTCCTCGGGATGCGGCTCGACCAGGGGGGCCATCTCACCCACGGGTCGCCGGTCAACTTCTCGGGCCTCTACTACGACTTCGCGGCGTACGGCGTGGACCCCAGCACCGAACTCGTTGATATGGACCAGGTGAGGACGCTGGCGCTCGAGCACCGCCCCAAGATCCTCCTGGCGGGCTACTCGGCCTACTCCAGACGCCTCGACTACGAGGGATTCCGGAAGATCGCCGATGAGGTGGAGGCCGTCTTCATGGTGGACGCCGCCCACTTCATCGGATTGGTGGCCGGCAGGGCCTTCCCCAACCCGGTTCCCTTCGCCGACATCGTCACCGGCACAACCCACAAGGCCCTACGAGGGCCCCGCGGCGGCCTGGCGCTGGCCAGGGAGGAGTATGCCACCGCCATCAACAAGGCGGTGTTCCCCAACGCCCAGGGCGGGCCGCTCATCAACCAGGTGGCGGCCAAGGCGGTCTGCTTCCTGGAGGCGTCGACGCCCGAGTTTCGCGCATACGCAGCCCAGGTGGTGGCCAATGCCTCTACGATGGCGGCCGCTGTGCAGGAGGCAGGCGCCCGGGTGGTCTCGGGCGGCACCGACAACCATCTGTTCCTGATCGATCTGCGCTCGGTCTCAGAAGACCTGACCGGAAGGACCGCCGCCCGGCTGCTCGACGAGCTGGGAATCACGCTCAATTTCAACACCATCCCCTTCGATCCCCGGCCGCCCTACCGGGCGTCGGGACTTCGGATCGGGACTCCCGCCATGACGTCCCAGGGCATGACCGAACCGGAGGCAAGGCAGGTGGGATCCCTGATCGTGGAGGCCCTCCGGGGACGTGGCGACGAATCCGTGCGGGCCGATGTTGCCGGTAGGGTGGCGGAGTTGGCCGCCTCCTTCACTCCCTACCCCGCCCATTTTCGGGGATACGGCGGGACGGGATAACCTTTGGGTAGTTCATCAATACCGGAGGAGCGGGTTTGGACATAGAAGCCTTGATAGGCCGCCGCTTGGCGCGGCGGGCTGTTTGGTTGGCTCCCCTGACCGGAGTGGTTTCCTGGGCGCTGTGGACTCCCGCCGCCGGCTTCTGGGCCGTGATGGGGTCCCTGGCGGCCGCCGGCTCCTTTGCTGTGACCGGTTGGGCCCTGTCGCGGGCGGCCCGCCGCTCGTACCTCACCCTGGGAGCGGTCGCCTTTGGCGGATTCGTGGTAAGGCTGGTGATCATCACCCTCCTGGTCTGGGCTGCGGTGAGCCTCTGGGACGCCCACCTGTACGGAATCTTTCTCGGGGTAGGCACGGCATGGCTGGGTTCTCTGACTTCCGAGGCGCGTAGACAGGTGGCCACCGGATGACCGTTCCAGTCCTGGCGCAGGTAGTGGAGGTGCCGAGCAACGTCAACCACCTCTTCGACTGGCCGGCGGTCCTGCCTTTCGGGATCAATCGGGTGGTGCTGTTGATGTTTCTGGCCACCCTTGCCACCTTCCTCTTCTTGTATCTTCCGGTCAGAACGCCCCGGGTGGTCCCCTCCAAAATGGGCGTGGTGGTGGAGACCTTGGTCAATTTTGTCCGCAACGGCATAGCCCGCGACACCATCGGGCCCGAGTCGGCCAAGTACGAGTGGCTGTTGATCCCCATGTTCTTCTGGCTGTTGTTCCTCAATCTCTTCGAGATCACCCCCCTGATCCACTTTCCGGTGACCTCCCGAATGGCGATTCCCGCCCTCCTGGCCGGACTGGTGTGGGTGACGTTTGTGTTTGTGGGGCTGAAGAAACACGGATTGAGCTACATAAAGCACTCACTGATTCCGCCGGGAGTGCCCAAGGCCCTCCTGGTCCTGGTGATTCCCATCGAGTTGCTCTCCACTTTCCTGATCCGCCCCATCAGCCTGGCTGTCCGACTCTTTGCCAACATGATCGCCGGGCACATCATGCTCGCCGTGTTCTTCCTGACCACCGCCTCCTACTTCGTGTTTGAGCCCAAGGTGGTGGCGTTCGCTATACCCCTGGCGTTCGCGATCGTGATCACCGCCTTCGAGATATTCGTGGCGGTGCTGCAGGCATTTATTTTCACTTTGTTGACTGCTGTCTACATTGAGAGCTCCATCAATGTGGAGCATTGACCTCGAACTCCGAGTAAAGGAGAGGAACCGTTGGAAGCTGATGCTGCTGCACTTATAGGTGCGGGACTCGCCTACGGACTGGCCGCCATCGGGCCGGGCGTAGGAATTGGAATAGTGGTGGGCAATGCCGTGCAGGCAATGGTCCGTCAGCCGGAAATGGCCGGGCAGGTGAGAACCACTATGTTCTTGGGGATCGCCTTCACTGAGGCGCTTGCCCTCTTCGGGCTGTTGCTCTTCTTCATCCTGTTCGGCGCCGGAGGTTAAGATGGCGCCGGATCTCCTCATTCTGGCTGCCGAGGAGGAGAAGTCGGGCCTGTTCCTGATTCTCCCCGACGTATCCGAACTGATTTGGGGAGCGGTGAGCTTCGTCGTCATCGTCTTTCTGGTCTGGAAGTTTGCCATGCCGGCGCTGGACCGCGCCCTGGGGGATCGCCAGGCCGCGGTGGTCTCCCAACTGGAGGAAGCCGAGGATGCGAAGGGAGCGGCGGAGCGCTTGCGTGATGACTACCAGCGTCGACTGGACGAGGGTGTCCAGAGGGCGGACCAGATAATGGAATCGGCCCGGTCGGACGCCGAGAGCCTGCGACAGGAGATCATCGACCGCGCCGAGGCCGAGGCCGTCCAGATAACCGAGCGGGCTCGCGCCGAGGCGGAGTCGGAGCGCGCCCGGGTCCTGGAAGAGGCGCGTCAAGAGATAACCTCCCTTTCCCTGGATATCGCCGAGAAGGTAGTGGGAACCCGGATCGATGCCTCCGGGCATCAGGAGTTGGTGGAACGCTACATCCGAGAACTGGAGAGAGAAACGGCCGAATGAGCGACGTTACGGAGGGCTACGCGGACGCCCTGTTCGGGTTGGGTGTCGCCGAGGGGCAGCTGGAGCGGGTAGAGGGCGATCTCTACGCTCTGGCTCGGGCGGTGGAAGGCTCCTCGGAGTTGACCGACGCTCTCTCCGATCCACGCGTTCCCGCAGACCGCCTCGATACTCTGGTCTCCGAACTCCTCTCGGGTCGGGCTTCGCCCGTGACACGGGAAGCGGTGGGCCTTCTGATCCGCATGGGGCGGCTTACCGACCTGGTGGAGATCGCCGACCGCCTGGCGGAGAAGGCGGCCCTGTCCCGGGGACGGCAGATCGCCGAAGTGCGCTCGGCCGTTCCCCTGGGCCCCGAGACCATCGAGCGCCTGGAGGGAGTTCTTTCGGGTGTGGTGGGGCATCCGGTCGAGGTGCGGGCCGTGATCGACCCCGAAGTGCTGGGGGGACTGGTGGCCCGGGTGGGAGACCTGGTGGTGGACGGGACGGTCCGGTCCCGGATGAACCAGGTACGCACGTTGCTGGCTGAAGTTTGAATACCTAAGGAGTAGTCAATGGCAGAGATGACTATCACCGCCCACGACATAACCGAGGCGCTCCGAAAGAGCCTGGAGGATTGGAGTCCTTCCATCTCCCGGGAGACGGTGGGTTATGTCTCTTCCATAGCCGACGGTGTGGCCAGGGTGAAGGGCCTTCCGCTGGCCATGTCCTCGGAGCTCTTGGAATTCGAGGGAGGGTTGTTGGGAGTGGTGCTGGACCTGGACGAGGACTCGATCGGCACGGTGATGATGGGAGACTCGAACCACGTGGAGGAGGGCGATCCGGTGCGCCAGACCAGCCGGGTGCTGGAGATCGGCGTGGGAGACGACTTGCTGGGCCGGGTGATCGATCCGCTGGGGAATCCCATCGACGGCAAGGGGCCGATCACCACCACCGCCCGCAGGCGCCTGGAGGTGCAGGCTCCCACGGTGGTGCAGCGTCGGCCTGTTCACGAGCCTCTCCAGACCGGGATCAAGGCCATCGACGCCATGACCCCGGTGGGACGCGGGCAACGGGAACTGATCATCGGCGACCGCCAGACCGGAAAGACGGCCCTGGTGGTGGACACGATCATCAACCAGAAGGCCGAAGGGGTCAAGTGCGTCTATGTGGCGATAGGGCAAAAGGCCTCCACGGTAGCCGAGGTGGTGGCCTCTCTCATCGAGCACGGCGCCATGGACTACACGGTGGTGGTGAACGCCTCGGCCGCCGCGCCACCGGCTCTTCAGATGTACGCGCCCTACGCAGGGTCGGCCATCGGCCAGTACTGGATGTACAACGGGGAGCATTCCCTGGTGATCTTCGACGACCTCTCCAAGCAGGCGGTGGCCTACCGGGAGATCGCTCTCCTGCTGCGTCGTCCTCCCGGCCGGGAGGCCTACCCGGGCGACGTTTTCTACCTGCACAGCCGGCTCCTGGAGCGTTGCGCCAAGCTGTCCGACGAGTTGGGCGGGGGGTCGATGACCGGACTCCCCATCGTGGAGACCAAGGCGGGGGATGTCTCGGCCTTCATTCCCACCAACGTGATTTCCATCACCGACGGGCAGATCTATTTGGAGACCGACCTCTTCTATTCGGGGGTCCGGCCGGCCATTAACGCCGGTATCTCGGTGTCCCGGGTGGGGGGCGCCGCCCAGTTGAGCGCCATGAAGAAAGTGGCGGGTCCCATCCGGATCAATCTCGCCCAGTACCGGGAGTTGGAGGCCTTCGCCCAGTTCGGATCGGAACTTGATTCCGCCTCGCAGGCCCAGTTGGAGCGGGGCGCCCGGGTGGTCGAAGTGCTCAAGCAGCCCCAGTTCCGTCCCTTCCCGGTGGAGGAACAGGTGGTCTCCCTGTACGCGGTGACCAACGGATACATGGACGAGACGCCGGTTTCAGAGATCTCCAGGTTCGAGGAAGAACTGACCGAGTACATGCGGCGGCGGCACGGACACCTTCTGCGCTCCATCGTCGAAACCGGTTCGCTTCCCGACATCGAGACTCTCAACGCGGTCCTGAAGGAGTTCGCGGAGAGATTCCGCACAGGAGACTGAGAGACCGGCTGTGGCTTCTGCGGAACTGCGCATCATCCGGCGGCGGATCGCCAGTGTATCCGCCACCCGGAAGATCACCCGAGCGATGGAGTTGATCGCGGCCTCCCGGATAGTCAAGGCCCAGCAAAGGGTGCTGCAGTCCCGGCCCTATGTCTCCAGCCTGATCGAGGTTATCAGCAACGTGGGGCGGGACGCCGGGGGATCGGGCCATCTCCTCTCCGAGGTCCGGGACGTCTCGACGGTGGGGATGGTGATCATCACATCCGATCGGGGCCTGGCCGGCGCCTACAACTCCAATCTGATACGCATGGCCGAGAGAGCGATCGGCCATCACGCCCTCGAGGATCGGGGCACGCGGCTGTTCGTGATCGGCAAGAAGGCGCAGAGTTACCTCCGGTTCCGGGGATACCGAATCGATCAGACCTTCCTGGGAGTGACCGACAGGCCCAACTACGGACACGCCCGGGCGGTGGCCAATCTCGTGATCGAGTCCTATGTCTCCGGAGAGGTCGATGCGGTGGAAGTGTTCTACACCGATTACCGATCGGTGCTCTACCAGATACCCACCCGGGTGGCGTTGTTGCCCGTTCAGCCTCCCACCGACGAGGACAGCCCGGAGGGGCGCTCGGTGTCCTACAGCTACGAGCCCTCCGCCGAGGAGATCCTCAGCAGGATCCTTCCCCGCTACGTCGAGGCGGCCATCTTCGGCTTCCTGCTGGAGAGCTCGGCCTCCGAGCACGCCTCGCGCCAGCGGGCGATGAAGGCGGCCACCGACAACGCCGCCGAACTCACCAAAGTGTTGACCAGGGTGGCCAATCAGGCCCGTCAGGCCGAGATCACCACCGAGATATCGGAGATCGTGGGTGGCGCCGAGGCGCTCATGGCCTCCGAACGCTGAAAGGAGCCGACAACGTGGCAGATGCAATAAGCGCGGGAAGGGTGGTACGAGTTACCGGCCCGGTGGTGGACGCGGAGTTTCCCCCCGGGGAGTTGCCTGAGATCCTGCACGCATTGGAGATCGACTTCGAGGTCGACGGAGACCGCCAGACGGTGGTGTGCGAGACTGCCCAGCATCTGGGCGACTCCAAGGTGCGGGCGATCGCCATGCGCTCCACCGACGGGCTGGTGAGGGGAACCGAGGTCCGCAACACCGGTGGGCCGATCACGGTCCCGGTGGGACCGAAGACCCTGGGACACATCTTCAACGTTTGGGGGGACCCGCTGGATGTGCCGAGCGACTCCTTGGATCTGGATGAATACTGGCCGATTCACCGTCCCCCACCCCCCTACGAGGAGGTCGAGCCGCAGAGCACCATCTTTGAGACCGGTATCAAGGTCATAGACCTGCTGGAGCCCTACATCCAGGGCGGAAAGGTCGGGATGTTCGGCGGTGCAGGGACCGGGAAGACGGTGATCATTCAGGAGATGATCAACCGGGTGGCGACCCAGCACGGTGGCGTGTCGGTCTTCGCCGGGGTTGGGGAGCGAACCCGTGAGGGGAACGACCTGTTCCTGGAGATGACCGAGTCGGGGGTGATCAACAACGCTACTCTGGTCTTCGGGCAGATGGACGAGCCTCCGGGAGTGCGCCTTCGGGTGGCGCTGGCGGCGCTCTCGATCGCAGAGTACTTCCGCGACGAGATGCGCCAGGACGTGTTGTTGTTCATCGACAACATCTTCCGCTTCTCCCAGGCGGGATCGGAGGTCTCCACTCTCTTGGGCCGGATGCCCTCGGCGGTGGGATACCAGCCGACCCTCTCCGACGAGATGGGTCTCCTGCAGGAGAGGATCACATCGCTGCAGGGCAAGTCGATCACCTCCCTGCAGGCCATCTACGTGCCCGCCGACGACCTGACCGACCCGGCGCCGCACACCGCCTTCGCACACCTGGACGCCACCACCGTGCTTTCCCGGAAGCTGGTCGAGTTGGGGATCTACCCCGCCATCGACCCGCTCGACTCCACCAGCCGGGTGCTCGACGCCCAGTACGTGGGGGAGGAGCACTACCGGGTGGCCACCCAGACACAGCAGATCCTGCAGCGCTACAAGGACCTCCAGGACATCATCGCCATCCTTGGAATCGACGAGTTGGCCGAGGAGGACAAGCTGGTGGTCTCCCGGGCACGGCGCATCGAGCGCTTCCTCTCCCAGCCGTTCTTCGTGGCCGAGCAGTTCACCGGGATCCCCGGCACCTGGGTCGATCTGACCGAGACGGTGTCGGACTTCGACCGGATCATCTCCGGCGAAGTGGACCACCTTCCCGAGCAGGCGTTCTACATGGTCGGGAACCTCGAGGAGGCGGAGGCCAAGGCCAGGAAGCTCTCCGTCTAGCCGTGGCCCGTCCCTTCAGTGTCGACGTGGTCTCGCCGGAAGGGACCCTATGGTCGGGCGAGGCCGAATTCGTGGTGGCTCGCACCACCGAGGGCGAGATCGGGATCCTGGCCGGGCACGAGCCCCTGATGGCCGCCCTGTCGGCGGGTCCCGTGCTCATCGACCACGACGGCGATCAGCGGACCACCATTGCCGTCCACGGAGGGTTCATGCAGGTGGTGGAGAACCGTGTGACGCTGCTCACCGACCGGGCCCGGATCACCGCCGGCGACCGCGCCGAGGCCGCAGAGGAGGCACTGAGGCTCGGCGAGGGCGACCCTCTCGACTTCGAAGGGTAGAAGAGCCAGGGCGGAAGGGCCGATCGCCGGCGGGGCCGCGTCTCGAGGAGATTGCGGAAGGTTGGGAAACGTTACCCGAGTTACGGGTTGATTCGGGTCTTATCCCCCGGCCATGATGTAGGAAGCTGGAAAGGGCCTCCGGCCCGGACACAGAGCTCACCGGGTCGCGGAATCCATTAGAGGTAGTAACCGGGTCACGAATCGCCCATGATCAGCGCATGCTTTTCGCGACTTGGCTGCCGCTTTTACGAACTATTCCCGACCGGGACAGGTGCCGGGCAACTTGGTTAGGGAACCAGGCAGACCCTTCCCAGTACCTGGCGTTCTGCCAGGTAAGTCATGGCGGCAGGCGTCTCGTCGAATGAGAAGATCCGGTCCACATGGGGGTGGATCAAGCCCTGCTCGCACCATTCCTTGAGCTTGACGAGATTGGCGCGGTTTTCCTCGGGATAGCGTACGACGAAGTCGCCCCAGAACACTCCCACCGCCGAGGCCGACTTCAGGAGGGCCAGGTTGAGGGGCAGGCGGGGGATCTTTCCGGCCGCGAAGCCCACCACTAGCAAGCGCCCGTTCCAGCGCAGGGAGCGGAAGCAGGTCTCGGTGACCGAACCGCCGACCGGATCGTAGACCACATCGGCCCCCTCGCCGTCGGTGAACTCGCGGATTGCGGCCCGGAGGTCTTCGCGGTCGTAGCGGATGGCGACATCCGCCCCTCGCTCGAGGACGAACTCCGCTTTCCTCTCAGAGGACACCGCCGCCGCCACCCGGCATCCCAGCAGCTTGGCGATCTCCACGGCCGCGATTCCCACTCCTCCGGCTGCCCCCAGCACCACCACCGTCTCACCCTCCGACACGGCGGCACGGTCCACCAATGCGTGATAGGAGGTACCGTAAGCGGTCATGAAGACCGCCGCCTCCATGTCGGTCAAATTGTCGGGGGCCGGCGCGGTGACTGAGACGTCGGCCACCACCTTCTCGGCAAAACACCCTATCCCGGCAAACAGCACCAGGCGGTCTCCCACGCTCACCGAATCGACGCCGGGACCGATCTCAGTCACCGTTCCCGCTCCCTCGAAACCGGGAATGAAGGGGAGGTCGGGCTTTACCTGATAGAGCCCCGACACCACCAGGATGTCGGCGAAGTTCAGCCCTGATCCGCCGAGAGCGATCTGGACCTGCCCGGGGCCGGGCGTCGGATCGGGGACATCGCGGGCTACCAGGCCGGCCGGACCATCCCAGGTGGTGCAGACTACGGCTCTCACGGGTTTTAGGTTAGTTGAGGGAGATCCGGCTAGGTGTCCTTCCCACAGAGGTGGGTTACAAGTCGGGTGATGGGTGGTTGGTCTCCGAGTGAGCTGTGGGGTCGGTGGTGATTGTAGGTGCGGAGGAAGGTGGTGAGGGCTCGGCGGCGTTGGTGGTTGGTCGTGTAGGGGCGTTTGTATGCCCATCCCCCGAGGAGGGTCTGGTGGAAGCGTTCCACCTTCCCATTGGTTTGGGGACGGTAAGGACGGATCAGTTTATGAGCGGCGCCGATCTCTGATAGGGCATCGGCGAAAGCCCGGCTGTGTTTGTAGGCCCAGGCGTTGTCGGTCATCACTCGGTCGATGCGATACCCCGAGGTGGCGAACCAACGAGCAGGGCGGAGCATGAACCCGGCACAGGCTTGGGCATCCTGGGAGTCCAATACTTCCGAATAGGCCACCCGGGTGTGGTCGTCGACCATCGAATGCACACATCTCGTATCCCACTTTCTGGCGGGAACCGGCTTGTCCTCGGCCCAGGACCCTCCACCCGCCCCCGTCTGGGATTCTGCCCAGTTTCTTGATGTCCACATGCACCAGTTCACCCGGGCAGTCCCGAACATAACGGATCGGGACACCGCTGGTGCGGTCCAGATCAGACAGACGGGACAAACCCCGGCTGACCAGCACCCGGTAGATAGTCGAACGGGGTATCCCCAGGCGCCCGGCCATCAAATGAGGACCTTCTCTTTCGGTGATCCGATCCACCACAATGGCTTTCTCGGTCTCCGAAGATACCTGGTTGGGACTGGAGTGAGGACGCGACGAACGATCCTGGAGGCCGGCTTCTCCTTCCTCTTGCCACCGCCGCAGCCACCGATAGGCGGTCTGGCGGGACACCCCCATCGCTTCGGCAGCGCGGGCCACCGGCCATCGGTTCACCAGGATCCGATCCACCAACAACCGCCGTCCGTACGGTGTCAACTTCCTACAGTTAGTACCCACAGAGGGCCTCCTTTGACTCGCAGGCTTGTACCCCACGAATCAAACCAGGGAGGCCCTCAGCAAACCAAACAACTCCTGTCAACAACGTCCCTGGGAAGTACACCTAGAGAAGGTGCTACCTTTCCGCCGACGCAACAATCACGCTATGTAAGGAGTCCGCGAAGAATGCGTAAATATCTACGACCTAAGCCTGAATCCACCGTTTTGACTG
>JAAXHN010000072.1 GCA_012270885.1 Acidimicrobiia bacterium | reverse complement strand
GGCGCAGGAGACTTGAGGGGAGCTGTCCCTAGTACGAGAGGACCGGGATGGACGTACCTCTGGTGTGCCAGTTGTTCTGCCAAGAGCACGGCTGGTTAGCTACGTACGGACGGGATAAGCGCTGAAGGCATCTAAGTGCGAAGCCCACCCCAAGATGAGGTCTCCCACGGGTATAACCCGGTAAGGCCCCTGGCAGAACACCAGGTTGATAGGCCGGAAGTGTAAGCGCAGCAATGTGTTCAGCTGACCGGTACTAATAGGCCGAGGGCTTGGACAGGGAATCCTGGACAATCTTGCTTGTTGTGATTTTGGTTGTCCGGTGGCTATAGCGTTGGGGAACCACCCGTTCCCATTCCGAACACGGAAGTGAAACCCGACAGCGCCGATGGTACTTGGGTTGCAAAACCCCGGGAGAGTAGGTCACCGCCGGACAACCCCTTTCAAGTAGTAGGCTTAGGAAATGACTCGCCGATTCCACCTTCGCCCGGCGCGGTTGCTGATTGCGGTCCTGGCCCTGGGTTTGCTGTGGGCAGGTCCGGCTCTGGCCGAAGAGACAGCCGAGCAGTCGGACCATGCGCCGAAGCCCGTCCTGATTTCTTACGATGTGTCCCAGCAGATCCTGACCAACCGTGAGGCGGCGATCTTGCTGGGCGAGGCCCTGGGTCTCAGGCAAACGTCTTGGCTGGGATTGTTCTCCGATGTGGGGAAGGAGAGCGACAGCGCCCAGATCATCGAGGCCTTGGCTTTGGCGGGAGTGGTAAAAGGGCGTCTGGACGGGACATTCGCACCTGATGAGGTGATCACCAGAGGGGAGTTCGCGGTCTGGCTTGATCGGGCTTTCTACGCCGACGGTTTCCCTCCCGAGCCTGGGCCCTTCACCGATATTCCCGACGGGGCGGTTTACCAAGACGCCGTGCAGAAGCTGTATGAGGCCGGGATCACGATCGGGTGCTCGACCGATCCGCTCATGTTCTGCGGGGAAGAGGCTCTCACCTTGTGGCAAGCCGAGACCTTCCTGGAAAGGGCTTCGGCTCTGCCTTATCTGGTCTCCGATTGCGAGGAGCCCAAAGAGTGGTTGCTTTTATGCGATGTCCACGGGTACATCGACGCGGACTACATCCTGGATCTGACGGTCGACGACTTGGTGGCCCCGGTCATAGAAGCCCTGTCCCAGGTGCGGCAAGAGCTGGGGATGGAGGCCGACAGACGAGGACAGTTCCGTTGCTCTATTCCGGATCCGGCTCTTGAACCGGTGTGCTCTTGGGCTTTGATCACGCCGGGGACGCCGATGAGGGAACTGGCCGAAACCGTGGTGCGTGAGGTTGTGAAAGGGTTGGACCCGAACAGCCTCTATCACGATGCGGAGGAGTGGCAGGCCATCGAGCAGGGGGGACGCTACACGGGTATCGGAGTCAGGGTGGTGACGGTGGATGATCATTGGCAGGCGGGGTGTTCACCACTGTCGGCGGCCTGTCGGATTCTGGTTCTGACCGTGTTCGAGGGAGGACCGGCTCACGGCGCCGGCTTTCAGATCGGAGACTTCATCGTGGCGGTGGACGGAGAGCCTCTGGACGGTCTTACCCTGGCGGAGGCCGCCGGTCTCATCCGGGGAGAGGTCGACACCTCGGTGGATATCACCATAGAGCGGCACGGACTGGAGCACCGGTTCACTCTGCTCCGCCAGGAGATTGTCGTGCCTTTCACCAGCGCCGGTTTCCACAGCTCCGAGTCGATCGCCTATCTCCAGTTGACCAGTTTCAGTCCATTCCCCGGCGGGGCGGTGGAGGAATTCCGGGATGTCTTGGCCGAGGTCTCGGACTCGGAACTGCTGATCCTAGACCTGCGCGGCAACGGTGGAGGATCGGTGGACGTGCTGCAGGGAGTAGCCGGGTCTCTGCTGGGCGAGGTCCCGGTGATGACTCTCCACACCCGGGAGGAGACCTATGACATAAACGGTGTAGGAGAGCCGGTGGTCGGCGCCACCGAGCCCCGCATCGTGGTTCTGGTGGATGGCTTCTCCGCCTCGGCTTCGGAAGTGCTGGCCGGATTGCTGCAGGAGAACGAAAGGGCGACGGTAATAGGTCAGCCAACCTTCAAAAAGAACACCGGGCAAAGCTTGTTCACACTCTTCAATGAGGGGGTCTTCAGACTCACGACTATCAAATGGACCACCCCGGGCGGGCTCGATATAGGAACAGTCGGCGTTCCTCTCGACATAGAGGTTGAGATACCCAACATGACCCTCCAGGATCTGATGGAGTGGGTGAATTCGCTCTTGGAAAACCCTCCGGAGGAAGAAACGCCGGAGGAACCGGAAGGGGATTGATCACCTAGCCCCAGACCAGGCACTTGCAGTGACCAACTCTGGGTACTTCCCCTGATCGCCATCAGCATCGCAGGGGGCCGCGGCTTGTGCTTGCGGCGCCCGGAACATCGTCACAAGGAACGTCCGAGATTACGAACGCTCTCCCAGAGCGATTGATCCCAGGGATGCGCTCGCAGTACTGTTCTGAAAACCGGCGGTGAAGATCAGTCTTTCGAGTGTGAATTCAGCCCATGGTGCCGCATTGCGTAGTCCCGGGAAATGTGGCCGTCGGCGAGATCGGCCAAGACCGCCTCGGGATCGCGTTCCCGCGGATCGCCGTAGCCTCCTCCGCCGCCGGTGTAGCACCTCACGATGTCGCCTTCCCGGAGGGGCATTCGATTGGTCTTGAGACGGCGCACCTCGTCGGGGGCGCCGGGATTGACTATTACCTCCGGAGGCGCTCCTCCCCGGCCGCCGAACAGGCCCCAGGCCGGGTCAAGGGAGCGCTCGAACCACAAACTCATCTCGGTGTCGGTGGTCATCTGGTATTCCCTGATGATTCCGCTCCCTCCTCGCCAGCGTCCGGCGCCGGCCGAGTCCTGGCGGAAACCGTAGTCGGTGACTCGGGCCGGGAACTTGGATTCGAAGACCTCGATGGGCATGTCGTGAAAGTTGCCCGAAAGGGTCCAGATCATCCCGTCCTCTCCGTCCTGGCCCTGCGAAGCGCCCCAACCCCCGACATGCGGCTCGTTCTCCAGGAACAACTCGCCGGTGGGCGGGTTGATCCCCGTGAACTGGAATACCATACCGTCGCCGTAATGGGCCGCCGGGACGGTGTCGGGAAGGGCGGGGGAGAGGGCAGAACAAATCAAATCGATCATCAAACCGAGAGGGGTGAAATAGAACTGGCAGGCTGCAGGGGAGCGGGCGGCCAGGATCGACCCGGGTTTGGTCAGCACCTCCAGGGGCCTGAATGTGCCTCCGTTCACGGGTTGATGGGAGTTGAACAGGTACTTGAAGGCCAGTCGGCATGCCGACAAGGTCTGCACTGCACCGCAGTTGATCGGACCCTGCCCCGGGCCCTCGGTGCCTGTGAGGTCGAAGACCAGGCTCTCTCCGTCCACGGTGATCTTCACCCGGATCCAGACCGGCTCGTCTCCCACGCCGTCGGAGTCCAGGCATCCTTCCGCCGTGTAGAGACCGTCGGGTATGGCTCGGATGGCTTCCCGGTCCAACCTCTCGCTCTGGCGGAAGATCTCCTCGGCGGCC
Source organism: Acidimicrobiia bacterium (assembly GCA_012270885.1). Classification (GTDB taxonomy): domain Bacteria; phylum Actinomycetota; class Acidimicrobiia; order Spongiisociales; family ZC4RG35; genus Bin76. The sequence goes on along the minus strand of JAAXHN010000072.1, from coordinate 8,520 downwards.
GCCTCCACGGTTTCCCGTCCATACCGGTCGAACAGGGCGCCGAGGCGATGCTGGCCTATGGCCGACACCGCGAATTGAGCCTTCATGTCGCCGATCGCCGATTTGGGAAACCGCACGTTGCTTTCGATGATGGACCAGATGTCCTCCACCGGTTCACCTCCCCTCATAACCTGGGTGGGGGGTAGACGGACGCCCTCCTGGAAGACCTCTGTGGCGTCCATCGGAACCCCCGGGTCTTTGGCGCCGATGTCCAGCCAGTGGGCCCGGGACGCGGCAAAGCCCGCCAGGTCGCCCCGGTAGAAGATGGGGGCGAAAACCGTCACGTCATGCATGTGCGTGCCGGTCAGATAAGGGTCGTTCATGATCCAGACGTCGCCTTCGTTCCACACCGACCGACCGAACATCTCCTCGGTGCCAAGTGTGCAGGCTTCCAGGTTGCCCAGGAACAAGGGGACTCCCGATGACTGTCCCAGCACCCTGTGGTGGCTGTCGATCAGGGCCACCGCGCAGTCCTTGGACTCGTAGATGACCGGCGTGTAGGCCGATCGGATCAGCGCCGCGTTCATCTCCTCGGCCGCCATGATGAAGGCGTTGCGGAGGATCTCGATGGTGATGGGGTCGGGGCTCATAACGGAGGGGCCTGGATGATTAGGCATCCGTAGCCGTCAATGGTTGCCTTTCCCATGGGTGGGATGACGGTGGTGGCTGTCGCCTCCTCCACGATGGCGGGCCCGTTGATGGAACATCCGGGCGGGAGGGTGTGGCGATTGTATCGGGCGGTGGGATACAGACCGGCGGTGAACAGGACCGGAGTCGTCTTGGAGGGTGCATCGGAGGGTTGGTCCGGACGGTAGTTTTTCAGCAGCAGCGGACGTCCCACATCTCCCAGGGCGGTGAGCCGCAGGTTCACGGTCTCCATCGAGGCCTCCGGATTGGAGTGGCCGTAACGGGCGGCGTAGACATCTTCGAATCGTCGGCGCAAGGCAGAGAACCGGTCGCCCTGGGCAGGGGAGACGCCGTTGGGCAGGGTGACGGTCAGGGTGTGTTCCTGTCCCTGATAGCGCATGTCGAGACGTTGGACCAACTCGATGCGATCGGCCGCCACCCCTTCTCCCAGCAGGCTCGATACGGCCCTTTCGCCGAGCCGGGCGAAACGGGCCTGAAGGTCCTGGGTGTCCAGGTCGGAGAAGTCCCGGAAGAAGGCTTCGCTGAAGTCCTGGCGCACCGCCGACTGGAGCATCCCCCAGGCCGAGAAGCCGCCCGGGTCGGGGGGGACGATCACTTCTCTGATTCCCAACTCCTGGGCAAGGGCCACGGCATGCATCGGTCCTGCGCCTCCGAAGGCGACCAGGCTGAACTCCCGGGGCTCAATCCCGCGTTCTACGGTGAGGGTCCGAATGGCCTGGGACATCTTGGCGTTGATGACTTCGATTATTCCCAACGCCAGCCGGTCTCCGTCGAGGTCCAGATCCCGGCCCAGCGCTTCGAGGGCGACTTCCGCCGCCCCGGTGTCCAGAGTGAGATTGCCGCCCAGGAAGTAGTCGGGATCGATTCGGCCCAGGAACAGGTTGGCGTCGGTGACGGTGGGCTGGGTCCCTCCCCGTCCGTAGCAGGCCGGACCCGGGTATGCCCCGGCGCTCTCCGGTCCCACCCGGAGTCCTCCTGCCTCCAGGTAGGCGAGGGATCCTCCGCCGGCGCCGATGGTATGGATGTCCACCACCGGCATCAGCACCGGCAAGCCTTCGAGGAGAGCCGAGGGAGAACTGTCGGCCTGGCCTTCGGTAACCAGGCTGACGTCGAAGCTGGTTCCCCCCAGGTCGATACAGATCAGGTTGGGCCTACCGAGTACCTCGGAGAGGGCCACGCCTCCCGCCGCCCCGCCCACCGGGCCGGACAGGAGGGTCTGCAGGGGTCGCTCGGACGCCGCCTGGGCGGAGATGATGCCGCCGTTCGACTGCATCACCCGCAGGGGCGCCGGCATCCCCCGGTCGGCCAGGCGCGTGGAGAGGTCCGCCATGTAGCGGGAGACGGGGGGAGCGATGTAGGCGTCCATCACCGCGGAGGCGGTGCGTTCGTACTCCCGCCATTCCGTCGCCACCTGATGGGAGAGCGACAGGGAGACTCCCGGCGCCAGTTCACTCAAGGCGTCGGCGGCGGCCAGTTCGTGGTCGGGGTTCATGTAGGAGAACAGGAAGGCGATGGCCACCGAACGCACACCCTCGGAACGAATGCGCTCGGCCGCCCCGCGAAGGTCGTCATGGTCGAGTGGAGCCAGCTCGTTGCCCAGGTAGTCGAGCCGTCCCCCGATGGCAATGATGTCTCGGCGGGGTAGGAGGGGGACGGGTTTGCGGTAGCGGATGTTGTACATGTCGAGCCGGTTGCCCCGGGCGATGTGATAGACGTCGCTGGCACCCGCGGTTGCCAGGAGGATGACCCTTTCCCCGCGCCTCTGCAGGAAGGCGTTGATGCCGACAGTCGAGCCGTGGACGAACGACTCGACGTCGCCGGGTTCTTCAACTACCAATCCTAGGGCGTCCATCACCCCGCCGGCCAGGTCGTTGACCCGGCTGGGCGCCTTGGCGGTGGAATACCTTCCCGAACCGGGGTCGTACACAACCACGTCGGTGAAGGTGCCGCCTATGTCCGTGGCAACGCGGAGTTCTAGGTTCGCTTCCAACAGGCTACGCGATGTCCGGCTTCGATCTCGACCAACTCCTGGGGCATGTCGGCGCAGACGTCTTCGGCGATGGGGCACCTTCCAAACAGGGGGCAACCCGGCGCTCGGTCCAGGGCGGAGGGTTGCTCACCCAGCAGATGGACATGGTCAGTCTTGTAGTGGGGGTCGGGGCGGGGGGCGGCCTTGAGCAGCGCCTCGGTGTAGGGATGGCGGGGGGAGGCGAAGACCTCGGCGGCCGGGCCCGACTCGACCACCTTGCCCAGGTACATGACGGCCAGGTCGTGGGCGATGTAGCGGACCACGGTCAGGTCGTGGGAGATGAAGAGATAGGAGATGTTCCGCTCCTCTTGGAGAGACTGGAGAAGGAGGAGGATCTGGGACTGCACCGACATGTCGAGCGACGAGGTGGGCTCGTCCAGCACCACCAGGGCGGGGTTGGTGATCATCGCCCGGGCGATGCCCACCCGCTGGGCCTGGCCGCCGGAGAGTTCGTGGGGATAGCGGCGGGCGTGCTCGGGGCTGAGCCCCACCCGCTCCAGCATGGCGGCTACCGGACCGGTGGCGTCCTGTCGGGACATGTTCTCGTGCAAGAGGAGCGGCTCGGCCACCGTGCGCCCCACGGTCTGCCAGGGTGACAACGAGTCGTAGGGGTCCTGGAAGACGATCTGCATCCGTCCCCGCATGTCCTCCAACGCGGCGCCCTTCATCTGGGTGATGTCGGTGCCCTCCAGGCGTATCGACCCCTGGGTGGGGTCGATCAGGCGCAGGATCAACCTGGCCAGGGTGGTCTTTCCCGATCCCGACTCGCCCACTACCGCCAGGGTCCGCCCCGGAGTGATGGAGACGCTCACATCGTCGACGGCCCGCAGGTCGGCGTGACGGAAGGTGCCCGTCTTGATTCGGAAGATCTTGGTGAGATCTCTGAGAGCCAGCGTGTCGGTGGGGCCGGTCATGCCGAAACCACCTCGGAGGTCAGCGGATGATGGCAGAAGGCCATCTGTCCTTCGATGTGAACCAGGGGAGGTTCCTCTTGGAAACAGTCGTCTTCCGCCCGGAAACAACGCGGGGCAAAGGCGCAGGCCGCAAGGTCGTCCCCGGGGTTGGGGACCCGTCCGGGAATCTCCTGGGGGGTGCCCCCGGAGTCGAGGGAACTGGCGATCGAGACCAGTTGATTCGCATACGGGTGGAGGGCCTCCCGGTATATCTCCACGGTGGTCCCCAGGTTGATGACCCGGCCGGCGTACATCACTGCCACCCGGTCGCAGACGTCGGCAACCACTCCCAGGTCGTGGGTGATCAGCATCCCGGCCGCGTTGTGCTCGGCGATCACCTCTCCCAGAAGCTTCAGTATCTCTGCCTGGATCGTCACATCGAGGCCGGTGGTGGGCTCGTCGGCGATGATGAGTTCGGGTTCCCCCGCCAGGGCGATGGCGATGCAGACCCGTTGGCACATCCCTCCCGAGAGTTCATGGGGATAGGACCGGTAGACCCGCTCGGGATCGGTGATGCGAACCGACCGGAGCAGACTGAGGGCTTCGTCCTTGGCTTCCTTCCGGGTCATGCCCCGGAGGCGACGGAGGGTGTCGACGATTTGCTTGCCGACCCGGAACACCGGGTTGAGGCTCCCGCGGGGGCGCTGTGGAACGAAACCAATCCGGTGGCCCCGCGCCAGTTGGCGCGCCCTGGCCGGGATGAAGTCCTCCCCGCCGAACGTGCACGTGTCGAAAGAGAGCCTGGCTTTGGCAGGCAGAAGATCGAGGATCGACCGGGCGGTCATCGACTTGCCTGCTCCCGTTTCGCCCACCACGCCCAGTATCTCCCCCGGCCTGACCTCGAGGTCCACGCCGCGGAGAATGGGTAGACCCTCGATCTCGACCTCGAGCCCGTGGAGTTCCAGGAGGGCGCTCATCGTGACTTCCTCCTGGTGGGCTCCACCAGGTCGGCGATCGACTCTCCGATCAGGCTCAGCGAGAAGATCGTGACGGCGATGGCGATGCCGGGGAACACCGAGATCCACCATCGTCCTCCCACCACCATCTCCTCGACGCCCTCTGCGATCATCGCTCCCCACTCGGGGTCGGGGAGCGGGACTCCCAGGCCGATGAATCCCAGGGCGGCGGTAAGGAGGATCGCCCAGCCGCAACTGATCGCCGCCTGGGTGACGACCGTGCCGACGGTTCCGGGCGCTATGTAACGGAACATGATCCGGGTCCGCGAGTTTCCCACCGCCCGTCCAGCCTCCACGTAGGAGTGCTCCCGGAGAGAGCGGACCTCGGCTCGCACCAACCGGACGAAGGTGGGTATGCCCACGAAGCCGATCACCAGGATCAGGTTGAAGACCCCTTCACCCAGCGCGGCCAGCACCCCTACCGCCAGGATGAAAGCGGGGAAGGACTGGATGACGTCGAGGGCCCGCATGGTGAGCGAGTCGACGCGTCCTCCCAGGTACCCTACCACCAGCCCGATGGGATGGCCGATCACTATCGACATCAACACCGCCGACATGGAGATGACCAGGTCATACCGGGCGGCGTAGACCACCCGGGCGAAGATGTCGAAGCCCAACCTGCCGGTGCCGAACCAGTGGTCGGCGGAAGGGGCCAGGAACTGGGTTGCGAAGTCGATCGCCAACGGGTCGTTGCGGGCGATCCATGGAGCGAAAATCGCCACGCAGATCATGCCCCCGAACATGATCAACCCGACCACCAAGCGGCGGTCCCACTTTCTCTTGGTGGCGCTGGTCGTCATTTCAACCTCACTCGCGGATCAACTATGGATTGGAGGAGGTCCACTGCCAGGAACACCAGCAGGTAGGTGATCGCCGACAGGAGGACTACGCCCTGGATGGCGGCATGGTCGGTCCTCTCCAGGGAGTTGTAGGCGTACAGACCCACCCCGGGCCAGGAGAAGACTCTCTCTATCAGGACCGCCCCTCCGATCATGTACCCAGAGATCAGGCCGGTCATGGTTATGGCGCCCGGCAGGGAGTTGCGAAGAACGTATTTCAGGTACAGGGGAGCCCCACGGAGGCCGGAGGCTCTTCCGAAAGCGATGTAGTCGGACTGAAGCACCGACAGCGTGGCGTTGCGGGTGAGCCGCGTGATGGGCGCGATGGCCGGAAACCCCAAGGAGATCATGGGCAGGATGATGTGCCCCAATGCGTCTCTGAAGGTTCCCCACTCTCCCCTCACCAGGGAGTCGATCAGGTAGAAGCCTGTGCCGTCAGGAGGGGAAGCCCCCAGGTCCAGGCGACCGACCGGCGGGGGCGCCCAGCCCAAGAAAACAAAGAAGATCATCACCAGTATCAAGGCCGCCCAGAAGTCGGGGATGGCCACCCCCAAGGTGGAGATGAACCTGCTGAACCTGTCGATCAGCTTGCCCCTCCGCACGGCGGCCCATACCCCCAGTGGGAGCGCCACCGCAAGAGCAAAGGCCAGGGCGAAGATCACCATCTCCACGGTGGCCGGGAGGCGGTTGCGGATGTCCTCGGCGACCGGGAAGCCGGTGCGCAGCGAGAATCCCAGATCCCCCTGGATCAGTCCCTGCATGTAAATCCAGTACTGGTGATAGAGGGGCTTGTTCAGTCCCAGGCTTTCCCGGATCGCCTGCACCTCGAAGTCGGATGCCTGCATGCCGGCGTACAGCCGAGCCGGGTCTCCGGGGAGTCCCCGGGAAACGAGGAAGGCAACCATGGTCACGCCAATCAGGATTGGGACCAGCGCCAACAGCCGCCGGACGATGTAGGAACCCATCAGTGCTTCCCCTGGTGGTAAAGGACAAGCCGCCGGGCCAGATCAACTGACACGGCGGCTTGTCCGGCTTTCAAGTAGCTACTACCGGTGATCAGGGAGTCTTGGTCACGTAGTAGTAACGGTTGATTTGGTCGGGTCGCCAGATGAACCCCTGGATGGCTTGCGAGGAAGCCACGATCAGGTGGGGCTCGGCCAGCCACACGGCGGGAGCATCCTCAAGCATGATCGCCTGAACGTCCTTGTAGAGCTGGATCCTCTCGGGCTCCGCGGGGCTCAACAGCTTGGCAGCCTCGAGCTTCTCGGTAACCAGGTCGTTCGAGTAGTTGCTCCGCATGGCGTATGCATCCACTTCCCAGAAGAGCTCCATGTGGTACTGGGGCTCGTTCACCCAAGAACCGGACCCGAAGTAGAACAGGAACATGTCCATCGGATTGATCCTGGCCTCCAAGGGGTCGGTCTTCGAGGAGTCCTCGGCGAACACGTTCTCGTGGAAGTCGCCGGCTGAGAGCCTGACGATCTCGAGATCGATCCCGATCTGGGCGAGGGACGCCTGCACCACGATGGCCAGCTCAGGAGCGAAGGCCAAGGTTCCGTCTATGTAGAGCTGCAGGGTTTCGCCGTCGTAGTTCGACTCGGCCAGCAACTCACGCGCCTTGTCCAGGTCCTGGTAATAAAACGGAGCATCCGGATCGAAGGTCGGCGTGGTCGACGGGATCGGCCCGCCGCCGCGGCTGGCGGCGCCGAAGTAGACGCCCTCTAGGACATCGTCGTACGGGTAGGCGTAAGAGATCGCCTGGCGCAGCTTGATGTCGTCAAACGGGGGCCTGGTCGGGTTCATGTACATGACCGCCTGGTTGTTGCCGCCCACCGTCGTGACCTTCACGCCCTGTGCCCGGAGTTCGGGAATGGCCGTGACCGGAACCGCTTCGGCGAAGTCGATCTCGCCGGCGGACAACAGTGCAGCCTGCTGGGCCTCGTCGGGGATGATCCTCAGGATGATCGTCTCCGCCTGGGCCGGGCCGAGGAAGTAGTCGTCGTTGCGCTTCAGGGTGACCTGAACGCCTGGATCGACGTCTTCCAGGTAGAAGGGCCCGGTGCCGGTGTCGATGGTCTGCAGGAAGTCCCTGGCCCACGGGTCGTCCGTGGTGCCCTGCTGGCTGAGGACCGCGGAGTCATAAACCGTGACGCCGGCGTTCGAGAGCACGTGCAAGGGGAACGGGGTGGGATACAGGAAGTCGAAGCGGATCGTGTAGTCATCGATGACGGTGATCACATCGGAGATGGTCTCTTCGTCGCCGTAGTCATACAGGGCAATCACAGCGTGGTCGAACCAGCCGCCCACACGGTCCTGGTGCAGGGCTGCTCTCTCGAAGCTCCACTTGACGTCATGGGCGGTCATCTCGTTCTTGGTGTGATTGAACAACACGCCCTGGCGGAGGGTGAAAGTCACCGAGGTGCAGTCCTCGTTGAACTCCCAACTCTCTGCCAGCAGTCCCTGGGGACGGGCGGAGTCGGCAACCAGCACACCGTCCTCGTTCTCGTCGAGGTGGAAGGTGATCAACTGGTCATACATGTTGGCCGCCAACTCCGAACCGCGAGCCTCGAAGTTGAGTCTCGGGTCGATGTTGGGCACGTCCCCGGAGTAGGCCTTGATAATTGTCAAACCGTCGACCGGTTCCACGCCTCTTGGGGGAGCGGTTTCCACAGGCGGAGCGCAACTACCCGCCATCAGTTCCTCACCCGTCAGGACGGTGGTGGTGGTCACCTCTTCGGTGGTGGTCGTCATCTCTTCTTCCGGCTCTTCTTCTTCCATGGCCGCGGTGGTGGCCGGTGCCTCCGCTTCCGCAGCAGTGGTGGCTGGAGCCTGGGTCGTTGCCGGAGCGGCTTCCTCAGCGTCATCTCCGCAGGCGGCGGCGACGAGAGCCAGTACCAACAACGTGGCTATCCATACACGCGTCTTTTTCATCTTTCCTTCCTTTGTTTGACTTGCCTTCGTTTGGCTTGCTTTTCAGAATAGCCGCTCGGGGCGCGAAAGCCCTCAAGCAACTCATCGAAACATGCTAACACTGCTTTATGAAGGTTGAAGGCTAC
>JAAXHN010000071.1 GCA_012270885.1 Acidimicrobiia bacterium | reverse complement strand
CGGGTCGCGGTTGGCGGCCACGTGCCACATGAGCACCTTGTCGCCTGCCGCGATCTTGACCCCGCCGATCTCGTAGTCGGACAGGGCCTGGCGGCGGAAGTACATGACCGGGGTGGCCCAGCGCACGATCTCCTCCACCGCGGTCTCCATGTGCCGGTCGGGGTCGGCCCTGAACTTCTCCCACTGGTCACCGAACTCGAAGAAGGCCATCATCCCGCGGGTTATCGAGTTGCGGGTGGTCTCGTTACCGGCCACGCACAGGATCAGGAAGAACATGTCGAACTCGATCTCGGAAAGGGCCTCGCCGTCGATGTCGGCCGACAGCAGCGTGGTGACGATGTCGTCAGAGGGTGTGCCGCGGCGTTCCATCTGGAGCTGGTGGGAGTAGCCGAAGAGCTCGGCCGCGTTCTGGAGGATGTCGTCGCGGCTCTTGATGAACTCGGGGTCCTCGCCGCCGACCATGGCGTTGGTCCAGTCGAACACCTTGGTCCGGTCCTCGACGGGAATGCCCATCATCTCGGCAATGGCCTGAAGGGGCAGCTCGGCCGAGATATCCCGCACGAAGTCGCAGCGGCCGGCCTCCACCACCCGGTCTAGGATTATGTCGGTGCGGTTCTGGAGGTAGTCCTCGAGCAGGTTGATCATGCGTGGGGTGAAGCCCCGGTTGACGAGCTTGCGGTAGCGGGTGTGGCGGGGCGGGTCCATGTCGATCAGCGTCAGGTCGTTCATGATGCCCGACGCCCACTCTCGCTGATCGGGATCGCGCATCTGGGTGCCGCTGTGGCTGGACGAGAACACGTCGGCCCGGCGGTTGACCTCCTTGAGGTGAGCCTGGCGGGTGATGGCCCAGTAACCCGAGCCCTTGTCTCCCTCGTCCACCCAGTGGATGCCCGGGTCGGTCTCCCGCAGCCGCTCCAGAACCGCGTGGTGGTCCTGGCGCTGGAACATGTCGAAGTCCCAGAGGTCAGCGTCCGCAGCTGGACAGGACTGCTGACCGTGGTCCACCGGACAGGCAGTCGATTCCTTATCGACGATCGTCACCTCCACCCCTCCCATCTGTGGTCGCGGGCTCCCGGATTTACCTTCCCAGGAAGATTACTTCCTAGGAAGATACCTGTGCAAGCTGCCCGCCGCAACTCTTGCCGGAGCGGACCTGAACCCGAGCGGGTGGGGGGTCAGCTGATGGGGCTGGAGGGGACGACTGCGTGCACCACTGAGGCCTCCACGACCGGCACCTCATCGCGCTCCAGCGGGCGCATCCACTCCTTGCGGGCCAGAGCCTTCTCGATGTAGGGGGCCAACTCGTCGGCCTTGGCCGCGTCACGCTCCTCACGTCCGGCCGTGAACTCACCCAG
>JAAXHN010000070.1:30231-48078 GCA_012270885.1 Acidimicrobiia bacterium | reverse complement strand
TGCTCGCCGGGCCAACGGCACACGACTCAAAAGTGGCTAGACCGGCAAAATTAACCGATCTTCGCCCTAAATATATAGCAGTCCCACCCTTCTACCACCAAAAGGGCAGCGGTTATTCTTTGGGTCGCAATCCCGCCGCCACCTCCCCTGGTGTCAGGGGAAGTTCATCGAACCACACTCCGACCGCGTCGAACAGGGCAGCGGATACTGCAGGCGCCAAGGGGACGAAGGGCATCTCCGCCATTCCCCGGACGCCCCATGGACCCCTCGGGTCGGGAATCTCGAGAATCACGCTCTCCACGCGCCGGGGGATGTCCCCGATTCCAGGAATCAGATAGGTGCTCAGGTGGGGATTCAGGATCTTCCCTTCCTCCGTCATGAGCCGCTCGGTGATCGCGTACCCATGGGCCTGCGCCACCGCTCCCTCTACCTGCCCTCTTACCAACGCGGGGTTGACAGCCCTTCCGACATCCACCGCACAGACCACCGACTCCACCTTCAGGTGTCCGGTGTCCAGATCCACCACCACCTCCACCGCCTCCGCCATCCACCCATAGGCGAAATTGAGTTCCCCCGAGCCGGTGTCGGGATCGAAAGTCTCGGTGGGGGGTGGCACGAACCGGAAACTACCGAGGGCGGGCCGGTCCCCTTCCAGCCACCTTTTGTGGGCTTCCTCCACAGCGCCGAGAATGGAGTTGCCGGCCATCCAGGTCATACGGGAAGCGGAGGCCGATCCCGAGTCGCCGGTGTGCGCAGTGTCGGAGTACCGGGTTTCCACCATTCCGACGTCCACTCCAGCCGCCTCGGCTGCCATCTGGGCCAAGGCGGTATGAGCGCCCTGTCCCACCTCCGCTCCTCCGTGATACAGCACCACCCTCTCTACTTCCTCGTCGCCCCACAGTTCGACATCCGCCTCGCACCGTTCGGGGAACCCGAAAGAGAAACCGACATTCTTGAGACCACATGCGAATCCTCTCCCTCGACGCTGGCGGGAGGGATCGGGAGGCAGGGATCGAAAGGCGGAAAACGGGGATACATCGGGGTTCGGCGGCTCTCCCCATCTCGCGCGATCGGCGCATGCCTCGATGACCTCGGGGATACTGACCACCGACGGGACCACCGTGCCCCAAGAGCCCACGTCGCCTTCCCGGTAGCAGTTGAGAAGACGAAGGGCAACCGGGTCCATCCCCAGTTTGGCGGCCAACCGGTTGATCTGCCCTTCGGCAGCCAGGGCGCCCTGGGGCGCTCCGAAGCCCCGAAAGGCGCCACCGGGCACCGAGTGCGTGTAAACCACCCTGGAATCCACCCACAGGTTGGGGACCCGGTACGGCCCCACCGAGCACAGGTGCATGTTTCCCAGCACCTTGTCGGAGGTGCAGTTGTACGCCCCGGCGTCCAGCCACCCCTCGACCTCCGCCGCGGTCAGGCGGCCGGTTCCGGTGGCGCCCCATCGAGCGTGGATCACAGCCCGGTGCCGTTTGTGATGCCCGACAATGCTCTCTTCCCGCGACCACACCGTCCTCACCGGACGGCGGATGCCTCTCTGTGCCAGCTTCCGGACCGCGAGGGCCATCACTATCTGGAGCGACATGTCCTCCCGGCCTCCGAACGCTCCCCCGATCGCCGGGTAGATGACCCTGATCCGCTCAGGGTCCATGTCCATGGCATGGGCAATCTGCTCCCGGTCCTCATAAGTCCACTGCCCGGCGATCTCCACCGTGATCCGCCCCCGGGAATCGATGTAGGCTAGGGCGGCTTCCGGCTGGAGGTAGGCGTGCTCCTGGAGGGGAAGCACATAGGTCCCTGTCACCTGTACATCCGCCGCCCGCCACCCCTCATCCATATCCCCCACCCGGAACTTGAGGTGCTTGTAGACGTTGGTCTCCAATCCGTTCTCAGGGTGGACCAGCACGGAACTGCCGCGAGCCGCTTCCAGGTCGGGGACCAGGGGAAGGTCCTCCCAGTCGACCGCCAGTCGCTCCACCCCCTCCTCCGCCTCCCGGCGGGTCTCGGCCACCACCACCGCGATCTGATCTCCCTCCCAACGGCTGATCTCCGAAGGAACCGCGCTCCTTCCCGTTCCTCCCAACCCCACCAGCACCGGCTGATCGAACCGGGTCAGCCCATATTCGTTCACAGGCACGTCGGCAGCGGTGACCACCTCCACCACCCCCGGCGCCGCCAAAGCGCCGAGGACGTCCATCCCCACCATCCGGGAGTGTGGCCGCCCGCTGAACACCACCTTGGCCCAAAGAGCATCGGGCCGGTGAAGGTCCGCCGGATAGAGGGCCTCGCCCGTCGCCTTGGAACGGGCGTCGCTTCTGGGAACCGACCGTCCGACGCTCATGCGGACTCCCCAGAGGCTGAAGCAGCGGCCTCCGAGACCGCCTCGATGATGGAGTAGTAGCCGGTGCAGCGACACAGGTTGCCGCTCAGGGCAGTGCTGATCTCGTCGGTGGTGGGGTCCGGAAGCCTCTCCAGGAGTTTTGTGGCCGACATTAAGAACCCCGGGGTGCAGTAGCCGCATTGGACTGCGCCCGTCCGGCAGAAGGCGGCTTGCACCGGGCTCATGCCATCAACCCCCAACCCTTCCACGGTCACGATCTCCGCGCCATGGGCCCGGGGGGAGGGGGTCAGACAGGATAGGGCCGCCTCGGAGTCCAAGAAGACGAGGCAGGCGCCGCATTCGCCCTCCGCGCACCCTTCCTTGGTCCCGGTGAGAGACACTCCGGCCGCCGGGCCGGCAACATCCCGCAGCCAGTCCAAAAGGGTGAGCTCGCCGCCGCGGCGGGTCGCAACCGGGATCCCGTTGACCATCGCCTTAATAAGGTTTCCACCGCGGTGGGAGTGTGCCTGGGCCAGAGTTGCTTGCCGGGAGGCGCCGAAGTGGACCGGCCGGGCTGGTATCGAACGTCGTTCGTCCCCGCCGGCCAGGGCGGTGAGAGCCCGGCGCACCATCACTTCGGTCGTCCAGCGCCGGTAGTCGGCCGTTCCACGCAGGTCGTCGATCGGATTGATTGCCCGGGCCGCGGCCTGCGCCGCAGCCGCTATGGTGACCTCGTCCAGTCGGCTGCACAGCAGTTCCTTCTCGGCCTCGGGGGACCGGACGATCACCGGCGCAACGCTCCCCAGGGCAATACGGGCCATGGTGGTGACCCCCGAGGCATCTTGTTCCAGAACCAGCGCCATGTGGACCACTGAAATGGCCTGCGCCATCCGCAGGCCCAGCTTGACGAATACCCCTGATTGGCGGTCGTCCAGGCCCCGAAAGCTCAGGCCGGTCACCATCTCGTCGGGCGCCAAGGTCGTGCGACGAATACCGGGATAGAAATCGGCCAGTGCCTCTTGGCGATCCCCTCTCTCGGAGCGGATGGTCAGCCGGGCATCCAGCGCGGTGAGGGCGGAGATCGTGTCATTGGCGGGGCTGGCCGTGACCAGGTTCCCCACCACCGTGGAGCGGGCCTGGAGGGGAGGGGCGCCCACCTCCAGCGATGCCTGGGCCAAGGGAAGAGCCCGGTTCCAAATAAGGTCGGAGGAAACGACGTCAGCGTGAGTCACCAGAGGACCCAGGTGAATCATTCCTCCCGCGCCCTGCCGGATGCCGTCGAGGCCCGCGACCCTGGAGATATCAACCAGAATCTCCACTTCCGGCCGGACACCACGGCGGATCTCCAGGACCAGGTCGGTCCCGCCTGCTATTAGTCGAGCCCGATCGCGGTGGCGAGCTAACAGCGCAAGTGCCTCCTCCACCACCGAAGGGGACTCGTAGCGGTCTGTCAGATCTGCCCGGCGCTGTACCTCATGCAAGCGGCTCTTCCTCCGTCTTGGAGCTGTTATAGACAACCCCTCCCTCACTCACGTATTCCCGCAGGACCTCCACCGCCTCGGCCCGCAGCACATCCTCCGTCACCTCGATCCCCCGCCGCCTCAAACCATCAACCCAGTCAGGGGGCCGGTTGCCCTCGTCGAACCCGACCGACCGGGCGTCCTCCTCCCGGGCGGCAATCACCAGGCTGGAGACTCCCGACCAAGGCACGGCTCCAAGGCACATGGCGCAGGGGGAGCAACTGGTTACCAGCTCGGTGGGACTTCCGCTGCCGATCCCGAGGTCGTAGCTTCCCACCGCCTGACCGGCCAGACAGATGGCGACCACCTCCGCATGGGCGGCTGCCGAGGAGGTGGGCATGACCAGGTTGACTCCCAGCGCCAGGGGACGAAAGGAGGAAAGGTCGAACACCGCCGCCCCGAACGGACCTCCCGTCCTCTCCGCCACGTTCCGGCGGGAAAGCTCTACAGCCACCGCCATCCGCTCCGAAGTGGTTGGAAAGCGTTGACCGGGCTGCAGGAGATCCTGCGCCCAGGGAGGCAGATCCCAACGCACGCTCACGGGGAGGGAGGAAGCCACGTCCAACCTACTTCCTCCCGCCCCTGTCCGCATATTCCCTCAGCACCTCCACCGCCTCGGCCCGGAGGACATCCTCTGTCACCTCGAGCCCCTGCTGCCGCAACCTCTCCACCCACTCTGGGGGCCTTCTGCTCCCTCCCAACCCCAGAGAGTGCGTATCATTCTCTCGGGCGGCGATCACCAGGCTGGAGACTCCCGACCCGACAATCGCACCCTGGCACATCATGCAGGGAGCGCAACTGGTGACCAACTCCACGGGTCCTCCAACAGCCACGCCCAGGTCGTAGTTCCCCACCCCTACTCCGGCCAGGCACAGGGCCACGACCTCGCCATGCGCAGCGACAGTGGCGCTCGGCACCACCACGTTGACTCCCACCGCCAGGGGACGAAAGGTGGAAAGGTCGAACACCGCCGCCCCGAACGGGTCGCCTGTCTCTTCCACCATGTTTCGACGGGAAAGCTCCACAGCCACCGCCATCCGCTCCGGGGTGGTTGTAAAGCGTTGATCGGGCTGCACGAAGTCGTGCGCCCAGGTAGGCAGATCCCAACGCATGGTGAGAGGTAGAGCCCGAACCATGCTCACATCCGGGAGGATGCCAACTGGTTGAACTCGTCGATCAGCGGATCGATCCTCTCCCCGGCTCGGCGGATGTTCACCCAGTATCCGGGTTCAAACCACTGATCCTCCAGTTCCGAGGCCGACTTGCCCTGTTGCTCTACCCAGGTGAAGTACTTGAGGCTATGAATGCGTCGGCGCTCGGGATAGGTCAACTCGGCCATGTGGTCGGTGGAGGCGCCCAGCAGGTAGCAGTGGTAGATCCCCGCCGCGTCGGCCGTGGTCAGCTCCCCATGGGCGGCGGTGAGCTCAACCAGGCGGCTCCGGTAGAGATCCATGGAGTCCGTGAGGATGGTGAGCAACAGATCGCCTGGCCCCAACTCGTACCACTTGGCCATCTTGATGGCCGACAGCAGGTTGGCCGCCCCCGAGATGCCCAGCAGGTCGAGGCTCTCGATCAACCCGGACGAGACGCCCTGGTCGGCCAGGTAGTCACGGCCGGCGGGTTCGTTGAAGAGACGGATCAGCCCCAGGGGAGCGGCGTCGTCGATTGCGATCACCATGTCGGTGTTGCGGACGTTGTGTATCCACGGAATGTGCTTGTCCCCAATTCCCTCTATACGGTGTTCCCCAAACCCGCCCCTGAGCATGGTGGGGCACTGCAGGGCCTCGGCGGCGGCAATCCGGCTGTCAGGATGCTGTTCCTTCAGGAAGTCCCCCGAGGCCAGGGTCCCCGACGAGCCGGTGGTGAGGGCCAGCCCGGCCAGGCGATCGCCCGGGCCCATCAGTTCTGCCGCCAACTGGGCGAAGGCGGGACCGGTGACAGAATAATGCCACAGGTAGTTGCCGAACTCGTCGAACTGGTTGAAGATGACTATGTCCCGTCCGGAGCGGCTCAGCTCCCAGCACTTGTCGAAGATCTCCTTGACGTTGCTCTCCGAGCCAGGGGTGGCTATAACCTCATCGGCGACGGTGTCCAGCCACTCGAACCGCTCGCGACTCATCCCTTCGGGGAGGATGGCGATGGAACGACAGGACAGGATACGGGAATCATATGCCCCTCCACGGCAGTAATTCCCGGTGGACGGCCAAGCCGCCAGTTGCCGAGTGGGATCGAACTGACCGGTGACCAGCCGGGGGGCCAGGCAGCCGAAGGCGGCACCGACCTTGTGCGCTCCGGTGGGGAACCACTTGCCCACCAGGGCCGCCACCCGCGCCGAGACACCGGTCAATTCCGGGGGGAACTCCAGATAGTTCAGTCCCCCGAAACCGCCTCCCTCAGAGACCGGCTGGTTCCTCCAGGTAACCCTGAACAGATTGGCCGGATGCAGATCCCAGAGACCTATCCGAGTGAGTTGATCCTTAATGGAGTCGGGAACCAACTCGGGAGAGCGCATCTGGGCGAAGGTTGGGATAACCAAACCCAACTCCGCCGCTCGGCGGGCCGCTCTCTCCCTCACCTCAGGAATAACCGTCAAGTCAATCATGGACTTCTTTACCTTTTGTACAGCTATTCGGCAATCTTACCCCCCCAATGAAGCGACCGACCCCTCCTAATTCCCCACTAATGGCCCAGGAACCGGCCCGCCAGCCTTTCAGCCAGTGCCTCTATTTCGGGATCGACCGAGAGTGGACCCTCTCCGCTCTCATCCACCGCTCGCATAGCCGAGTCGATGTCCTTGAGGCCGTTGCCGGTGCTGATCACGACCACTCGCTCTCCCTCCTCCACCAGCCCCTGCCGACGAGCCTCGATCAAGCCTGCCAGGGAAGCGGCTGCCGCAGGCTCTGCGAACACTCCCAACCGCTGTCCGAGGGTGATGATGGCGTTGAGTATCTGTGCGTCGGAGACTTCCACGAAAGCGCCCTGGGTCTTGGTCACAGCCTCCATCGCCTTGAATCTGTCCCTGGGGAGGTCGGCGGAGATGCTGTCCGCCACCGTCTCCGCCCGAATGGGGGGCTTGGTGGTCAAGTCTTCTCCCCGTCTCCACGCCTGAGCCAGGTAGGCGCTTCCCGCCGCCTGCGCCCCGATCAGCCTGGGAATACGATCCGTCCAACCGAGTTGCCGAAGGTCCTCAAAACCCTTGTGTACCCCTCCGATGATGCACCCGTCTCCCACACTCACCACCACCACATCGGGGACCTGATAACCCAACTGCTCCCATATCTCATAGGAGACGGTCTTCTTTCCTTCGGTCATGTAAGGGTTGTAGCCGGTGTTGCGGTTGTACCATCCAAACTCACCGGAAGCCCAAAGGCACAAATCGAAGGCCTGGTGATAGGAGCCTCGCACCAGAAGCACGGTCGCCCCGAAGGAGAGGAGCTGCGCCACCTTTGGTTGGGGGGCGGTAGCCGGGACGAATATGACACTGGGAATCCCGGCCGCCGCGCACAGAGCCCCGAGAGCCGCTCCAGCGTTGCCGGTGCTGGCCGCCGTGATGATTCCCGCCCCCCGCTCCCTTGCCTTGAGGACCGCCAGAGCGGAGGCCCGGTCCTTCAGCGAAGCCGTGGGCTGGCGTCCCTCGTCTTTTACCCAGAGGCTGACTCCCACCTCTTTTTCAAGCACCCTGGCCGGCAAGAGGGGAGTGCCCCCCACCTGGAGCGGAGGAGGATCGGCGTCGGGATGGACGGGTAGGAGGGGGCGGTAACGCCAGATCGAACGATCCGGATCCGAGGCAAGCCGGGCGGGGCTGGTCAGTCCCGCCACGTAGTCGTAGTCATACACGACGGATAGTGTCGCCGCCCCTCGGTGGGCGGGACAAACATAATCCACCTCGTCGGTTTGGAAATCTCGTCCGCACAGGAGACACCTGAGACCCAGGACGGATCGGATCGGCCTCACACCCGGAATGTCCCGAGTTCCCACGCCCGGACCCAGAGGTCGGCTTTCTCGCCCTGGTGTGAGGGACAACGATTGTCCATGCTGCTCCTATCTTCGTCCCCGGGGACAATCCCGCTCACCGCAGATACGCCCGCTCCGATGATATAGGAGGTATGCCAACTCCTGAACGCGGCCTCTCGCAGGCCGATAAGATGGGGCCTTGGCGGGACGTGGCGCAGTTTGGCAGCGCGCAGCGTTCGGGACGCTGAGGTCGCCGGTTCAAATCCGGCCGTCCCGACCATCAGACCCTTCCCAACCAGGGAGTTGAGGGATTCTCCTCGTCTCCCTTTGAGAAAGGGAGTCGGTCCGTCTGTTCAAGAAGGGGAGTGCTGATCGTCGATGGATGGATCAATCCACACTGTCAGGCGCGAGATACGAAGACGGTCCATGGTGAGCACCCGAAAACTGACCCCGTCGACTGTAGCCGTGTCGTCGGGGCGGGGGATTCTGCCCGCAAGATAAAGATACAGCCCGGCAACCGTATCGTAGGGACCGGATGGAAGAGGCCGGTGAATCATCTCGCCAAGGTCTTCAACCGGCAACCGTCCTTCGACCACCCATCGACCGGGTCCGGTGGGAAACGCCATCGGCGCGGCGGGATCGTGCTCGTCCTGGATGCCTCCCACCAATTCTGAGACCAGGTCTTTGGCCGTAACCACCCCCTCCACGCCGCCGTGTTCGTCGATCACCACCGCCAGGCTGATCCGGTTCCTCCGCATGATCATCACGGTCGAGAGGATCGGATAGCTCTCCGGAACCACCAGCGGATTGCGAATCAGCTTTCCGGGAGCGACGGTCTCATCAATGGTGGGATCCTGGTGTCGTAGCCAGTCTTTCACATAGAGAATTCCGACCAGGGCGTCAAGATCGCCCCCCGCCTCCACCACCGGGTAGCGGGAGTGACCCGTCCGGGCCACCTCCCTCCGGATCTGCTGGAAGTCAACCGGCGCCTCGAGAGAAATCACCTCCAACCGGGGGGTCATGACCTCCCGCACCGGGCGGTCCGCCAACTCGAAGAGTTTCTCGATGATCTCCCGCTCGGCGACATCGATCTCGCCCGCCTCGGCGCTGAGCACCGCCAGGGCCCGGATGTCTTCCTCGGTAGCGGGACTCAACCGGTCAGAGCCCACCCCCAGGAGCCGCAGCAAACCTGTGCTGAATACCGAGAAGACTCTGGCGATCGGGCCGAGCCCGCGAGAGACCACCCACAAGACGGGCGCCACCCTCCAGGCATACTTTTCCGGGTGCCGGGCCGCGATGGTCTTGGGGGTGATCTCGCCCACCACGAGGATGACGGCGGTCAGCACCCCGGTGGCCAACCAGGGCCCCCACACCTCCCCCAACCGGCGAGTGCCCAGAGTAGAAAGGAAGTCGACCGCCAGAATGGTGGCCAACGAAGCCGCCAGGATGTTCACGAAGTTGTTGGCCACCAACAACATGGCCAGGGTTTGCTCCAAGTCTTGGACCAGGAGGACTACCTTCTCTCCGCTCCTCCCTTCCCGCGCCAACTGCGGGCCTCGTTCGCGGGGAAGGGCCAGGAGGGCTGTCTCCGAACCCGAAAAGAATCCTGAAGCCACGATGCACAGGGCAATCCCCGCCGCCGCGGCGATATGGAACGAGGTCACGACGCCGGTTCGGACTCCATCCCGGAATAGATCATCCCGGCCACTTCGTCGAGCGTCGATCGAAGTTGATGGGCGCCGAAGGGTTTCAAGACCCATGCCGCCGCTCCCGCCCGGCGGGCCAGAAAGGCGTCGGCCTGGCGGTCCAACAGCAGGATGACCGGTAGGGGCGAGGCGGAGAGCGAGGTTCTGGCTTCTCGGATCGCCCTGCAGACAGCCATGCCACCCATGCTTCCCACCTGCATGTCCACCACCGCCACCGACCCTGGCTTACCTGCGGCTATCCGCTCGACCGCCTGACGGGGGTCCTCGATCACGGTTATCTCGTAACGGGTATCATCGGTGGCCGACAACACGTCGTTGCGAACCCAGGGGGCCTCGGCAACTACAAAGATGCTGCTCATTTGCGATAAAAGAGTACCCGCTCCGGGCGGCGACCGTCTCCTCGTAAACGGGCCGGCGCCAGGACACCTGTCGTGATCCCAAAGAGCCCCGCCAGGACCGCCCGGATTCTGGCCGGCACAGCAGCGCTCTGGGCTCTTCTGATTCCCGCCTACTTCGCAGTCGCCAAGACTCCCACCACCATCGAACTGGTTGCCGTGGAAGGCGCCATCCATGACGCCACCGCTCGCTTCGTTCTCGACGCCATCGACGATGCCGCACGGTCCAGGCGGCTGGACAACGCCGGGTATGGGAGGGTGGAACTCGTGATCCTGATGATCGACTCCCCGGGAGTGGTGGCCGATGCCGAACTCTTCGGTGAACTGGCGGAGGTGGTCCGCAACCCGCCTCTGCCGCTGGGCGTATGGGTGGGACCCGCCCCGGCGGTTGCCTACGGAGGAGCTGCCCAGCTGGTCTCTCTCGCCCCCATCCGAGCCGCCGCCCCCGGAGTGGAGATCGGCCATTGGCAACCGACCCTGGTAGGTGAGGCGGACGGCTCGCCATCCCTGGAAGGGGCTTACACCGGTGGCTCCGGGGTGATGGAGGTGGATGGACCGGTCCCCGGGCTGATCGATCTGTCCTCCTCCCAGACCGCCTCCCCGCGCCAACTCCTGCAGCTGCTGGACAAGACCACCCTGCAACTCGGGGGAGAGGAGGTAACCCTCTCCACCACCCGTCCCTTTACGGACGAGGATGGCGCCGAGGGTGTAACCGTCCTTCAGACCGTGCTCCGCCGCCCCGGACTGTGGACACAGCTGGTTGGACTGTCCACCCGGCCCGAAGTGGCCTTCTTCTTCCTGATGGCCGGTCTGACGGTTGCGGTCTTCGAGTTCTTCGCGGTCGGTCCGGGAGTGGCGGCGGCGGTAGCAGCCCTCTCCCTGGCGCTGGGAGCCTACGGACCGGCCGCCCTTCCGCTCCGCTGGTGGGCGTTTGCGCTGATGCTGGGAGGAGTAGGGCTGCTTGCCTTCTCATATCAACGGGGAGGAGTGCTGCTCGTGTCCACCGCGGGCATTGGGGCGGTAGCGGTCTCCGGCGTCTACCTGTTCGGCGGCGCCCCCCAGATCACCCTGGGGTGGGCCGGATGGGCCCTCACCGTGGCGGGGGTGGCTTTCTTCTTCTTCCTGGCCATGCCGACCGTGGCCCGGGTGCGGTTCAGCGCTCCGGGATTGGGAAGAGAAGGGATGGTCGGCAAGCGCGGCAGCGCGGTCACCCACCTCGGTCCCGACGGGGTGGTGCAGGTAGAAGGAGGCAGATGGAAGGCCACTTCTCACCGGGCAGCGGCCGTCGGGGCGGGGGATCCCATCACGGTGGTAGGCGTTGAGGGAGACACGCTGGAAGTGGGACCGGCCGAGATTTCCTGAGAAATTTCTTGACATCGGCGGGCACGGTGTCTATGTTCTACATTTTCGGCGGAAGCGGCATGGAGGTTTACATGGCCGGCATGGGCACCAACTGGCAAGGCCAGGCCCTGTGCAAGGGAGTCAGATCAAGCCTTTTCTTTCCACCCAGCACTTCGGAGAAGAAGGACGAGAAAGAGAGGCGGGAGAGCCGCGCCAAGGCCATCTGTGGACGGTGTAGGGTCATCGTGCCCTGTCGGCAGTACGCCTTGGCCCTCAAAGAGCCCTACGGCATATGGGGAGGGCTGAACGAGTCGGAGCGCAACCTGATCCTGGCCCGGATCGCAAGCTAGCCGCCCATAGGGACCGACGGAGGCCTGGAAGCTTTAGCGTGTGGCGGGCCGCCAGGGTAGTCTCGGCTTTCCCGCTTTCAACTAGAGAGGACATCCATGCTTACCCTGAGTGATCTGAACTGGCTCGCGGTTGTGCTGGCCGCTGTAGCGTTTTTCGCGGTGGCCGCCGTTTGGTACCAACCGAAGGTTATGGGTACCAGGTGGATGAGGGCCGTCNNTCGGTGCGTCATCCTTCGGCGACGGCTTGGTGCTGGGCCTGGTCACAGGGGTTGTGTTCGTCGGCGCCCAGGCGTGGGTCAATGCCACCTACGAGAACCGCTCGGTGGACCTGGTAATAACGAATGGAGGAATCGGCATCCTTGGTCACGTGATCATGGCAGTGATCGTCACTGTATGGACATGACATTGGGAGAATGAGGGACCGGAAACGGATGCCGGGCAGGGTAACGGGTGAGCAGGATGCTCCTCCATCCTGCGCCCCACTTCTTTCTCTAATCGGACAGGTAACGCAAGTCGCCCCGGCGGCGGGTTATGCCTTGGCGGTCAGACCATTCCAGAAAGGGAACTGCGTACTTGCGGGACAATCCTGCCGCCTCCCTGAACGCGCTGACGGTAAAGGGCTGGGAGAGAGTCCCGGCAGTGTGCAACAATTCCTCCACCTGTTCGGGGAGATAGCAGATCGAAGGGCTGATTCTCACCATCAGGCCGGCCCGCTGGAGAGCATGGGCCAGGTCCTCGTCCAAGCCGAGTGACGCCGGATCGGGCGTCATCAGGCCCCCCTCCGACAGCCGGCGACGAGCCGTGATCCACACCGGCGCCTCGGCGGGATCGAGATCCCCCTGAGCCTCGGGATTTCGTACCACTGTCCCCTCCGCCAGAAGGCGGGAGTGGGAGTCGGCCAGCTTGACCAGCAGGGCCTGGGATATCCCCAACTCCGAGGCGGCGCTTGCCGTTGGCATGCCCAGCTGGAAGGGGTTCTCCCGGTGGTGTCGCTCCACGATGATCCCCAGCTTCGCCTGGAGTGACTCGGCCAACCGGTCGGAGACCGCCATGCCCGCCGCTACCATGCCCCGGCTGGGGACGCCCCCCCTGGTGTGCGCCGCCAATAGGTCCAGCGACGCCTGTCCCCGTACCTCCAGCAGGCCGTCGGCCTGACGGTGGGGCGGAGAACCGACCAGTCCTGCCAACCGAACTCCGGCCGCACGACGCCTCGCCATGGTGAGGGGAGGTGCGGGATCCACTATCCGACCGCCTCCCACCACCATCCGCCGCCCCGTCTCACGCAGGATGAACCTGTCTCCCATCACCAGCCCGAGCGGCTCAGCCGGCTGAAGGTGGGCAAGCACCGGGCCGGGACCCTTTTCCAGGGGTGTGAACCGGACCGGCCACGCGCCGCTTCCGACGTGCAGGTGATAAGCGCCCCTACGGGGCAGCCCTCCCACCACGTACCGGGCCGGATACACCATCGCCAACGCCGAATCGGTGGCGCGCCACTGTCCAGGCGCGGTGAGCATGCTTCCTCTTTCCGGGGTGTGGCGACCGAGACCGGCGAGATTGGCCGCCACTCTCCATCCCGGACCGACTCGGGGAAGCGACTCTCCATGGGATTCAATGCCTCTAATCCGAGCCGTTACCCGTTCGGGCCATATCTCAACCCGGTCTTCCGCCGACAAGCCTCCGTCCAGCAACGTTCCGGTCACCACTGTCCCGGCACCCCTGATGCTGAAAGTGCGATCGATCCACATTCGGGGTCGTCCCAGATCTTCCGACGCATACCCGGCCAGCGCCGCCGAGAGATTTACGGCTACCTCCCCCAGTCCGATGCCCTTGGGAACCGATACCCTGATTACCGGCCAGCCGGCCGCCGTGGTGCCTGACAGCTTCTCCGCGATCTCCATCTCCACCAGAGAAGCGAGTTCCTCGTCCACCAGATCCGTCTTGGTCAGAGCCACCACTCCTCGAGTCACCTCCAGCAGGTCGAGCACGGCCAGGTGCTCTTCGGACTGGGGCATCCAACCCTCGTTGGCGGCTACCAATAGTAAGGCGGCGTCTATCGCTTCTATGCCCGCCAGCATGTTCTTGATAAAACGCTCGTGACCGGGGACGTCCACAAAGGAGACTCTCTGTCCATCGGGCAGGATTGCCCACGCGAACCCTAGGTCAATGGTGAGACCCCGACGGCGTTCCTCCGCCCAACGATCCGGGTTGATCCCCGTCAGGGCGGCGACAAGAGTGGACTTCCCGTGGTCCACATGGCCAGCCGTCCCTATTACCGGCATGCTGCCCGCAGAGCCCGGGCCACCACCTCGTCGTCGGAGGGAAAAACGGTGCGCAAGTCTACTTTTAGCCGTCCCCGCTCCCGGCGGGTCACCACGGGGGGATCCCCACTCAGCAACCTGGAGAACATGCGGTCGGCCTGTCCCCTGATTGCCAACACCGGACCGGGAATCACGGACCCGGGCACACTCCCCGCTCCCGGCGTGGCGCCTCCCTCTTCGATGTCGGCCTCAATCTGCCCCGCCTCGATCACACGGCGGGCCCGATCCTCAAGAACCGTCCGATCAAGACCGGCCATTTGCCAGAGGGGGAGTTCATCTGCTCGTCCGTCGGCGTAGGTCTCCGCGGTGGCCACCAATGCGGAAGCGGTGGCGCCGTCTACCCGGAGGGCGCGGGCCGCCGGGTGACGCCGCAACCGAGAGACCAGATCCCCTCTCCCAACGATGATCCCCGCCTGGGGACCGCCGAACAGTTTGTCGCCTGAGAAGAGCACCAGGTCCGCCCCCCTCTCCAGGCTCTGCACCACACCCGGCTCTTCGGCCAGCCAGGAAGGGGGCGGTCCAGGCCACCAGGGGACCCGCTCATCAACCAACCCGCTTCCCGCATCGAAAACCAGCGGGATCCCCGCCGAAGACGCAATCTGGGAGAGTGCGGGGAGGGAAGCCTCCTCCGAGAAACCCACTATGCGGTAGTTAGAGGGGTGAACCTTCAACAGAAGCGCGGTCTCGGGACGCAAAGCCCGCCGGTAGTCGTCCGGCCGTGTGCGATTGGTGGTGCCCACCTCCACTAAGAATGTGCCCGAGGCGGCCATGAGCTCCGGAAGCCGGTAGGAGCCCCCGATCTCAATTAGTTCGGAGCGTGACACGGGTACCTGTCCCTCCGCGGCCAGCGCCATCAGGGCCAGCAGCAAACCGCCCGCGTTGTTGTTCACCACCAATGCAGCTTCCGCACCGGTGATCAGCGAAAGCAGGCGATGAAGGTATCCGGCCCGCTCTCCACGATCCCCGCCGGTCAGATCCAACTCGGTGTTGCCATAGCCGACGGCCGCCTCCATCCCCATTCGGGCGGAGTCATGATGCCACGGGGCCCGCCCCAGGTTGGTGTGCAGCAGCACGCCCGTGGCGTTGATAACCCGGCGGGGCCTGCGCCGCGCCAACTCTTCGAGGACCCGCATCGCCTCATCCTCGGGCCTGATGCCACCGTCTCCCCGGCGGGCGCTCTCTATCGCTTCTCGCGTCACCTGCACAACCAGGCCGCGGGGCAGATTTCCGTCATACAGGGAACCGGCCAAACGGTCCACCGACGGGAACCTCCGCTTCTGCATGTGCGGAAGGCTACCGGCGCCCGACCCGGTGTCCGGCAACGGAGGTATCGTTATCACTATGTGGCGCTTGCTGGTTTTCGTGGGAGTTCCCCTGGTGGAACTGTACGTGCTGTCCCTGGTCGAGAATCGAATCGGTCTGCTGAATACCCTGGGTCTGATAGTGGCCACCGGCATGCTGGGGGCGGTGGTGATGAAGAGACAGGGGGCGGGCGTTTGGGGATCGGCACAAGCGCGAATGTCACGGGGAGAGATCCCCACCGAAGAGATCTTCGGAGGGATAATGGTTCTGGTGGGAGGGGCCCTCATGATCACTCCCGGGATCCTCACGGACGCGGTTGGTCTCTTGCTGATGATTCCCGCGGTCAGGTCACTGCTTATTCCCTCCACAACCCGGAAGAGGTTCTTTGCGACCTTCACCAACCGTGACGAGGGGATATATGACATCGGTACTTCCTAGCCGTCCCGGTCTCCGCTCCGTATCCCCCCTACCCAGTTCGACCGTCTTACTGCTGGCGGATCGGGACGGCCATCTGGAGGTGCTGATGGTGCGGAGATCCCGATCTGCGGTGTTCGGCGGGATGTTCGTCTTCCCCGGAGGGGTGGTGGACCCGGTGGACCTCAGCCCCCTGGCCGAGGAAGTCCTGGGAGGGACCGAGCCGGCGGAAACCGGTTGGCGGGCGGCAGGGCTCCGGGAGACCGCCGAGGAGGTGGGCGTCTATCTGACCGACCGGCCTATCGACCCTCCTGCCATGCCTTTGAGGGGCGAACATGTCTACCGGTGGGTGGCCAGCCAGGGAGCCCGCCTCGACGCCGGGCGGCTCCGCTACCTATCCAACTGGGTGACTCCCCACCAGGCGCCACAACGTTTCGATGCCCGTTTCTATCTGGCCAGGGTCGAGGGAGACGAGGCGCTGACGTTGGCCGAGGCAGAACTGACCGAGGCGGCGTGGGTGAGACCGCCGGAAGCCCTCGACCGCCTGCGGAGGGGGGAATGGGATATGATCCTACCCACCGAGAAAAACCTGGAATACCTGGCCGATTTCGCCAAGACTCAGGAGGCCTGGGAGTCGGTGGACGAAGCCGGGGAAGTGAAGCCGGTCCTCCCCAGAATCGTGATGCGCCGGGGAAAGATCGAAGCCTTGCTGCCCGGCGATCCCGGCTATGGGGAAGCCGAATGAAGGTCCAGCGGGTCCTGGCGCCCAATCCCGGTCTATTCACCGGACCGGGCACCAACAGCTACCTGATAGAAGACGGGGGCGAAGCGGTCGTTCTCGATCCGGGACCGATAGAAGCTACGCATAGGAAAGCTCTGATCGCCGCCTGCGAGGGGCTCACTGTGCGAGCGGTTATCGTCACCCACACCCATCCCGATCATGCACCCCTGGCAAACCCCTTGGCGCGATGGTACGAAGTTCCGGCACTGGGATACGAGGCCGGGCCGGAGTTCCAACCCGACCATTGCCTCGCCAACGGAGAGGTGATAGGAATTGGCGCCGCCGAGCTTCAGGCGATCCACACCCCCGGCCACTCCGAAGACCACCTTTGCTTCCTCACCGGCAAAGTGCTATTCACCGGCGACCACATCATGGGAGGCTCTTCGGTGATCATCACGGATGCCACGTCTTACATGGATTCTCTGCAGAAGTTGACCAACCTGAAGCTGGATCGTCTTTACCCAGGTCACGGGGAAGAGATAGAACGTCCTGCCCAAGCCATCTCGTGGTACATCGCCCATCGCCGCCAGCGGGAACAAGAGATACTCACTGCGGTTGCCTCCGGATGCCGAACGGTGGGGGAGGTCGTGGAGGACGTTTACCGTGAGGTGGATCCTGCTCTTCACGGACTGGCCGTCTATTCGGTAGCCGCCCACCTCAATAAGCTGGCTGCCGAGGGAGCGGTCCGGTTCGAAGGCCTCAGCCGGAGAGACGCTCCTGTGGAGTTACCGGAAGGCTCATGATCCCCAGAGCGCGGTGGGGCGGGCTGGTTGCAGGACTGTTGGGAGCGGCGGCTCTGACCATGCTGAACATCCCGGCCATCGGGGCCCAGACCGACGAGGTGGACACCGCCCGCCAACGAGTATCCGACCTTGAGACACAGCAGGAAGAACTGGCCCGCGCGCTGGAGGACACCTGGGTCGCCCAGGTACATGCCGAAGAGCGGTTGGCCGCCACCGAGGATTCGCTCCGGCAAGCCGAGTCGGATCTCTGGCTGGCGCGATCCTCCCTGGAGCATTGGGCGGTGCGTCTCTACATGGACTTGACAACCGGCAAGTCGGCGAGCCTGCTGATGGTGGAGAGTCCAGAGAGATTCGAGGTGGGAGTCGGCTACTTGCAAGCCGTCGGGGGTGACGAGGAGGAGATCCTGAACCACTACCGGAGCGTCACCAACGAACTGGCCCGCCAACAAACAGAACACCAGTCCCATCTTGGGGAACTGGAACAAATCAGAGGAGAGCAGGAAACGCTCTTTTCACAGCTGATCGAGAGCCTGGAAGCGGCTCAGCAGGAACTCGCCCTGTTGGAGGCGCTGGGCAGTGAACAAACCGAGTCTGCTTCCGCCACAACAACCACTACGACGACCCAGCCCACCACCACCACAACCACCACCACTACGACGACCCAGCCCACCACCACCACCACCACAACCACAACAAC
>JAAXHN010000070.1:0-30104 GCA_012270885.1 Acidimicrobiia bacterium | reverse complement strand
ACGACAACCCAGCCCACCACCACCACGACAACCACCCGACCACCCACCACAACAACCACCAGGCCGTCCGACGGCTATGACTACAACGGAGTGTGCCCGGTGGATGAGCCCAACACCTTCGTGGACACCTGGGGCGCTCCCCGCTCCGGAGGCCGAACTCATCAGGGCGTGGACCTCCTGGCCGAAAGGGGGACCCCGGTGAGAGCCATCCATGAGGGTGTCCTCTTCCGGGTCGACGTGGGAGGCCTCGGAGGCCTCTACATATGGCTGCGCGCCCCCTGGGGAGACGAGTACTACTACGCCCACCTCGAAGGTTTCGGCCCCGGAATCGGCACCGGCATATGGGTGTCCCAGGGAGATCTCATCGGCTATGTGGGCACAAGCGGCAACTCCCCCGACTACATACCCCACCTTCACTTCGAGTATCACCCGGGGGGCGGCAGGGCCGTAAACCCCTACCCGCTTGCTCTACAGGCTTGTGAGTAGCGCGAGGGGATCGTCCGAAGCTACGGAGTAAGGGCCGCCAGGGAATCCCAGTCCTGCCCGGACTGGGCAAGGCCCTCCAGGAGCTTGGCCAAGCGACCTGTGCAGGTCTCGTCCTGAGCGGGGGGGACCAACTGCACCAACCGTTCCGCAGTCTCCGCAAAGGCCAGGGCTGCGCCGTTCAGTGGAAGCTCTCCGGCCACCGGGCGCCCGCGGTCTCCTCCTTCCACCACCCTCATGTCCAGGGGCACCTGCGCCAACAGCGGCACTCCTATCCCGTCGGCCAACTCCTGGCCACCTCCCCGGCCGAACAGATGATGGACCGTCCCATGACCGCAATCGAAACCCGACATGTTCTCTATGACTCCCACGATCGGCATGTGGGACCGCCGGGCCATGTCCGCAATCCGGGCCGCCACCTTCTGTGACGCCCGCTGGGGGGTGGTGACCACAACCATCTCCGCCTGAGGGAGCATGCGGGAGAGCGCCATCTGGATATCACCGGTGCCGGGGGGCATGTCGATCACCAGGTAGTCCAGTTCTCCCCAGTCGACTTGTTTCAGGAACTGCTCCAAGGCCTTTGCGAGCATCAACCCCCGCCACATCAGGGCTGTCTCCTCCGAATCGATGATCAGACCGGTCGACACCACTTTCAATCCATGAGCCTCCACCGGGATGATCAATCTGGTGAGGTCGTCGGCCTCCATCCGGGTATTAATCCCCATTAGGCGGGGAACCGAGAACCCCCAGATGTCGGCATCCATCAGCCCAACCCGGAACCCGAGGTTCTTGATGGCGACGGCCAGGTTGACGCTTACCGATGACTTTCCCACGCCCCCTTTTCCCGAACTGACCGCGATCACCCGGGTAGTCGGGGACACCTGGGTCGGTTCGGCCCGCTCTCTGGCCTTCTCCCTGGCTCTCGACATCAGCTCGGCCCGTTGCCTCTTGGTCATGGCAGTGGTGTGCACAACCACCTCAATCACCCCCGGCAGCGACAGCGCCCTTCGCCGGGTGTCACCCTCTATCTGGCCCCGCAGAGGACACTCGGCGATGGTAAGAGCCAACCCGATAGTCACGATCCCCTGGGGAGTGGCATCCACCGAGGCGACCATGCCCAAGTCGACTATGTTGTCCCCGAGTTCGGGGTCGATCACCCCGCGCAACGCGGCCCACACATCCTCGGTGGCGGGGGTGGTTCGTTTGTCAGACACGGGCTACCCTCCGGTGTCCTTCCAGGAACTTGATGGTAGACGACATACAGACATGGTCCATCCAAAAGGGTTTGCTCTCTCCCCCGATCGGGTAAAATAGAGGCAAGTGATCTTCACTGCCCCTGACACCGAGGTCATACCGGTAACGACTCCCCCCTTGGAATGGGACTCGGGGATGTACCGGGAGGCTGTTGCCCAGTTCGATCAAGTGGCGGCTTATATGGACCTGGACGCCAATGTCGCCGAGCGGCTCCGCACCCCTCAAAGGTCCTTCTTGACCACCTTCCCCTTCCGGAAGGACGACGGGCAGGTTGAGACGGTCTTCGGTTACCGGGTCAAACACGTCCTCACCATGGGCCCCACCAAGGGCGGTCTCCGCTATGCGCCAACCGTCAACCTGGGCGAGGTGACCGCGCTGGCCATGAACATGACTTGGAAGTGCTCTCTGGTCGGGCTCCCGTACGGAGGCGCCAAGGGTGGGGTGCGGGTGGCGCCGGAACTGCTGAGCCGTGCGGAGAAGCAACGCCTCACCCGGCGCTATACCTCCGAGATCTTCACCTTCATCGGGCCACAGAGCGACATACCGGCGCCGGACCTGGGCACCGACTCCCAGGTCATGGCCTGGATCATGGACACCTACTCCCAGCAAGTGGGCCATCCGGTGCCGGGAGTGGTGACCGGAAAGCCCGTTGAACTGGGCGGCACCAGCGTCCGCGAGGAATCCACCGGCCTGGGGTTGGCATACCTGCTGCCCCTGGCCCTGGAGATGGTCGATCTACCCACCAAGGGGACCCGCGTGGCAATACAGGGCTTCGGACAGGTTGGGAAGAGCGTGGCGCGGGCGGTGACGGCACTGGGCGCCAGAGTTGTGGCGGTCAGTGACCTGTCGGGAGGCATTTACCGTCCCGACGGCATAGACATCCCAGCGCTCCATCAATGGACAGCCCGCAACGTCTGGGTCAACTCCTTTCCCGAGGCCGACCCGATAGACGGTGATAGGCTGTTCGAAGTGGACTGCGAGGTGTTGGTCCCGGCGGCGGTACAGGAGGTCATCCACGCGGGCAACGCCGCCGATATCACTGCCGCGGTCGTGTTGGAAGGCGCCAATTCACCTACCACCATGGAGGGCGACCGCATTCTCCAAAAAAGAGGCGTGCTGGTTATTCCCGACATCCTGGCCAACGCCGGGGGAGTCACCGTCTCCTACTTCGAGTGGCTCCAGGGACTGCAGTTCTATTTCTGGACCAATGAGGAGACCCGCCAGCGCTTGCGGGACATCATGACCAAGGCTTTCCTGTCCATCAAGGAACTCGCCGCCAAAGAGCAGGTGGACATGCGAACCGCCGCCCTTATCATGGGGATCTCGCGGGTGGCCAAGGCCAAGTTGATGAGAGGACTGTTCCCCTAGGTGTCAACGCCAATCTCGCGCGATATATAATCACAATCACGCATTATCATTTGCGGCAGACGACCTTTCTTCTCACATGCAGCTTCTAACCATCAAGAGTTCCGCTCCGCAGCGGCCCATCCTCCTGACCGATTCGGCCGTGGCCAAGGTCAAGGCCCTGCTGGCCTCCGAGGAAGACGACGACCTGGGCCTCCGGGTGGCTGTGAGGCCCGGTGGTTGCTCGGGCTTTTCCTACGAGATGTTCTTCGACTCTGACGTGGAGGAAGAGGACATAGCCATCGACTTCGATGGACTCCGGGTGCTGGTCGACCCGCAGAGCGCCAAGCGGATCACGGGCGCCACCCTCGACTACCGGGAGGGCCTGATGGAAGCCGGCTTCTCGATCGACAATCCCAACGTGACGCGCTCCTGCGGGTGCGGGAACAGCTTCGCTTAGTATCTCCCCCCATGCCCAAAGAAGCACCCCAACTCAAAAGCGCTCCTGCTCCCTTGGCTCCCTATTCCGTGGTGACCGAGGCGCACGGCTTCGTGTTCGTCTCCGGCCAGGTGGCCATCGATCCCCTGACCGGAGAGACTCCCGAGTCCGTGACGGCCCAGACGGAACTCATCCTCCGAAACATCGGCAACATCCTCGCCGAAGTGGGCCTCGGCTACTCCGACATCGTGAAGACCACCGTATTCCTGGCGGACATCCGCGACTACGTCGCCGTCAACACCGTGTACGGGAGTTTCTTCGACGACCGTCCTCCGGCTCGCTCCGCGGTCGGCGCGGGAGGTCTGCCCCTGGCCGGCCTGAAGGTAGAGATCGAGGCGATCGCCGCGCACTGATCCCCTTCCTCTAGAAGATCTCCTGGCACCACGGCTGGGGATCCCAATCGAACATGGCGTCGGCCAACGCCATCGCCGCAGGCTCTCCTTTTACCCGGCCCAATGCTCCCAGACGCCGAAAGCGGGAGCGTCCCAGGAACCCTGCGCTTAGGTCTTCCAGGTCGAGGGACAGGTCGGGAGCGTCGGAGACCCTCCGGCACGAGCCCGAGGCACCGGAGACCTCCAGCCGGTACCGGGAGGGTTCTGGGGTCATGGGATCGAATACCTCGAGCACCAGAGACCCATCGGCCGAGTAGCGGCGGGCCGACAGGGCGGACTCCACATCCAGGATCCTCAACCACAAACCGTCATTCAGGGTCTGTGACTCCCGGAAGTTGGCAAAAAGCTGGTGCAAAGCCGTCTCAGCCGGGACATTCCACGACCGGAGGCACCGAATCAAGTCATGGTTGACCAGGAAGTTCCACAGACCCGAATACGCGGCCGGCGTGAGGGCGATCATCTCCTCCAACCTCACGGTTATACCAATGCCAATCCCCTCCCAGGAGCCGCTGGTGCGATATTGGGCATATCCGATGGCGTGCCCGTCGGAGTCGAGCGCCACGGCGTACCGGAGAGAACTGGCGTCTCCACGGTCACTGGGATGGTCGGCCAGTATCTCCAACTCCCACCAATCCACCGAGCGGGCAAACATCCCGGGTACATGCCTACGTTTGCGATTGAACAGCGGCGGCAAGACCTCCTTGGCTTCATCCGGTTCGACCAGAGCCACCGGCGCAGGCCGAGGAGCCAGGCGGTGGGGAACCAGGGGGAATCGATCGATGACGAGTCTGGTGGTTACCCCCGCCACTCCAAACCCGAACCGCCCGTAGAGAGGGACCTCCGTCGACCACAGCACGGCCAGCATGTCCCCTCGATCACGCGCGTCGGCCAATAATTCGGTCATCATCCTGCGCATGAGCCCGCGCCTCCGATGGCTGGGGAGGACACCAACGTTGGCGACTCCGGCAGCGGCGGCTGTCCCACCGGGGATTGTCAACTCGAGGCTGTAGGCGAAGGAGGCTCCCACCATCCGTCCTCCCTCGAAAGCACCGCGACTACGGTCCAGTTCCACCAACCTCCGATAGCTCTCCTCACCGGCGGGATCGGGGTCCTGTCCGAAGGCCATTGCGGTCACCCGCCGCAGAACATCCAATTCCCCGGGGGCGACGGCCCGTATCTCTACAGCCAACGTCCTGGGGGCGTCAACCGCCGATGGTGTTCTGAGCCCGCGTCACCGCCGCGACGAAGTCGGTGGTCGCTGTGCTGAAGTCAGCCGCCGCCGCCCGGCGGGTCTCACCCGTGTCAGCGCTGCGCAATCCCTCCACGACGGTGGCGGCGGCCGCCGCTGCCCGGGTGGAAGCGGTCAGCATATCCTGATGTGACGCCGCCAGTACCGAAGGAGCGTTCAGCCGGACCACGTTCTCCTGCCAACTGATGACATCCTCCATCACGGCCACCAACCGCTCCTCGGTCTCGGCGTACTCGACTGACCTCTCGTCCCAGGCGGCGTTGACCTCCCGGGCCTCTCTCGCCAACGCGGTCAACTGTTCCCCCAGCGCCTCGATGGAAGCCAGGTAGGAGACGACCGCGGGCAGCAGGGTGGTGCTGGTAGGCGTCTGCTCAGGAGCCGCCTCGCCGTCGGGTTCTTCGCCCTCCGCGGTGGAAGTCATCTCCGTCGATAAGTCCTCCTCCAGCGATGTCGCGGGAGTAACGGTGGTCACCGGCTGGGGTTCGATCTCGGCTCTGGGCAGGGTTCTGACGAACATGAAGGTGAACGCAAACATCGCCAGGACGGCTAGTGGAAGGAGCCAGCGGCCAGGCTTGGGATCGGGATTGACCACCATTCCTCGGGAGTGTAGTTGAGGTGACGTGTCATTGATGACAAGTGCCGGGCAAGTCGCGACTCTGTGTTTTCTTTCGCGATGAGGACAACTCCTCTTGAATCCGCCGGTACATCTCACAACAATGTGGCATGAGCGATTCCAAACCATCCGATCAAGAAATATTCGAATCGATCCCCTGGGACGAGTTGCGAGACCTGGGAGATACCTCCCGGCGCCGCCGACTCTGGTACCTGGTGGGAGGGGCAACAGTGGTGGCGGTGCTGGCTTTCAGCGTGGTCCGCACCTTCTCATCCCCCGACCCCCAGGTAGTCATCCCACCGACCGTTCCGCCGCCGCCCACCGCCCCGCTGGCGTCACCATTCTTTCCGGGGCCCGACCAGGATCCCGGGCCAACGCATCCATCCCTTCTCCTACCGGAGTCTCCGCCGGCCATGAGCGAGGCGGACCTCCGGGCAGGAGAGGACCCAACCGCATCGGACGGCCGCTTCCTGGACGAGCGTCGGGCGGCCTCCTATTCGGAATGGTTCGTCCTGGATTACTTCACCCTGGACGGAACGGAACAGTCTGACCTTCTCGAGTGGTGGCTACCCGGCATCAACCGCCCCCTCGACGCCTCTGCCCGCCCTCTTTCCTATGTGGAATGGGTGAGAACCCTGTGGGCTGAACCAATGGTCGAAGGACGCTGGCGGACGGTGGTCGCCTTTCGA
The DNA here is from genome assembly GCA_012270885.1 of Acidimicrobiia bacterium. Lineage (GTDB taxonomy): Bacteria > Actinomycetota > Acidimicrobiia > Spongiisociales > ZC4RG35 > Bin76. The sequence goes on along the minus strand of JAAXHN010000070.1, from coordinate 23,581 downwards.
CGGCTGGTCTCGGTCGACGGCGCCGCATACAGTCGGCTCCCCACCCAGTCGGTGGAAGTGGTGGTGGATGTGGAAGCAGGCATGCCGACCATTGTCGACCTGCCCCGCTTCATACCTGTGCCGGAAGCGAATCCCGGCCATTGGTGGGTGGGAGAAGAGTTGGAGACTCCTCCCACAGCGGTGCTCAGGACCGCACGAGAAGAACTGCTCCTCGCCCAGGCAGGAACCGTAGTGGGTCGACCCGCGGTCAGCCGGATGGGAGATGTATGGAGGGTGGAATGGGCCCTGGCCGACCCGGCCGGGATCTCTTGGCCGGTCAGCCTGTGGATCGGTCCCGACGGTGTAACGGTCCCCGCCGGCGGATAGCGCTTCCCGCTACTCGAATTGGCTCTTCAGAATCGATTCGACGGCAGGCCGTATGGTGGCCCAGTCCCCTTCGGGTACCTTGCTGACCGTAACGAAGTCCGCAGTCCAGAACACCGAAGCCACCCCTTCTGTCGCCAGGATGGCCACGGCCAACGGATGCTCCACCTTCTCACCTCTCCTAAACGTAACGGGGCCTCCCGTCTTGCTTCCAACCGTGAACTTCATGGCATTGGGGTTGGGCGTAGGTTGAGCGATCACGGCCATACGTCACTGCCTGATTGGGACTGACTGCCAACCGCCTTGGTGCAAGACCGGGATTGACAAATTGTTATTCTAGATCACCATGGCTGCCACCCTTACCGGGAGCAACACCAAGCTTCGCGATGACCTGATCCGGCTGCTGGGCACCGAACGGGTCATGGATTCGACGTTGGAACGCCACCTCTACGCCAAGGATGCCGGGGTCTACATAGGGAACCCGACTGTGGTGGTGATGATTGAAACCACCGAGGAAGTGGCGCAAGTGGTAAGGGCCGCACGGCACCACGGAGTCCCGATTGTGGCCCGCGGGGCGGGAACCGGCCTCTCGGCGGGGGCGGTGCCGGAGGTCGGCGGGGTGGTGTTGGTGACCACCCGCATGAACCGGATCGAAGAGATCGACGCCGAGAACCATACCGCTTGGGTAGGCCCGGGAGTCATCAACCTGGACTTGTCCCGCGCCACCACCCCCTTCGGTATGCACTTCGCCCCCGATCCCTCCTCCCAGTCGGCGTGCACGGTGGGGGGAAACATCGCCTGCAACTCGGGAGGTCCTCACTGCCTGTCCGAAGGGAGCACCGTCAACCACATCCTCGCCCTGGAAGTCGTCACCGACACCGGAGACGTGATGATCGTGGGCGGAGGGGCGCCCGATCCCATCGGATTGGATCTGCGGGGAATCCTCGTCGGGTCGGAAGGCACCCTGGGGATCGTCACCCGCGCCCTGGTGAAGCTCACCCCCAACCCGCCTGATGTGCGGACCATGGCAGTGGCCTTTCCCGACATAGAAGACGCCGCGGCCACCGTCTCGGGGATTATCGCTGCGGGACTGATTCCCGCCGCCCTGGAGATGATGGACCAACTGATGATGCAAGCCATCGAGAACTGGCTGCACGCCGGTCTACCCGTCGAAGCAGGCGCCCTGTTGCTGGCGGAGGTCACCGGGGTAACCGAGGCGGTGGAAGCGGAGGCGGAAATCATCACCAGGATCGCCCATGGGAACAACGCTTTATCTGTGCAAGTGGCGGTCTCCCCCCAAGAGCGGGAGATCTTGTGGAAGAGCCGCAAGTCAGCCTTCGGCGCGGTGGCACAGGCCGCTCCTGACTACTACCTGCACGACACGGTTGTGCCCCGCACGCGTCTCGTGGAGGCGATGCGCCAGGTGTATGAAATCGGTCAGCGCTACCAGATCACCATGATGAACGTATTCCACGCGGGGGACGGCAATCTCCATCCTCTGATGGCCTTCGACGCCTCCGAGCCCGGTCGACTTGACGAGGTAAAAGCCGCCGCCGACGAGTTGGTTGAGATCTGTGTCGAAAAGGGGGGCGTTCTCTCAGGGGAGCACGGCATCGGAATCGAGAAACGCCACCTCATGCCGTTGCTCTTCACGGAGATGGACCTTGACGCACAGGCTCGCGTGAAAGAGGCTTTTGACGCCGGGGGCGTGTTCAACCCGGGCAAAGTTCTTCCGGAGGGATCCCGTTGTTTTGACTTTGGACGGCCGGTGCCCGAAGGCGCCTGGGTGTGAACACCCGGTTCAGCGCCATCCCCTCCGCCGACATCTCAGCCGACCGGGCCATCCCGCCGGCTGAGGTCGTTTTGGCGCCCACCACTCTCGAAGAAGCCTCTCAGGCTCTTCGCATCGCCACCGAGCAGCGAATGAAGGTGCTGATTTGGGGAGGCGGCAATCATCAGGGTTACGGCCACCGCGTGCATCCCGACATGGTGTTGATCACCACCTCGCTCAACCGGATAGAAGTGTGGGAACCCGAAGACCTGACCATTGTGGCAGAGGCCGGGACCCGGATCTCGCAGTTGGAGGAGATGCTGGCCGAAAAGCGCCAAACCACTCTCCTGCCAAACCCTTCGCCAACCGGAACGATCGGCGGCGCCCTCGCCGCCGGGCTCAGCAGCTACAAGCGATTTCGCTACGGGCCGAGCCGGGACCGGGTTCTGGAGACCAAGGTAGTCACCGGTGACGGGCGCATCGTCCGGAGCGGGGGGCGGGTGGTCAAGAACGTAACCGGCTACGATATCCCCCGCCTGATGGTGGGCGCCCTGGGCAGAATGGGCCTGATCGGCTCGGTTTGCTTGAAGCTCATTCCGACGCCCGCCGCAGCGGTGACGGTAGAAGTGGACGATCCAGCAGTCGCCCTTGCCACTCTCTACCGGCCCCTGGCCGTGCTCTCCACGCCATCGGGGCACAGCGCTTTTCTGTGGGGAACGCAGGCAGAGGTCGAGTCGCAGGCCGGTCGGTTGGGTGGAGAGGTGCTAAGCGGACACGCATGGCCGCCAATGCCTTCGCGCCCGGTCGCATGGTCGCTGAGGCTTCCTCCCTCCCAGTTGTCCGAAGGCCTGGAGCGCCTGCCCGAGGGCTGGGATTACGTGGCCCAGCAGGGAGTGGGTATTACAGAATGCACCGCGGACCAAGTCGAGATCGGAGCCGCAAAGGAACTCCGGGGATGGGCAGAGTCAGTGGGCGGGGCTCTGGTGCTCACCAACGGCCCCGAGACCCTCTACGAAAGGATCGACCCCTGGGGCACTCCGCCGGCGGGCCTGGATTACCAGCGCAAACTGGTGGCGGGGTTTGATCCCTACCGAGTGCTGAACAGCGGTCGACTGCCGGGAGGCATTTGATGGGCTACCAGACACCCTACGCCCCGACCCGATCCGAACTATCCAGTTGCATCCAATGCGGCTTGTGCCTCCCCCACTGTCCCACCTTTCGCCTCACCGGGAAGGAGACCGACTCCCCCCGGGGTCGGCTGACCGCCATGACCGCGGTGCTGGATGGAGTCACGGGAATAGACGAGGTCTTCACCGAGACCATCTCCTTCTGTCTGGGCTGTCGCGCCTGCGAACCGGTATGTCCGAGCATGGTTCCCTATGGAAGGACGCTGGAGGGAGCCCGGGCGGAAATCGCCGCCCAGAAGGGCGGCGCGGCCCGACGACTTCGAGGGTGGATCATGGAGACCTGGCTTGGAAGCCCGGCGATAATGAGAGTCATCACCTGGGCAACGGCCATGGTCCAACACACCGGGCTGGCTCGGATCGCACCACGTCGAGTTCGCTCGGGTCTCAGGGGCCTGAGGCACATCGGTTGGAGGACCGCGTCACTGCGGGGAAGAAGCTTCGAGCCCGAACGGGCGCCTGTGGCCACGGTGGGACTCCTGACCGGTTGCATCATGGGTCCCTGGTTCGCCGAGGTCCATCAGGCCAGCATTGCATTGTTGGTGCGAGCAGGCTACCGAGTGGTCGTCCCCTCGGGCCAAACTTGCTGTGGCGCTTTAGCAGCCCATGACGGCGCCGCTGATGGTGCCGCACGCCTGGCTGTCCGAAACGCCGCGGCGTTCCGGGCAGTGGACTATGTGGTGGCCAACGCAGCCGGGTGCTCCGCTCATCTCAAGGACTACCACCACTGGGCTCCCGGAGACACCCTGGGCGAGGGCTGGCAGGTCCGGGACATCACAGAGTTGGCGGCCGAGGCTGTCGAGGACGGCCGGCTTCCCCGCCTGGAAGAAGGACGTGGAGTGGTGGCGCTCCAGCATCCTTGCCATCTTCGTAACGCCCAACGGATTATCACCCAGCCTCGAGTGATTCTGGAAGCCGCCGGATACCAGACCACAGACATCGATCCGGTGTGCTGCGGCGCCGCCGGGTTCTACTCCATCCTTCGCCCTGACACCTCCGCCCGCCTCGGAAGAGACAAAGCTGATGAAATTGGACGCACCGGGGCCACGCTGGTGGCCAGCGCCAATCCCGGGTGCGAGATGCAGCTGCGTTCACATCTGGCCGGCGAATACCGGGTTTTGCACCCGGTGGAACTGTACATGCAGGCACTGTCGGATGCCCCAGAGGGTCAGGCATGACTCACCCCTCCCCCACTGCCTCCCAGGCGTCGGACTGGCGTGATTGGTATCGCCTGGCTGCCGGATCTTTTCGCTCCATGCTTCGCGTGGGTTTCTCGGCTGCCGGGATAGCTCTCTTGGGGTTGGCGCTTGCCTCACTGCTCCTTGAAGTGGGGATTGTGGAGGGCGGTCCCGAGCTGACCATCATGGAGGCCATAAGCGCCATCGCCGCAGTAGGGGCCGCCGGAGGAGTGATCCTGGGCCTGGGAGCTGAGGCCTCCTATGGTGCGTCTGCTCTGGAAGAGGAACAAGACGTATGGCATAGGGCAACCGGAAGAGCCTTGGCCGGCCTGGCCGTTGCAATGATTCTGGTCGCGGTCAGCGCCTTGCTGCCATTGCCCGAAGACCTGCCCATCACCATCGATTACGGACGGGCCACCCTCAGGGCCGCCGGGGGCGCGGGGCTCATTTGCTCCCTGCTTGTCCCGCCCCTGACCGGATGGCTCTCAGTGCGAGCCGGGTTCTGGAAGCCCCGCTGGGACCCTTATCTCCTGTTCGGGGCGTGGGCGATCCTGATAATGGCGCTTTTCGCCCCTCCCGGTTGAGATCCGGGTCACATTCTCTCCGGGACATCGATCCCCAGTAGCTCCAGGAGCATGGACAGCACCTCCCCGGTGTATCGGGCCAAGGTGAGCCAAGAGCCCTGTTGGACGGGATCGGGCTCGCTAAGGATGTGGCACTGGTCGTAGAAACGAGTGAAGCCCACCGCCACCCGGTAGGTGTACTCGGCCAGATGGTGCGGGGCGCGCTCGGACGCGGATCTGCTGATGGCCTCGGGCATGAGAGTCAGAGTGAGCATCAGGTCACGCTCGGCGGGTCGCGATGGCGGAATCAGGGCGGCTTGCGCCAGGTTCTCCGCCGCCGCTCTCGCCAAGAGCGATCGGATCCGCACCACCCCGTATTGCAGGTACGGACCGGTCTTCCCGGAAAAGGAGACGAACCGCTCCGGGTCGAACACGTAGTTGGAGGCCCGATGGGTCGCCAAGTCCCCGAACTTCAGGGCGGCCAACCCCACCGTCTCGGCGATGGCCTCTCTTTCCTCCGATGAGTAGTCCACTACGAGATCGTTCTCCTCCAGCCGAACGCGAGCCGCGGCCGTCACCATCTCGATCAGTTCACCCAATCTGACCACACCGCCCTCCCGGGTGCGAAACGGACGGCCGTCCGGGCCGTTCATGGTGCCGAACCCGACATGTTCAAGGCCCACCCGGAAGGGCGCCAGGCCAGTAAGCCGAGCCGCCCTGAAGACCCCTCGAAAGTGATCGGCCTGCCGTGCATCCACCACATACAGGATGACGTCGGCGCCCAGATCTTCCACCCGCATCTCGATGGTGGCCAGGTCGGTGGTGGCGTAGAGCGCCGCCCCGTCGGATTTGCGCAGCAGGAGAGGCGGCAGGGACGCTTGGTCCTCGGGCTCCGCGACCTCCACCACCGTCGCCCCCTCGCTCTTGCTCACGCGCCCGCTGCCCTCCATTCTCCGGATCATCTTCTCCACCCGGTCGGCAACTGTGCTCTCCCCGTACCAGAGATCGAATTCCACCCCCAGCCGGGCAAAGTCGGCCCGCTGGCTCTCCATGGAGACGCGCACCATCTGCTTCCACAGAGCCCGATATCCCGGTCTCCCCTCCTGCAATTCCAACGTGGCCCGCCGGGCGGCCCGCGCCCGCTCGGGGTCCGAGGCGCAGGCTGCCGCCACCTCTGGGTACAACTCGGACAATTCTCCCAGACTGATGGGCGATTCGGAGGGATAACCCCCCTGACGTCCCTCCTCGAAGTACGGCAATCCGGGAAGTCGCTCCTGCACGCCGATGATCAGCATTCCCATCTGTGTCCCCCAGTCGCCGAAATGGGGATCGCGGGTGACTCTGTGCCCCAGATGGGCGAAGATACGGGCTAGGGCATCTCCGATGATGGTGGACCGGAGATGACCGACGTGCATAGGCTTGGCGACATTGGGCCCTCCGTAGTCCACCACCACATGACGGACCTCATCGGCGCGCGGAGCTCCCAAGCGAGGATCGGAAGCCATCTCTGCAACCCATTGGGCCAGGAACCGGTCGGAGAGCCGGATGTTGACAAACCCGGGTCCGGCCGGGAGGACATCTCCAAACCTCTCGTCCTCCCTCGCTCGATCCACCACGGCGGTCGCCAGGCTCCGGGCGGACTGCCCCGCCGCGGCCAGAGCGCCGTTACATTGAAAGTCTCCCAACTCGGGGCGCTGGGAGGGAAACACCTTGCCATAGCTCCGGTCGAGACCCAGTTCTTCGAAGGCCGAGCCGAATACCTCCCCCAAGAGGGAAATCAGGGACATCGGGCCGCCTCCCCACAAAGGCCGTGATCGACCATCCCCAGACTCAGGAAATCTCTCCTTCCAACAGGCGTGCCCAATGATACAAAGCCCACCGGGTCTGCCATCATTGGGACTATGAAAGTAACAGAGTATCGACGTTACGACGCGGTTGGCCTGGCCGAGCTGATCGCCACCGGCCAGATCTCGGCCCAAGAGGCACTCGAGGCTGCCATGCGCCAGACCCAGAGTCTCAACCCCGCCCTGAACGCGGTGGTACACACTACCTATGGCCGGGCCTGCCGGCTCGCGCAGGCGGCGCTGCCCGCCACTCCACTGGCGGGTGTTCCCTTCATGCTCAAGGATCTCGGTCAACTCTGGGAAGGGGTGCCCACCACCTCCGGGTCCAGAGCGCTGTTGGACTTCATAGCTCCCTTCACCACCACTCTCACTTCCCGTTACCTGGCAGGAGGCCTGGTCATTCTGGGGAAGACCTCCACTCCCGAGTTCGGCATGGCGTCGGTGACCGAACCGGCGGTGCATGGCGCCACCAACAACCCCTGGGCGCCAGGGATCACCGCGGGCGGCTCCTCAGGCGGGTCGGCCTCGGTCGTGGCGGCCGGAGTGGTCCCGGCGGCCCACGCCAGCGATGGAGGCGGTTCTATCCGGATACCCAGTTCCGCCTGTGGCCTGGTGGGGCTCAAACCAACCCGTGGAAGGAACCCGGTGGGCCCGGTCATGAGTGAGGGGTGGTACGGTCTGGCCGCTTCGCATGTCGTCACACGGACAGTGAGAGATTCGGCGGCGTTTCTCGATCTCAGTCATGGACCCGAGGCGGGTGATCCCTACGCGGCGCCGCCCCCGGATGGTCCCTACCGGCAAGCTGTGCAACCGCCGCACCGCTCCCTGCGAATCGGCGTGGTCGACGGCGCGATGACCGGTGATGTGAACCTGGACCCCGAGTGCGCGATGGCGGTCGACCGAACCGCCTCGCTCCTGGAGGAACTAGGCCATCGGGTAGAGCGGGTCTCGACCGGGATAGGTCCCGGGCCGGGGAGGCGGGCGATGCTGACCCTTTCGGCGGTGGACACGGCCTGGATGGTGGGTACGTTCGGCATCGACGTCAGCAAACTGGAACCTGCCAACCAAGTGGTGGTGGAAGCGGGAAAGACGGTCTCGGCCACCGACTTCGCCAACAACCTGTATCTGGTACGCCATTACGGTCGGATCATGGGTCGGATCATGGAAGACCACGATGTCCTGGTCACCTCCACTCTGGCTACTCCGCCCTGGCCTCACTTTGCCCTCCAGCCCGGAGGGGAGCAAAAGGAGCGGATCGCCGCCCTGCTGGAAGGCCGCCACCCTGGTTCCGCCTTCGAATTGATGGAGGAACTGGCCACCAAGTCCATGGATCGGATTCCCAACACCTGGCCGTTCAACATGACCGGCCAGCCGGCCATGTCCCTGCCGATTCACCGCGCTGGGTCCGGGCACCCGGTAGGGGTCCAGTTCGTGGGACGCTTCGGGAGAGAGGACACCCTGTTCAATCTGGCCGCCCAACTGGAGGGGGCCCGGCCCTGGATCCAGGACTATCCCTTCATGAACCCCCGAAGCCCCCAATGGGCGGAAGCCAACCGTCCAGCGCAGAGCAGCCGGCCAGAGTAGCCTTTGAGAGTGTCGCAAGTCAACTGGCATCTCTACCACCAGCTTGGGCGGCCGACCGCCTTGGTCGCCTACCGGGGCTGGGGAGACGCCGGAGAAGCCTCAAGCCGGGCGATCCAGCATGTTCTCTCTATCTACCCCTCGGTCTTGCTCACCGAGATCGACGCCGAAGAGTATTTCGACTTCCAGGTCGTGCGGCCCGAAATCTCCTTCGGGAAGGGAGGCTCGACGGCCCTGAGCTGGCCGAGCACCGAGGTTTATCTGACCACTCCGGCGGAGCAACGTCCGCTCCTGGTGATAACCGGAGACGAGCCTCACACCCGCTGGAAGTCATACGTCGGCCGGATCATGGACCTGTGCCGGGCGGCGGGAGTGGAGAAAGCCCTGACCATGGGAGCCTTCATGGGACAGATCTCCCACACTTTCCCCGTTCCCCTGGTGGGTCGGGCAACCGACCCCGCTCTACTCGGTCGGTACGGCCTTTTCGGGTCCAGCTATCAAGGACCCACCGGGATCGTGGGGGTCCTGCACCAAGCCTTCCTCCAGGAAGGATGGGATGCCCTGACCCTGTGGGCAGCCGTACCCCACTATCTATCCACTCAGGACTACCCGCCCGCCAGCCTGGCCCTGTTGAGAAAGGCCGCCCAAATCCTGGAGGTGAACCTCGACGCCTCTCCCCTGGAGGTGGAAGCCTCCGATTTCCAGGAGAAGCTAGATGCATTGGTAGCCGAGTCCGAAGATCTGTCCGAGTACATAAAACACCTGGAAGAGGAGGCGGCCAAAGGCACCAGCCTCAACCCCCAGAGCCTGGAGGACGCCGGAGATCAGATGATCTCGGAGATCGAGGCCTTTCTCCGGCACCCCGAGAACTAGCTCTCCCGGCAGGCCCTGCGTTCTCTCTGCTCTTCCCGGCACGGCCCAGAAGTGAAGACGCCGGCGTTTCGGGAACGGAGAAGCGTCTTCTGCACCTTGCCCATAGCGTTCCGCGGTAGGTGCTCGGTTATGAGGATCCGCTTCGGGATTTTGTACCCCGCCAGCCTTTCAGTGAGGGCCTTCTGTAGCCGAGCGGAAGAGGGGTGGGTATCGCCGTCCCACACCACCGCGGCCACCACTCCCTCCCCGAAGTCGGGATGGGGCGCCCCGAACACCGCCGACTCCACCACCCCCGGCAAGGAGTTCAATGCTGCCTCGACTTCGGATGGGTGGACATTCAAGGCGCCGGTGATGATTACATCCTTGGATCTTCCCACCAGGGTCACCCGCCCGTCGCCGGCGAGGGTAGCCAGGTCGCCCGTGGCCACCCAGCCGTCGGCGCTCACCACTCTCGCCGTCTCGGCGGGCCTGGCGAGATAACCGGAGAACGACCCGGGACTGCGAACCCGGAGCTCCCCTGTCACTCCAGGCCCCGGTTCGGCGCCCGTCTCGCCCACTACCCTGACTTCAACCCCTTCCAGTGGATACCCCACCGTCCCCGGAACCCGTTCTCCGCGATAGGGGTTGGAAGTGATTATCCCAACCTCGGTCATTCCGTAGCGCTCAACGATCCGATGGCCCGAGCGCAGACGGAAGTCCTCCCAGGTCTGGGGGAGAAGGGGCGCGGAGCCGCAGGTGAAGAGCCGCATCCCCTCCGCCACACTGACGGAGAGCCCCGGATTGGACAGCAGACGGGTGTAATGGGTGGGTACTCCCATGAACACGGTGGCCCGGCGCCAGAGCCTCATCGCCGCACCGGAATCGAAGGCGGACATGAAGAGGATCGAGGCTCCCGACAGCAGAGCGCAATGGAGGGCCACGAACAGCCCGTGCGTGTGGAATAGAGGAAGAGCATGTATGAGAGTGTCCTCGGGCCGGAAGCGCCAAGCCCTGCACAGGGCAAGAGCGTTGGCGACCAGTGCGCGGTGAGTAAGAACCGCTCCACGCGGGGCGCCGGTGGTGCCGGAGGTGTACAGGATCGCCGCCGGGTCGCTCCCGACCGGACCGCGCCTCCCGACGGAAGAGGAGTCCTGGGCCGGAGGTGTCCGAAGGATGACCATCCCGTCGGGCCTGAGAGTTGCCATCATGGCAAGGGAGCCGAGATCCTTGAGCAGGTCGGTGACGTCCGCTCGTCGCGGGGGATCGCAAATCACCAGCCGGGGACCGGCGTCTTCCACAAACGCCGCCAGTTCCATGGGTGTGTAGGCCGGGTTGACCGGAACGTAGACCGCCCCTTGACTCAAACAGGCCAGGTACAGGAGGACGTTGGCCGGGGACTTCTCCACATAGACAAGGACCCGATCCCCCCGCTCGATCCCGCAGGCGTCCAACCTCGCCCGGCAACGCTCCACCAGCGATTCGAGTTCCCCATAGCCCATTGGAGGGCAGTCGGGAGTTTCCAGGGCAACCTTGGAAGGGTCGCGGAGAAAAGCCTCCTGGAGGAGTTGGTAAAGACCACCGGGAAGAACGGGTGGTTCAACCCTCCAACGGACGAGATCCGTCTGCTCAAGCCATCGGGACATCGGCTTCACCTCAAAAGGTGGCCAGGGGCAGAATCGAACTGCCGACCCTCGGTTTTTCAGACCGATACTCTACCAACTGAGCTACCTGGCCTCCCAACCCGTGGCGGGGACGACGGGATTTGAACCCGCGACCTCTGGCTTGACAGGCCAGCGAACACTCCAGACTGTTCTACGCCCCCAATGGGCGGAAGCCGACTGAAGCCGACCCCGCAGTGTCAGTATATCTCCTCCCCCAAACCACCGTGCCGCAGATTGCTCCAGGCGGCTCCCGGGTGATCGTCAATCCAGGGAGAGGGCGATCTTCCCGAGTTGGCGGCCTGCTTCCATCCTGGCCATGGCTGCTGGCAACTCTTCAAAAGGAAACACGCGGTCCACGGGAGGAGGAACTGCCCTGCCCGAGGCGATCAGGCCCAGCAGGTCCCGGTACTCGGCCGGGGTGTACATGGTGGACCCGATGATCTCCAGCTGTCTGAAGAACAGCGCTGGGATACCGATCTCCGCCTTGGCTCCGCTGGTGGCCCCGCAAACCACCATCCGGCCCCCCAATCCGAGCGAACGAAGCGATTGTCCCCACGTTGCCGGACCCACATTCTCCACAACGGCGTGGGCCAGCCCTCCTGCCGCCGCCCTGAGTTCTTTGGAGAACTGCCCTGCCGAATCAAAACCCCCATCGGCGCCGTTCTCGATCGCCCAGGCGATCTTCTCCCGACTGCGGGAGGTGACGAAAACCCGGGCGCCCAGCGAAACCCCAAGCAAAGCGGCGGCGCTGGAGACTCCGCCCCCCACTCCCACCACCAGCAGGGTCTCTCCTTCCGCCAGGCGCGCCCTTCGCAGCATCCGGAAAGCCGTGCCGGTCGCCAAGGAGAAAGAACCCGCCGTCTCCCAGGACAGCGTGGGTGGTTTCGGCCACGCGTTGGCGGCAGGGACCACCACCTTCTCCGCCAGGGTCCCCTGGCTGTGCTCCCCCAAGACCCCGAACGAAGGGCAATACACCGTTTCTCCGGTGGCGCACGTCGGGCAGGCGCCGCAGGAAAGGGAGGGGTTGATGATCACCTCGTCTCCCTCAGCGACGCCTGACACCCCCGGCCCGATCGCCTCCACCACCCCCGCGCCATCCCCGCCAAGAATGTGAGGAAGGCCGGGAGGGGCCGGCAGCCCGCGGGTCACCCACACGTCGAGATGATTGAGGGCGCTGATCCGGAGCCCAACCCGCACCTGACCCTCTCCGGGGTCGGGGTCTGGGACTTCATCCAGAGAAATCGCCCCGGGACCGGTCAGTTCATGCAGACGCCAGGCTCGCATGACTCCCGAGGTTACCCCTCCCGCCGGGGCTGGATTTCGGTCGATCCATTTGGTATTCTTCCCGCGGAGTGGTCCGAACCGAGAAAGGCAACTGGCTATGAACAGATGGGAGCATCGAATCGAGGGAGCGCATGTGATAAAACTGCTGGTCGGCCCCGTGGAGAACAACGTCTACATCCTGGGCTGCACCAACACGCAGAAAGCGGTGATCGTCGACGCGGCCAACGAGGCCGATCGCATCATCGATGCGGCGGCCGACTATGAGGTACAGGCCATCCTCACCACCCACGGCCATCAGGATCACCTCCAAGCGGTGGACCAGGTAAGCGACAAGCTGGGCGTCCCGTTTCTTCTAAACGCCGATGACCTCTTCCTCCTGGACGAGGCGGGCATTCAGAAAGCCGCCCCCGACGGACTGATCCGAGACCGACAGGAGATCGAGGTCGGAGACCTTCTGCTCCACGCCGTTCACACCCCCGGCCACACCCCCGGATCGACCTCGTTCGTGCTTGAGCCCTGGTTGTTCACCGGGGACACGCTCTTTCCAGGCGGCCCCGGCGCCACTCAATGGGATTACTCCTCTTTCGGCCAGATCATGGACTCGGTCGAACAGCTCCTGTCGACTTATCCCGACCCCACCGTCGTCTTCCCCGGCCACGGGGAGAAAGACACGACCGTGGCGACCGAGAAGCCCCACACCGGCGAGTGGCGCGCCCGAGGCTGGTAGCCGGGCCCCTTGGGGTCAGGTCAGTCGAAGACCACCACCGAGCGCAGCACCTCTCCCCTCTCCATGCGGTGGAAAGCCTCTTCGACGTCCCCGACGCCGATCGTCTCGCTGACGAAGCCGTCGAGATCAAGGCGCCCCTGCAGGTACAAATCGATGAGCATGGGGAAGTCCCGTTCCGGCAGGCAGTCCCCGTACCATGAGGATTTGAGGGCGCCGCCGCGGCCGAACACCTCTATGAATGGAAGCTCGATCTTCATGTCCGGCGTCGGCACTCCAACCAGCACCACCACGCCGGCGAGGTCGCGCGCATAGAAAGCCTGCTCGTAGGTCTCGGGCAACCCGATTGCCTCCACCACCACGTCGGCTCCATTGCCTCCGGTGATCTCCCTGATCCGTTCCACGGGATCCTCGTTACGGGAGTTGACGGTGTGGGTAGCTCCGAAACCTTCGGCCCATTCGAGCTTGCGGTCGTCAATGTCCACCGCGATTATCGTGCCGGCGCCCGCCAAGGCAGACCCGACTATCGAACCGGACCCCACCCCTCCACAACCGATTACGGCCACCGAGTCGCCCCGTCCCACTCCACCGGTGTTGATGGCCGCTCCGATGCCGGCCATAACCCCGCAACCCAGCAAGCCGGCAGCTTCCGGCCGAGCCCGGCTGTCGACCTTGGTGGCCTGGCCTGCGGCGACCAGGGTGAGTTCAGCGAAAGCGCCGATCCCCAGAGCGGGGGAGAGCTCGGTCCCGTTGGCGAGGGTCATCTTCTGGGTGGCGTTGTGCGTGGCAAAGCAGTACCAGGGACGGCCCCTGTCGCATGCCCGGCAATCCCCACAGATCGCCCGCCAGTTAAGGATCACGAAGTCGCCGGGAGCGATCTTAGTTACGTCCGGCCCGACCGACTCGACTATCCCGGCCGCCTCATGACCCAAAAAGAAGGGATAGTCATCGCTTATCCCGCCCTCCCGGTAGTGGAGATCGGTGTGGCACACACCGCAAGCCTTCACCGCAACCCGAGCCTCTCCGGGGCCCGGATCGGGAACTATCACCGTCTCCAGTGAGACCGGCGCGCCCTTTTCAAGGGAAACAATTCCCTGTACCTCTGCCACCATTGTCGATACCTCCGTCTTCGCTCCGCTCCAAGACTAGCCCATACCATATCCTCCCGCCGTTGGTGGCGACCCTGGGTTCGACCAACCTATTCCTCTCCCCTTTTCCAGGGAGGATTTGTATCCTGAAGAAATCATCCGGCGGCGCTGTGGCGGGAGGTTCATGGCAAACAGAAAGCCCGAATCCCCCACCCCTTTCAGATGATGCGGGAGAGTAAATGAGTAGGACTGACCAACCTCGGCAGACCGTTGCCGAGCGACCTCCCTACCGACCTCACATAGGCGAGACCCGCCCCTATCTACGGGACGTGATCCTTGGAGTGAACGACGGGCTGGTCTCGATTTTCCTGCTGGTCGCCGGCTTGGTCGGCGGCCAACTGGGCTCGTCCGCAGTGTTACTGGGCGGTCTGGTGGGAGCGCTGGCCGGCGCCGTCTCCATGGCGCTGGGCGAGTACCTGGCCACCAAGTCCCAGGACGAGGTGTGGCAGGCGGAATTGTCGCTCGAGGACGAACATATCAAGTACTACAGGGATGAAGAAGCCGCCCAACTGCCCGAACTGCTGGGACGATTCGGTATCGACGGCGATGATCTCACCGAAGCGGTGCGTATCTTCTCGGCGACTGACCACCGTCTCAAGCAGGCCATGGCGGTGCTGGAATTCGGTGTTGTTGAATCGGAGCGGCGTTCCCCCTATCGGGCGGGGTTCATGGCCGGGGGAATGTTCCTGGTGGGCGCGGCGGTTCCCATCATTCCCTTCCTGCTTTTTTCCGAGCCGGACGCGGGCCTGGTGGGATCGTTCGGGTTGACGTTCGTCAGCCTGTTCGGAGTGGGTTGGGCCAAGACCCGGTTAACCAACACTCCCGGCGTCCGCTCGGGATTGGAAAACATGCTTGTCGCCGGCGCCGGCGCAGTCCTGGCCTGGTGGGTGGGTCGCCTCATCGACCTCGGGCTGGGTTGAAGGGCGTTCCGCTCTCCCCTACCGCCTACTCCCGGTTCGCGAATCCCGGATCGGAGGCTTGCAACACCCACAGTTCCACCTCCCTGGGACTGGGGAGGCGTCGAACTATCCGACGGTTGTGATTGACGGCGAGGAGCGTCCTGGTCACCTCCTCGGGGGAAAGCTTCCCCAGTTGCCCCACGGAGTGGATACCCGCGGCCCTCAGCAAGCCACAGTAGGCGCCGCCCATCCCCTCCAGTCGCATCAGGTCGGCGGAGGCTGCGAGATTCCGCAGCGTGTCTTGATCGATGCCGGTCAATTCGGACAGTGACATGAGGCGCCTTTCCCCCCGCGCCTCCTCCAGAAAGGTCTGCGAGGTCTTGATTCCCGCCCGACGCAACCGCGCGGCGGAGAGGTGATCCATTCCCGCGATCTTTCCAATAGTCGGCACTTTCCTTCGCTACTCCTTGTCAGAACCCACCAAGGACTCCTCCGCCTTGAACTTCTCCTCGCCCCGGGCGGGCCGGCGGGGTCTCAGTCTTTCAATATCCTGCTGGTTGTCGACATCCTCGGGAGGAGAGTCGGGGAACCAGACTTCGGTGACCCACTCGGGATGCGCCTTCAATAACTGCATGGCGCCGCGGTCTCCTTCCAACATCATCAGTCGTCGCCACAGAACTCTATCCACCACCACCGGGTTGGAAACCACATAGCGGTACCTGGGAACCACCGCCGGGGTGATCCCGGGCCGGTAGGCCTGCCGCAGCCGAGCAACGGTCTCGGCATTGACGCCGGGTTGGTCGCCCAGGAGAACAAGCGCCCCGGACACCCTCGAACCTCGCTCCAAGGCGTCAAGTCCCGCTCTCAGGGAACCGGCTAAACCCTTTTCCCACTCGTGGTTGATCACCACCCGGCACCCGGAAAAGTCGGTACTCGCCAGAATCTCATCGTGGGCGGCGCCCAGCACCACCCAGGTCTCCTCCGATCCCATTGCCAGCACGTTCTCCAGGACCTTTCCCAACAAGGTTGTCCCTTCACCCCACGGTTCCAACTGCTTGGGTCGGCCAAGCCGCGAGGATCCTCCAGCCGCCAGCACCAGGTTGGCGATCACGGTGTTCTCCCTCCGGAGAGGCGACGAGGCCGGCCAATCAGCTCCAAAGGCGTCTGCGCCTGGCGGCGTGTTGAAATCATCTCCCCGAGAATGGCGACCGCCACCTCCGCAGGGGACTCTGCCCCGATCTCGAGACCGATCGGGCCTCTGATCCTGCCGACCTCCTCGGGGGAGTAACCCGCCTCCGCCAGTCGCGCCCTCCGGGCAGCGGCGGTGCGCCCACTGCCCATCGCCCCGATGTAACGCACCGGCGATCTGAGCACCAACGGCCAGAGCGGCGCCTCGAAGCGGTCGTCGTGGCTCAGTACCACGACGTAGGAACGCTGGTCGAAGGAAAGCCATCCCGAAAGCTCGTCCGGCCAGCCCACCAACAGCTGGTCGGCGTAGGGGAAACGCTCGGGCGTCAGAAAAGCTGGCCGAGCATCGGAGACCGTGATGTCAAAGTCGAGATGCCGCCCAAGCGCGCACAATGCCTGGGCGATGTGCACCGCTCCGAAGATGATGAGGTGTGGACGGGGGATGATCACATCGATGAACACATCCCGGTCTCCATAGGAAACGGTCATGGACTTCTCCCGTCCCATCAGGGTGCTTGCGTCGGTCATCACAAACGAGGGAGTATCCGCGGGGAGTGCACCCGCCACTATCCCTTCCTGGGCGTCCATCACCACCGAAGCGCCCGTCCCGATCCCTTCCACAATGGTGAGGCGCGCTCCCAGCCTTCGTTCTTCGACGATGCGGGAACAGGCCCCCAAGACCTCCCCGGTCTGGCAGTCCTCGCTCACCACGGTTCGATGAACACCTGTATCGTCCCTCCGCAGGAGAGCCCCACCGTGAAGGCGTCCTCATCACTGATCCCGTAGGTAACCAGGCGCGGGCGACCTTCCTTCATTACCCCGAGCGCATGCTCGTAGACGTCGTTCTCCACACAGCCCCCTGACACCGACCCGGCCATGTCGCCTTCGGAGGACACCAGGAATTTTGCTCCCACCGGACGGGGAGAGGGCCCGCCGGTAGCCACCACCGTGGCGACCACCACTTCCTTCCCCTCGGCCAGCCAGCGGTCACGGGTCTCCAGAGCTTCTTTCATCACTTCTTGCGCTCCGGCAGAGATTCCAAGAGTGATACCAGGGTAGCGAGGTCCGAGAGCCGTCCCCCTGCCAGGAAGTCATCCACGTGAGGCAGAGCGGCGCGCATTCCCCTGGTTTCGGGGGAATAGCCTTCGCGCGACGCCAGGGGATTGATCCAGACCAACCGGTGCACCGTACGGCGAAGACGTTCCATCTCCTCGGAAAGCATCGCCGGGTCCCCCCGGTCCCAACCATCGGAGACGATCAGAGTCACCGGACCGCCCCGGGTGACCCGCCTGCTCCAGTCGTAGTTGAACGAGCGGAGACACTCCCCGATCCGCGTACCTCCCGACCAATCCTCCACCGACTCGGAGACCCGGGCCAGGGCCTCGGTGGGGTTGCGACGCATCAATTGTCGCGTGATACGGGTGAGGCGGGTAGAAAACACAAAAGTCTCCATCTTCCCGAGGCGAGCCCGGGCGGCGTGGGCGAAGTAAAGGAGCATCTCCGTGTAGCGCTCCATGGAGCCTGAAACGTCGGCAATGAACAAGATGGGACGCGGTCTCCTCTTGCGTTCGCTGCCCTCCAGCTTTATTAGGTCACCCTCGGGTCCCACACACTTTCGCAGGCTCCGCCGAAGGTCGGGTCGGTCTCCGACGGCGGAAGGCCGCCTTCGACGACTCTTCACCGGAGCAGGACGCCACATCATCTGGGCCAGCAGGTTGCGAACCTGAGCCTGCTCGATCTTGGTCAGCTCCGAAAAGTCCTTGTGGGACAGACGCTCGGCCCAGGAAGCCCCGGTGAAAGTCTCCATCTCGGGACCTGCTTCATCGCCGTCTCCCTCCATTCCACCCCTCTGCACCCGCCTGATCGTCCACGAGCGAGGCTTG
The DNA here is from genome assembly GCA_012270885.1 of Acidimicrobiia bacterium. Classification (GTDB taxonomy): domain Bacteria; phylum Actinomycetota; class Acidimicrobiia; order Spongiisociales; family ZC4RG35; genus Bin76. The sequence goes on along the minus strand of JAAXHN010000070.1, from coordinate 5,458 downwards.
GGCGGTGTTGTCACAGCCAATCCCTCGGTCAGGTAGCGACCGAAGAACCGCACGAACACCCGGTCGAAGATCTCCAATTGCCAGGGCGAGGAGACCGTCAGGCAGCGAAAGGCGGCATGAACGTCAGCCGCAGAAGCCAATCCCACCTTGTCCAAGGCAGTCATCAGATCCGCGGCGGTGGTGGAGCCTACCGACAGTCCCTCCTCGCGCAGTTCCCGGGTGAACTCCACCAATGTCTCAGCGCCAGCCATCCTCCCGGACTCAACTGCTGGTCCGCACCAGGCTCTCCACGCCTCTCTGGGTGACAGCCTCAACGTCCTCGCGGTACTTCAGAACCACACCCAGGGTGTCCGAGACCCCCTCGGAGGTCAGCTCGGTGGCGCCCAGCACTCCCAGGGCGCGGGCCCAGTCCAAGGTCTCGGCCACCCCGGGAGGCTTGAACAGTTCCAGGGAGCGGAGATCGGACATCGCCTCGGCGAGCTGGCGGGCCAGCCGCGCGTCGATGTCCGGCACTTTCGCCCTGACGATCTCCACTTCCCGATCCAGATCGGGAAAATCCAGCCAGTGATAGATGCACCTTCTCTTCAAGGCATCATGTATCTCTCGTGTGCGGTTGGAGGTGATGACCACTGCCGGCGGCACGGCGGTGCGGATGACCCCTATCTCGGGAATGGTTACCTGGAAGTCGGAGAGTATCTCCAACAGGAATGCCTCGAACTCCTCGTCGGCCCGGTCGAGTTCGTCGATCAACAACACCGCAGGTCTTCCTTCCGAGGATGAGAACTCCACCGCCTGAAGGAGTGGGCGAGCCAGCAGGTACTCGCGGCTCATGATGCTCTCCACCGAAGCCCGATCCTGTCCCCCACCCGCCTCTATGAGGCGAATGGCAAGCATCTGGCGGGCATAGTCCCACTCGTACAGGGCGTGATTGGCGTCGAGGCCCTCGTAGCACTGCAGCCGGATGAGTTCGGTCCCCAACACCTGGGCCAGGACCTTGGCGACTTCCGTCTTGCCCACCCCCGCCTCTCCCTCGAGGAACAGGGGGCGGGCAAGGCTGTGGGAGAGGTGAATTGCAACCGCCAGGGGCCGGTCGGCCAGATAGCGGTGTTCGGCGAAGGCGGCGGTCACCTCATCGACGGAACGGGGAATCATGGTTCTGTAAACCTTACATAATCGGGATGAGGCCCGGAGCTGGGGGCTCCGGGCCTCATCCTCTCTTGGGTTGTAGGCAGGACTACCGGGCCGGGGGTGGGTAGAGAAGGCCTCCATCGGTGTAGAGGGCGTTCAACCCACGTTCGAGACCCAGCGGCGTCAGGTGACGGTCATAGATCTCGGCATAGTTGCCGACCTGCTTGATCACCTGATAGAAGGCATCCGCCGGAAGGCCCATCTTGGTCTGCAATTCATCCTCGGTGGCGCCGAGCAACCGGCTAACTTCTCCGTCCACGTTCATCATGTCATCGACATTGGCAGAGGTGATACCCTTCTCCTCGGCGATCAGCATGGCGAACACCGTCCAGGTGACCACATCACCGAAGCGGGACTGGTTCTGGATCCAGCCCGGCCCGAGCGGCTCCTTGGAGATGGGAACCGCCGGGAAGATCACCCAATCCTCACCTCCGGAACCCTCGCTGGCCTTGCGGGACACCAATCCCGACCCGTCGGTGGTCACCACATCACATGCCCCGGATTTGAAGTTCTCCAGCACCACATTGAAATCTTCGAAGGTGCTGAGGGTGATGTTGATCCCCATCGCGGCGGTAGTCTCGCTGATGTTCTTCTCGGTGGTGGTGCCCGCATTGGTGCACACCACGGCTCCCTCTATCTCCTCCAGCTGGGACATGGAACTGAAGTCGTCGGCGCCCTTGGCCATCAGCTGCTGTCCGTCGTAGTAGGTGGTGGGGCCGAAGTCGAGACCCAGGTCGGTGTCGCGGCTCTGCGTCCAGGTGGTGTTGCGGCTCAGAACATCGATCAGCCCCGAGTTCACCGCCTCGAAGCGCGCCGCAGCGGTCAGCGCCTCGTACCTCACCGCGTCTGCGTCTCCCAAGATGGCGGCCGCCAGCGCCCGGCACAGTTCCACGTCAAAGCCAGTGAAGGTGCCCGCGGAGTCCTTGTAGCCGAATCCCGGCAGGGTCTCGTTCACCCCGCAGTGCAATTCCCCGCGGGCAATCACCGTGTCAAGAAGATCCGCCGCGGCCGGCGCAGGCTCGGGGGCCGGGGCCTGGGTGGTAGCGGGCGCAGCCGTGGTCGTGGTCTCTGCGGCGTCATCTCCGCCGCAGGCCGCCGCCAACAGCGCGACCACCAAGAGCATCATTGCCGTCTTTTTCATGGAGTCTTCTCCTTGTCTGCCAAAAGTGACGAACCTTCCCCATGAAATCCTACTAGCCGGATGCCTCCTCAGGGGCCTGCGGAGCCGGGCCAAACCTGTACAGCAAGAATCCCAGCAGCCCGGCGAGCAAGGACCCGCTCAGAATCCCGAGCTTGGCCTGATCAATGAGTCCTTGGTCGACAAAGGCCAGCCCGGAGACGAAGATGGCCACCGTGAATCCGATTCCGGCCACCGCCGCCAGCGCCACGACGTCACGGGCGCCCATTCCCTCGGGGAGGATGCCCCATCCCATCCTCACCGCCAGCCATGTGAATAAGCTGATCCCCGCCGTCTTTCCCACCAGCAAACCCAGGGCGGTCCCCAGCGCCACCGGTTGCAGCAATTGGCTTGCATCCCCTTCCAGGCGGACGCCGGCATTGGCCAGGGCAAAGATGGGAAGCACCAGGAAAGAGCTCCAGGCAAGCAACCGGTGCTCATTTCTGGCAAGCGGCGCCACCGACTCTCTGGCTACCTCTGTGAGCGCCATTACCTGGTGGTCGGCCTCTTCCCGTTGGTGATACGTGGTTATGTGGCGAGGGAAGGAACGGAGGATCCTCTGCCCTTTGTCATAAAGCTCTTCGGCCGAATACATGGGACGGGACGGCGTGATGAATGCCAACGCCACCCCTACCAGAGTGGGGTGGACTCCCGATTCGTGAATACAAACCCAGGCCAAAAGAGCCATGGGAAGGTAGAAGCTGCGCGCCCTGATGCCGACTCGGCCGGCCACCGCCACCGCAACCAGGGTGAGGATCCCCCAGGTCAGCCAGTTCCACTGCAGGCTCCCGGAATAGAAGAAGGCGATGATAATGATCGCCCCGATGTCATCGGCAATGGCGAGAGCCAGGAGGAACAGTTTGGCGCCGGGGGCCACCCTGCTCCCCAGAAGGGAGACGACCCCCAGAGAAAAGGCGATGTCGGTGGCGGTCGGCACCGCCCATCCGTTCAGAGCGGCGCCTCCCTCTCCCATCACTATCAACACATAGACCAGCGCCGGGAAAAGCATTCCCCCCGCCCCCGCCATCACGGGAAGGGCCGCGGCCCGGGGATCCCGCAACCGGCCCAGCACCACCTCGCGCTTTATCTCGAGGCCCACCACGAAAAAGAAGATGGCCATCAGCGCGTCGTTGACAAAGGCCTGCAGGGAGTGGGAGAACAGATGAACGGGGCCGAAGGAAATCTCCACGTGGCTGCGCCAGAGGTCGAAATAGCTGTCCGACAGCGGAGAGTTGGCCCACACCATGGCGATCACGGCCATCACCAACAGCGCGCCGCCGGCAGAGGCCTCCACCTCCATGAACTTCTGGATTGGGCGGGCGAATCGGCGGGGAACGAAACGGTTGGAGTCGATCCAGGTTTCGTGAAGGGGCTCTCTCAACATGCTCTGCTAGACGCTCCGCGAGCGGCCGGCCGACCCCAACTCTGCACAGGCCTGCACGACCCGGTCGGCCATTGCCTGCTGTGCCTTCTTCATGTAGGACCGGGGATCGTAGACTTTCTTGTTACCCACCTCCCCGTCCACCTTTAGCACTCCCGAGTAGTTGGTGAGCATGTGATCCGCCACCAGGCGGGTGAATGCGTACTGCGTGTCGGTGTCAATGTTCATCTTCACCACCCCGTAGCTCAACGTCTCCTGTATCTCCTGGGAAGTCGACCCGCTTCCCCCGTGAAAAACCAGGTAGTGACGATAGCCGAACCGCTCCTCGGTGGCTGCCTGCCCGTCCCGCAGGATGGTGGGCCGCAACTGCACCTTGCCCGGCTTGTAGACCCCGTGCACGTTCCCGAAGACGGCGGCGAGAAGGTAGCGGCCCCGCTCCCCCAAACCCAGCCGCTCCGCCACCGCCACCATGTCGTCGGGGGTGGTGTAGAGCTTCTGTCGGTCCACTCCCGAATGGTCCATGGTGTCCTCCACTCCGCCCACGATTCCGATCTCCAGTTCCAGCTGTACTCCCTGGGAAGCGCACTCGTCCAAGAGTTGGGCGCTCAGAGCCAGGTTCTCGTCCAAGGGCAGGGCGGAGGCATCCAGCATGTGGCTTTGATAGAGCGGGCCCAACCCCGCGGCGCGCCGCTGGGCCGTCTCGGCCAGGAGCGGCCGGATCAGATCATCAACCCGGTCGGGAGGGCAATGGTCGGTGTGGAGGGCAACCAGGATCGGATACCTGCCCGCCACCGCATGGGCGAACTCCGCCAGGGCCTGGGCCCCCAGGGCCATATCCTCCACCGCCGCTCCAGAGAGAAACTGGCCACCACCTGTGGAGACCTGGATAATCCCGTCCGACTCAGCGGCGGCAAATCCGGCCAGAGCGGCGTTGAGCGTCTCGCTGGAAGTGACGTTGATGGCTGGAAATGCATATCCCCCGTCGCGGGCCGCGTCCAGCATGTCACGGTATTGGGAGGGATTAGCGATCGGCATGTACGACCTCCTCTGGGATCAGACTATATCTCCGAGGCAACCCACCCCAACCTTCCGGCTCGATCATGCCCCGTCGGAGCCGAGAAAGTTGGCAAGCAGCTTCTTCCCCTCGGCGGTGAGGATGCTCTCGGGATGGAACTGCACACCGGCTACGGGCAAGGAACGATGGCGCACTCCCTGGATAACCCCGTCCTCGCTCCAAGCACAGGCTTCCAGATCGGGCGGCAGGGAAGTGATGGCCAGCGAGTGGTACCGGGTAGCCGTAAAGGGGTTCTCGCATCCTCGAAAAACCCCTTTCCGGTCGTGGCGGATGGCCGAGGTCTTCCCATGGCGAGGCTCGGGCGCCGGACCCACCTCCCCTCCGTATGCCACCCCCACCGCTTGGTGCCCGAGACATACCCCCAACGTGGGAACGCGGTCCCCGAAGGTCCTCACGTAGTCGATGGAGAAGCCGGCGTTTTCGGGACGCCCCGGGCCCGGAGAGATCACCAGGCGATCCATATCCCATCCGGCGGCCTCGGCTGCAGGAACCACATCGCTTCTCACCACCCTCGGCTCGGCGCCCAACTCTCCCAGGTACTGCGCCAGGTTGAAGGTGAAAGAGTCGTAGTTGTCGAGAATCAAAACCCGCATGAACGGTCTTTAGCTTAACCTCAATCCACCGATGGTTTGGTGGG
>JAAXHN010000069.1 GCA_012270885.1 Acidimicrobiia bacterium | reverse complement strand
GAGAACCTGTCGTCACCTGATATCAATGCTCAGCGGGCCGGTGGTTCGCGTGAGGGCTTCGAGGGTGTTTGCGGGGCGGTTCCTGATTCGAAGTTCCGGGTTGTGGACAAGCGTCAGGGCGGTTCCGATGCGTTGGAGAACGTGCGGCGGCAGTTCACGGATATTTTGACGACGGTGCCGGACGCGACGGTGATTCTGGTGATGTCGAGTTTCGGTGATCCGGATGCGGCTTCTGCGTTCGCGGCGGCGGAGACTCAGGGCCGTGGTGAGCATGTGTTCATCGTGGGTCATGGGGCTGACGCTTCGGCGTGGCCGGACATTTTGAACAATCCGCAGTGGATCGGTGATGTGGCGTATTTCCCGGATCGGTACGGGAGTCTGGCGGTGCCGGCGGCGATAGCGTTGGCGAAGGGTGAGGACCCGGGCCGGGAGATCTTCATCGACCACCAGTTCCTCGACGCTTCCAACCTGACCGACGCCTACCCCGAAGCAGCCGGGTAATGACCGCTAGCGAGGCACCGCTCTAGGCAGTGGCCAAGGCACGTTCTGACCGGGGCCGGGGCGACGGGGACGGAATCCCCGCCACCCCGGCCGGTGGGGTGGTATCGAAGCTGACCTCGCGCGTGCGGTTCACGGCCATGCAGGCGCGGGTCGGCGTCCTGATCCTGCTGTGTGTCTTCTTCACCATCCGGTCCCCGTTCTTCTTCACCTCCACCAACCTGGTGAACGTGCTGGTCAACGGGGCGGTTATCGGCATCATCGGAAGCGCCATGACCCTGCTGCTCGTGGCCCGGCAGGTCGATGTGTCGGTGGGATCCGCCATCGGGTTCGCGGGAGCGGTGTTCGCGGTATTCGCCAGGGACTACGGCATGGCATGGGGAGTCGTTGCGGCGATAGCGGCCGCCATGGCGATCGCAGGCATCAACGCGGTGGCGATCATCAAGTTCCGGGTCAACTCGATCCTCACCACGCTCGCCACCCTCGTCGCCTTCCGCGGGGCCTCCAAGCTCGTGATGGACGGGCGGGCCGTCCGTGTCGAAGGGTTCAGGTTCCTGGGGCGGACCCGCTTCGAGGTGTGGGGAATCGAGATACCCGTAGCCGTGATCGTGCTGCTGATGGTGGTGGCGATCTTCTACGTGGTCATGCGCCTCACAAAGTACGGCCAGCAGATGTACGCCATCGGCGCCAACCCCCAGGCGGCGAGGCTGGCGGGGATCCCGCTCGAGAGGCAGGTGGGTATCGCGTTCGTCCTCACCGGAGCGACCGTCGCCCTGGCCGCCATGATCGTCGTGTCCCAGGTGGGTGCGGTGTCCCCCACGACCGGGGAGAGGATGGAGTTCCTGGCCCTGACCGGTGTGATCGTGGGCGGCGCCAGCCTGTACGGGGGGAGAGGTTCGGTGATCGGAACCCTGGTGGCGATCCTCATCCTGGCGGTGCTGGACAACGGTCTCGTCCTCCTACAGGTCCAGTCCTTCTGGCAGGAGGTGTCGAGGGGCGTCCTGCTGCTGGGCGCGGTGATTTTCGACCAGTTGGGACGGCGGGAGGCCGAGGTCAGGATGGAGGTGTGATGTCCAGGGGAGAGGTACGTCCGGGGCGACGATCGAGGGTGGTTGCGGAATAGTGACGTACATCATCGAGCCGGGCGCTCCGCTGCTGGAGATCCGGGGCCTGTCCAAGCACTACGGGACCATCCGGGCCCTCGACGACGTCAGCTTCTCCCTCGACCGGGACGAGATCGTTGGCCTGCTCGGCGACAACGGGGCGGGCAAGTCGACCCTCGTTAAATGCCTGGCCGGTGCGGTCATCCCCACCGCGGGCGAGATATACCTACACGGCGACCGGAAGGTGTTCTCCACCCCCGCCGAGGCCCGGGACGAGGGCATCGAGACGGTCTACCAGCAGCTCGCCCTGGTGGATATCTTCGACATCCCCGCCAACTTCTACCTCGGCCGTGAAGTGGTCAGGGACGGTTGGCGCCGGGCGCTGGGAATCCTCAACCGCGGCCTGATGCGCAGGAGGGCCCGGGCCGCGATCGAGGCACTCCCTGCAAGGTTCCCGAATCTCGACGCCGATATCGAGACCATGTCAGGTGGGCAGCGCCAGGTGGTGGCCATATCACGGGCGGGTTTCTGGGGAGGTCGCCTCCTGCTGCTGGATGAGCCGACGGCGGCCCTGGGTGTCAAAGAAGCCGCTGCTGTACTGGAGATGATCGGAGCGATGGTCTCGTCCGCGGACACCGACATGGGGATGATCGTCATCTCGCACAACATGGAACACGTCTGGTCGATCTGCACCCGCCTGCTGATCCTCCGCCAGGGCCGGCTGGTGGCCGACCTCCCCAAGTACGAGACCTCCCGCCAGGAAGTCGTGGCCCACATTACCGGTGCCGCTTAGCCTGGATCCACCGATGGGCTTCCCCGGGGGGTGGGGTGTGGTGTGTGAGGTTGAGGTTGACCCGGTTTGGTGGGCACCTTGGGTAATGCCGAGCGCCGATTGGACAGTAGGGGAGCGATCCTCAGTCGCTCGATCTGGAGGGTGGTAGGTTCCGGATGACCTCGTCAACGACCCGGCTGAAGGGCAAGGACTGCAACCAGACCTGGCCCGAACCTTTAGGGGTGGCTAGGAACAGACCCTCGCCGCCGAAGGCCATCGAGCTGGCGCGGGCCGCTCGCTCGATCGGGTACTCGATCTGTGGTTCGAATGCGACGATGCATCCGGTATCGATCCGGAGCGTTTCTCCGATGAGCCGCTTCTCGACGACTATCCCCCCTGCATGCAGAAACGCCAACCAATCGCCCTGGATGTCCTCGAGGATGAAGCCCTCGCCTCCGAATACGCCCGCTCCGAACTTCTGGTTGAAGGGGAGGGAGGTGGCCTCCTATGGAGCCGCCACCGGCGGTATGCGCCGACTCCGGCGGAATAAGGGTAGACGCTCTCGGGCACGAGCCTGCACCAGGACAGCCGCCATGATCAAGACACCGCCGACGCCGGTGGTCACCGCGATGGTCTCCCCGAACGCCCACCATGCCCAGACCGGGGCGAACACCACCTCCGTCATGGCGATAAGGACTAACTCGGTCGAGCGCACATGGCGCGAACCCGCCGTATAGAGCGCCAATCCTCCCCCCAAGCCGACAGCACCCAGATAGATGGCGACTAGCAGGTCCAAGCCGCCGATCGTCACGCCTCCCATGAGCGGACCGGTGAAGATCAAAGTCAGTATTCCCCCGACCAGCACCGCAGGCAGCATGTCGGTACGCATCCCACGGCGCTGGAACACCGTGAAGGCCGCGAAGCCGAGGGCGCCGCCAAAGGCGAGCAGGGTACCCGCCAGGTTCCCGGTTACGGTTCCGGTGTAGGTCATGACAGCAAGACCCACAGCCGCCATCCCCATGGTCCACCAGTTCGTCCTCGTGATCGGTTCCCGCAACAGCGACCACCCGAGGAGTCCCGCCAGTACGGGAGCCGCGCCCAGGATCAAGGTTGCCTCGGCCACCGTTATCAGCTTCAGCGCATACACGAACGTCACCGAGGAGAACGTGAGGGATGCGCCGCTGATAAGACCGTTCACACCGATGCCGGTCACCGTGCGGGCGAAGCTGCCTCGACGGCGGACGGCAATGAGGGCGACGAGGACGAGCACCTGCGCGATCGCTCTGTAGAACAGGATGGCCCACACACTCACCTCGTCCATGTACCGAACACCCACCCCCATCGTGCTCCAGAGCAAGCCCGCCGCGGCCACCATCGCCACGCCGCGAGCCCGCGAAATCGCGTACCGACCCGGCGCAGTCGGCGCGGTAGTCGCTACGCGAACAGACTCAGAACCAGGAACCGACATAGACAGAAACGCAGACTATCAACTACAAAAGGCCCGCCAGCACACGCCCGGGGAGGGTAGGACCGTCCAACTCCGAGAAGGTTGCCATGACAGTCGGCTGAGAGCCTTTGAGGTTGACCCGCTTCGGTGGACACTCAGGCTGCGCTGAGGTTGGCCCTTAAGGACGGTGGGGGAGCGGCAGGTGCCTGTCCTGCACCTGCCGGGCTGTCAGTCCCGTCCCGCTGGTGTTCGCCCGAACCGAGGGACGGTAGACCTGTTCCGCACGGTCCCCCGGCTGGGGGCCGCATGTGGCGATAGTGACGGGGGCGCAGCCTCTGGTGGCGTGGCCGGTGCTCGACCCTGACGGAGCATACATGCGGCAGGGGTTCGGCGCTCGCTGGCTGGTGGCATGGGTACACGGCGACGAGGCCAACCGCTCGCTGCTGGACGGCGCGTCGACTATTCCGCCTTCAAAGTCTTTTATCAAATGCCCGTGGGGGTTGAACGTGGACCGGAGANNTTCGAACGGGCACGGATCGGGGTATCCATTGCCGATTCCTACCGATCACGGCCGCAGACGCCCGACGAAGACTACCAAGCGATGGCTAATGCGATCGCAATGACCGAGGCCGAGCCGTGGTAGCCCAGGGAGAGTTATGGCTCTTGGAAACACCCAACCGCAAGCGTCGCCCGGTGCTGGTCCTCTCACGCGATGAAGCGATCCCGGTTCTCAACAACGTGGTGGTGGCGCCGGTGACGAGCACAATCCGTTCGATCCCGACTTGTGTGCCTGTGGGACCGCAGGAGGGTATCGACCACGACAGCGT
>JAAXHN010000068.1 GCA_012270885.1 Acidimicrobiia bacterium | reverse complement strand
ACGAACCATCACCGAGGGGCTCCATCATGGGCATCTCCTCGGGCATAGCTTCATCCGGGGCGGCAGTGGTCGGAGCCGCAGTGGCGGTGGGCTCTTCGGTCTGGTCGTCGCCGCAAGCCGAAAGGACAAGCGCTGCGCAAGAGAGCACGACCAGGAACTTGAGCAGTCCCCTAGCCCTCGTGGTTGTTGGTACGTGGAGCATGATTCTCTCCTTTCTATTGAAGAGGGAAAAACTTATACCAGTTCACTCTATTAATGAACGCTGCAGATAATACCCTCCTCTTTTTTTAACGAAATGTAAACGATAAGAGGCTTTCTTCTCGACGCCTCTTCCCTGCCGGACGCCCCATCCATTCTTCTTCAAGACTGCTAGCGGCCCTTGGGATGCCAGACGGTCTTGATCTCGGTGAAGGCCGAGATTCTGTAGAGATTGGCGTCGGAGTTCTCCCAGCGCCCCGTGCGTTTCAGGTTGTGGGATGCCGCCTCCTCCAGATCCGAGAGGGCGTCGGGGTGAACTCCCGAAAGGTCCACGCCGTTGACGTCCATATGACCGGCCAGCCAGGGCGCCAGTTCTTCGGGGCATCCGGTGAGGATGTTCACCGCCCCCGCCGGGACATCGGCCGTGGCCAGCGCCTCCGCCAGGGTGATCGCGACCATCGGCTGGGCGGGGGAGGCCACCACCACCGCCGTGTTCCCGCTCGAAATGACGGGAGCCAATCCAGCCACAAGCCCTCGAAGCACCGGCGCGGAGGGCGCGCTCACTCCAACCACCCCCACCGGTTCGGGGACAGAGATGTTGAAGAAGGACCCGGCCACGGGGTTCATGTTCCCGATCACCTGCATGTATTTGTCGCACCACCCCGCATACCAGATCAGCAGATCGATCGTCTCCTCCACTTCCTTTCGGGCCTCCCCGGTGGGGCGTCCCCCCAATTCCAGTTGGGCGGTGAAGGTCGCAGCCCGGTCCTCGACCATCTCGGCGATCCGATAAAGGACCTGTCCCCGGTTGTACCCGGACCGCCCTTTCCATCCAGCCAGGGCGGCGCGGGCGGCGCGCACCGCCATCCGCAAGTCCTTGCGGGAAGCCCGGGAAAGATACACCTTAACCGAGCCGTCATCGGAGGTGAAGGCGAACGTGCGCCCCGACTCGGACCGTGGAAAGGCCCCGTCGATGTAGAGCTTGTATGTCTTGCTAACGGCCAGCCGCCCAACCATCACCCGACTCCTCTCAGGTAGGCCGCCAGACCGTGCCGACCCCCCTCTCTGCCGAATCCGGATTCCTTCACTCCCCCGAACGGGGAGGCCGGGTCGAACTTGTTGTAGGTGTTGGCCCACACCACCCCAGCCGCCAGGCGGTCGGCCATCCACAGGATACGCGACCCCTTGGAGGTCCACACCCCCGAGGCCAGCCCGTAGGGAGTGTTGTTGGCCCGCTCCACCGCCTCGGCCGGGGTACGGAACGTGAGTATCGACAGCACCGGGCCAAAGATCTCCTCCCGGGCGATGCGGTGGGACTGCGAGACGTCGGTGAAAAGGGTTGGAGGGAACCAGAATCCCCTCTCCGGCAGCTCGCACGGCGGCTGGTAGATGAGGGCGCCTTCCTCCTGCCCGGATTCCACCAACTCGGTGATCCTCTGCAGTTGGGCGGCCGAGTTGATGGCGCCGATGTCGGTGTTCTTATCCAGGGGATCCCCCACCCGCAGGGTGGACAGCCGCCGGCGGAGGCGATCCACAAACTCGGAGGCGACCGACTCCTGCACCAGCAACCTGCTGCCCGCACAGCAGACCTGCCCCTGATTGAAGAAGATGCCGTTCACCACCCCTTCCACCGCCTGGTCCAGCGGTGCATCCTCGAAGACCACGTGCGCTCCCTTCCCACCCAGCTCCAGGGTGAGGGCCTTCCCCGAGCCCGCCAGGCGTCTTCGTATCTCCTTGCCAACCTGGGTCGAGCCGGTGAACGCCACCTTGTCCACTCCCCCGTGGCCCACCAGTTCCGCCCCGGTCGCCCCCGCCCCGGGAATCACGTTCAGCACCCCCGGGGGGAGTCCCGCTTCGGCGGCAATCTCAGCCAGTCGCAATGCCGAGAGTGGAGTGGTCTCCGCCGGTTTGAGGACCACCGTGTTGCCGGTCGCCAGGGCGGGCGCAACCTTCCAGGCCGCCATGAGCAGCGGGAAGTTCCAGGGGATCACCTGTCCTACAACTCCCATGGGCCGAGGCTCGGTCCCCAAAAAGGCGTATTCCAGCTTGTCGGCCCACCCGGCGTGGTAGAAGAAGTGGGCGGCCACCAGCGGAAGATCCATGTCCCGCGCCTCACGGATCGGCTTGCCCCCGTCCAGCGTGTCCAGAACAGCCAACTCGCGGCTGCGCTCCTGGATCAGCCGAGCGATACGAAACAGCGACTTGGCCCTCTCGGTGGCCGGCATGGCGGCCCATCCCGCCGCCGCGTCCCGGGCGGCGCCGACCGCACGTTCCACGTCGGCCGGGCCCGCCTCGGCGACCATCGACAGGTGCCCCTCGGTGGCCGGATCGATGGTGAGGAACCACTTCCCGGTCAGAGGCTCGGTTTCCTCTCCGTTTATCCACAGCCCCGATCGGTCGCGGATCGCGGCCAGATCGGGATTCTCCCGCGACTCCTGGTACTCCCACAAGGGCACGCCTGTCTCCGAACGGGGCGCCAGTGCGTCGTTGTTGCCCATTGCCCTCAGGCCCTGGTGAAGTAGTCAGGGGACTGATACCTCTCCGTCTCCAGCCACCTGATTTGCATCAGCAGGTCGTTGAGCAGACTTGAGGCCCCGAACCGGAACCGTTGGGGAGTCATCCACTCAAGACCGAGGGTCTCGTTGAGCAACACAAGCCACCTGATGGCCTGTTTGGCGGAGCCAATCCCCCCGGCGGGCTTCATCCCCACCGCCCTTCCGGTGCTGCGATGAAAGTCCCTGATCGACTCCAGCATCACCAGGGTCACAGCCGGTGTGGCAGCCGGGGAGACCTTGCCGGTGGAAGTCTTGATGAAATCGGCTCCGGCCGCCATGGCCAGCATCGAGGCTCTTCGAACGTTGTCATAGGATCCCAACTCCCCGGTTTCGAGTATCACCTTCAGGCATGCATCCCCCGCTGCTTCCCGGACAGTAGCCACCTCGGAGAAGACCTTCACATAGTCCCCCGCCAGAAAAGCCCCTCGATCGATCACCATGTCCACCTCGTCGGCCCCATCGGCGACCACTTGCCTGGTCTCGGCAACCTTCAAGTCGAGAGGAGCCTGCCCCGAGGGAAAGTAGGTGGAGACCGCCGCCACCCTCACCGAAGTGGCGCCCAGAACCTCCGCCGCAGTCCCCACCAGGTTGGGATAGACGCACACCGCCGCCACCGGAGGAATGGAGGCGTCCGTGGGGTCCGGCCTGATAGCCTTATGGCAAAGTTGTCTTACTTTTTCCTTGGTGTCCATCCCCTCGAGGGTGGTCAGGTCGGTCATGGATATCGCGGCCCGCAAGGCCCACATCTTGGCCTCGCGCTTGATCGAACGGGTGGAGAGAGCCGCAACCCGCTCCTCCACCATCACTTCATCGGTCGGCGGCACCGATCTCACAAGAGAGCGGAGTTCTCGCTCTGACAATCCCGCCACCGCTCGACCCGGAGCAATAGTCACCGCATGTTCGGCCATGAAGCCCCGATTGTAGGAAGACACCCGGCCGGCCGGGCAGGAGCCGCAAGCCGGTGGCATGGAGTCACCCACAATCCCTGGATACCGATCGCAATCGCCTCCCTGGCCTGGGGAAGCGCGCCGGCCGCCACCAAGGCGGTCCTGGTGAACGGGGTGAGCCCCTTCACCATCTTCCCCCTCAAGCAAACCGGAGGGGCCCTGATGGTGATCGGGGCCCTGGCCCTGATGGGACGCCTGCCCAGGATCGACTCTGCCACTCTCAAAGCGGGAGCGGTGATCGGCATCTTCAACATGACGGTTCCCACCATCTTGTTCACATTGGGGTTTCAGACGATCCCGGCCAGCATCGGGGCCGTGATCGTGGGCATTATTCCCCTCACCACCATCCTCTTCACCCACTGGGTCGTACCCGGAGAACGCTTCCACCCCGGCAGGCTGCCAGGTCTTCTGATGGGGCTGTTCGGGGTGGCGATCATGGGATGGGCGCCGGTTGGCCAACCCTCCTCCCGATGGATTCTGGGCGTAGTCCTGACCACTCTCGGGGCGGCCTGCGCCGGATTGGGGGGAGCGTTCACACGCCGCTTCGCGGTCCGCTATCAGAATCGCTCTCTGATTGTCGTCCAGTTCATCACCTCGGCAGCGCTTCTCTCGCTGATCTCGATACCCTTCGACGGTTACGCGGGCTATCTGACCATCGACACGGCCAGCCTGTGGCTGATCATCTATATGGCAGCGGTGCCCACCGTGATCTCCTTCGCGGCCTTCATGTGGGCTTCCCGAATCGCCACCGCCGCCCGAGCCGCCCTGATCGGATACGTGGTGCCGGTGCTGGGAGCCTTGGGCGGAGTGTGGCTACTGTCGGAACCGGTCACGCTGCAACTGGTTGTGGGGGTGGTGGCGGTGGCGGTGGGCATCGTGTTCAGCGACCGTCCCGACCGGGAGGACGACCGGAGGAGAGCCGCGGCCCGGACAACTCCCCCCTGCTAAAGTCATCGGGGAGGGTCACCCCGAAGGGCTGGAGGAGCGGGAGCGGAGAGAATTCATCTCGCCCCCGCTTCACTCTTGCCGGTGGGTTTCTCCAACCCGACAATCCACCTGAGAGAATCACGCCACCACCAGCCCGCCCAATCGAGATCCGGAGAGACCGCCATCCATGTTCGGCCACAAGACCCCTATCCGTAACCGGCTGGGCCCGGCGGCGTTCGGGGAGAGCGGGCGCTGGCCGGCCATCACCCACAACCCGTGGATACCCATCATGATCGCCTCCCTGGCCTGGGGAAGCGCACCGGCCGCCAACCGGGCGATTCTCCTCCTCGGGGTCAGCCCATTCACCATCTTCCCGCTCAAGCAGGTAATCGGAGCCGTGGCGATCATCAGCACCCTGGCATTGACCAGGCGCAACCTCAGGATGGACCGGGAAACGCTGGTGGCCGGAGCGGCCCTGGGGGTGTTCAACATGACCGTTCCCACCATCCTGTTCACATTGGGGTTCCTGGTGATACCGGCCAGCATCGGGGCAGTGATCGTGGCAGTCATCCCCCTCACCACCATCCTTCTCACCCACTGGGTGGTGCCGGGAGAGACATTCAAGATCGCCCGGCTACCCGGCTTGGTTTTGGCCATCGGGGGTATCGCCGTGATGGGATGGGCGCCCGTGGGACAACCATCCTCCCGCTGGATTCTGGGGACAGTTCTGATGACCGGAGGTTCACTCTCAGCAGGACTGGGCGGCGCACTGACCCGGCGCTACGCGGTCCGGCACCGGAATGCTCCCTTGATCGTCTCCCAATACCTGACCTCTGCGGTAATCCTCTGTCTGCTGTCGATTCCCTTCGACGGATACCAGGGTTATCTCACCATCGAAGCCACCGGGCTGTGGCTGATCGTGTACATGGGAGCCGTTCCCACCGCCATCTCCTTCGCCGCTTTCATGTGGGCCTGCCGCATCACCACCGCCGCCCGGGCGGCACTCACCGGATACTTCTCGCCTCTCCTAGGCGTCACCCTGGGGGTGGTGCTGCTGTCTGAGCCGGTCACCCTGCAACTGGTGGTGGGAATGATGGCGGTGGCCCTCGGAATCGTGGTCAGCGACCGCCCCGACCGACAGGACGACCGGCGAAGGGCGGCATCAGGAGGTCCCCCCGCCGCGGGTAAACTCCGAGATCTACCGTGAACTCTTCACGTCACATACTGGTTGCGGTGGCGTGGCCCTATGCAGCAGGCTCCCGCCATCTGGGGCACCTGGCCGGCGCCTATCTGCCCGCCGACATCTTTGCCCGTTACCACCGCCTGGCGGGCAATCGGGTGCTGATGGTCTCGGGCAGCGACGTCCATGGAACACCCATCACCGTGCTGGCGGACCAGGAGGGCGTGGAACCCCAGGCGATCGTGGACCGCTATCACGCCGAGTTCGTAGCCGATTGGGAGAAGCTGGGTATCTCCTGGGACCTGTACACCTCCACCGGCACCCCCAATCACTACGCCGTCACCCAGGACGTCTTCTCCCGCCTCCTGGAGAAGGGCTACATAACCGAAGGGGCCTCGATCCAGTTGTACGATCCGCAGGCGGAGCGGTTCCTTCCCGACCGTTATGTGGAGGGGACCTGCCCGCACTGTGGCTACCGGGACGCCCGGGGAGACCAATGTGACGATTGCGGCCGCACTCTGGACGCCATCGAGTTGATCGATCCCAGAAGCAGGATGTCGGAGGCCACGCCGGTGACCCGGGAGACCAGGCACTACTTCCTGCGGCTGGACGCCTTCGGGGACCGGTTGGCCGAGTGGCTGACCACGCGGCAGGGATGGCGGCGCCACGTGAAGAACTGGGCGATGGGCATGGTAACCGAAGGACTGCCCCAGCGGGCCATAACCCGTGATCTCTCCTGGGGGGTGCCCCTCCCTCCGCCCGCCGACCGCCTGGGGGACCGAAAGCGTATCTACGTGTGGTTCGACGCGGTGATCGGCTATCTCTCCGCTGCCAAGGAGTGGGCGCAGATACAGGGAACCCCCGAGGAGTGGAAGCGCTGGTGGGAGGACTCGGACGCCGAGTCCTACTACTTCATCGGCAAGGACAACATCCCCTTTCACGCGGTCATCTGGCCGGCCATGCTGATGGGATACGGAGGTCTCAACCTTCCCACCGACGTTCCCGCCAACCAGTACGTGACCTTTCGCCAGGAAAAGGCCTCCAGCAGCCGGGGAGTGGGCCGTTCGATAGGCTGGTACGCCGATCGCATCCAACCCGACGCTCTCCGCTACGCCATGGGGTCGGTCCTCCCCGAACAGAACGACACCGACTTCTCCGACGCCGAGTTGATCCGAAGGGTGAACGACGAGTTGGTGGCCACGTGGGGCAACCTCGTGCACAGGGTGCTCTCCATGGCTCACTCCTGGTACGAGGGCAGGACGCCGGAGGGCCAATCCCCGGCTGGCGACGACGTGGCTCTGCTGGCCACGATCGACGCCGGTCTGGCGCAAGCCGGGAAGTTCTTGGAGAGAGTGGAGCTACGGGCCGGACTGCGCCAGGCGATGGAGGGCGCCCAGGCGGTCAACATCTACCTCAACGCCCAGGCCCCATGGTTATTGCGCAGAGAGGACGCTCGACGTGCACAGACGGTGCTTCACACCGCTCTCTCGGCCATCAACGGGCTGAAGACGGCTTTCGCTCCCTACCTGGCCTTTTCCTCAGAGAGGCTTCACACAATGCTCGGACAGCCCGGAACGGTGGCGGATGGGGGTTGGAACAGGTCCCCCTTGGTCCCGGCAGCCCTGGAAGCGCCCCGGCCCCTATTCACCAAGCTGGACGAGAATCTCCTGGATTGAACCCCGGACTAGGCCGGCGCGCGGCCCCTCGGTCGAGCTAGGCGGGTGGGTAGACCCCCGCGGCCTTCGACTCTTCGGTCTGCCAGAAAATGCCGGATATCTCACCGATCAGATCCACGAGGCCCTGGGAGACAGCCGGATCCATCGACTTCTTGGCGTCACCTGCCGCTTTGAGGGCACGCCAGAAGAGGTCATGCAACGGGGGGAACGCTTCAACGTGGTGGGGCTTGAAGAAGTCCGACCACAACACCGAGAGGTGGTGCTTCACCAACTCGGCCTGCTGCTCCTTGATGATTACGCACCTGTCCCGGAACACCGGATCGTCGGATTCGGCGTACTTGGTGCAAGCGTTGAGCACCGAGCGAGCCTCGATCATTGCCTGGGCGGGGTCATAAACTCCACAAAAGAGGTCGCAGTGGGCATGAGCGACGGTGGCAGGCCTGAATAGCGGCATGGTTAACTCCTCTCTGGGGGGAAACAGGAATCCTGTTGTAGCCAGAATAGCGATAATGAGAAGACTTCGCCTCAGACGATTCGCGGTCTCCGGCGCCTCGATGAACCCTGCCCTTCCTGACGGCGCCCGCTTCATCGGATGGCTCGGCCGCGGGGCAGGGTCTGTTCGACGGGGGAGCATTGTCGCTTTCCCGCATCCCCTCCGGGGTGGGTTCTGGATGGTCAAACGGGTGGTGGGGATGGGCGGAGAGATGATTACCATCGAGGGGGGAGAAGTTCTGATCGACGGGAAAGCCGGTCTCGACCACTGGGGAAGTGGGTTCTCCACGCCCGATGGGCAGTGGGCGGTGCCCCCGCGAAAGCTGTTCGTCCTTTCGGACCAACGGTCGCTTACCCGGGACGACTCCCGAACATTCGGGCCGGTTGGCACCGACTGCATGTACAGGATGATCTTTCGGTACCCGGGCCAGGTTGTCCCCGCCGTCCGGCCGTCCGGGGGTCATCCCGCATAGACGGACATCGAAGGAACATGCACCCCCGACGCCCGTCCACCAATCGCCTCGAGAGATGGCAGAGAACCCTGCTCGTAACCCTGGGAACCCTGGTGGTGATCATGGCGGTAACTGCGGTGGTGCTGGTGATTCGAAACGCGTTGGGAAGCTCCGGTCTTACGGGGGGACCGGCCGGCGCCGACACCACCACTGTCACCGGTGTGGCCACCACACGGTTTCCGGTCCCCGGTACCGAGCCCACCCAGCCAGCTACCACTCCGGTTACCGGGACGTCCCTGCCCGGAACCACTCTTCCGCCTGCCACCTTCGTGGAGGAGCCCATCGTGGCGGCGGATCTCTACCTCCAACCCGAGGGGCTGGGGCCCCTTCCTTTCGGAAGCGACGCTGAGAGGACCATCACCGTTCTGACCGAGGCGCTCGGGGACCCGGACAACGACACGGGATGGGTACCGGCCGACCTCGACTTCGTCCAGTGTCCTGGGGTCAGGGCGCGATTGGTCAACTGGGGAAGCCTGACGGTCTATCTCTCCGACGGCCCCACCGACTGGGGGCCGGAAGGCCATGAGCACCTCTTCTCTTTCACCTATTCGCTTCTGGAGGGCCAGTCTTTGCCCGCCGGACCCGAGCTCCGGACCTCCGAGGGTCTGCGATTGGGCACAACCCTGTCCCGTGCGTCTTCAATCTACGGCGAGGCCGCCATTATCTACAGTGATATTTCCGTCCCGCCCGATGATCCCACCGAGGAGGCCGTTGTGGCCCAGGACGCCTTTTTGGAAGTGGATGTCCCCGGACCGGGCTACCTGACAGGGGTCTTCACCGGACCCGGGACGGAGGACACACTCGTGTCCATCTCGGGTGGAACAGGTTGCGAGAAGTAGAAGTAAAGGACCAGGACAACGCCGCCGGTCGTTTAGCATCCCTCTTTATGCGAAGAATCCTGACGGCGACGGTCCTGACTGTCCTGGCGGTGGCCTGCGGCGGAGACCCCGGGGAAGAACCGGTGACCACCTCCCAGCCGCCCACCACCGAAGCCCCAACAGATGCTTCCGAGCCGGTAGCCACCTCGATGACGACAACCACGCCAGGCGAGACCACCACCAGCGCTACCTCCGGTACCACAAACACCACCGAAACCACCACCACCGAAACCACCACCAGCGCTACCTCCGGTACCACGACCACCACCACCGAAACCACCACCACGACTCCCGGCACCACAACCACCACCGTCACCGGGCCGTCGCCGACGCCCAGTCCGCTGACAGGTCTAGCTGTGGCTGACCCGGATTCGGTGAATCGACGGACCATGGCAGTGAAAGTTGACAATCACTGGGACGGCCGTCCCCAAGTCGGCATCGGCGAGGCCGAGGCGGTGTTCGAACTCCTGGTCGAATCGGGGTTAACCCGCTTCATAGCCTTGTTCCACTCCGTCGATTCCACCTTCGTGGGGCCGGTGCGTTCGGTGCGGCCCACCGATCCCCATTTGCTGCGACACCTGAACACCACCGTGTTGACCAGCGGGGGCCAGGACTGGATCATCAATACCTTTCCACGCAACGGCGTAGGAGTGATCGGAGAGATCGGCGTGGGAGGGTATCGTGACGAGTCTCGGCGGGCGCCCCACAACTACTTCGTGAACACGGCGGAGTTGCGGCCCACGGCCGACCAGCGACTCTATCCCGACACTCCCCCACCACCCCTGTTCGAGATCGGAGACCTGCCGGTCTCGGGCATCCCGGGGGGCGTCTCGAAAGTGACCATGGAGTGGGCACCGACCAACACCGTCATCTGGAAGTGGAACGGAAGCACGTACGAGCGTCACCTGGAAGACGGCCCCCACACCTGGACCCACGTCGAAGGGGGCGAGGAAGTTATCACCGCCGACGTCCTGGCGGTGATCTTCTCCCGGTTGTTCTACACCACGCCTCCCCAGGGAGGGGTGACCCTCCCCACCATGGAGACCACCGGCGAGGGACGGGTGCTGTTTTTCGCCGAGGGCCAGGTCGTGGACGGTAGATGGGAACGGGCGGACACAGCCCAGCCCTTCTCGTTCATGCTGACCGATGGTTCTCCCATAACGGTTCCCGCCGGTCGCCCCTGGATCAGCCTCTTTCCAGATGGGCGTCTTGTTTCCTGGTAGGCGTTGGAGGCCCGTTGGAAAGCGCCCGGTTCCTGGCCCGGCAAGTTCGAACCGGTGAGCGATCGGCGCGAGACGGCATCGGAAAGGCCCTGGCCGACCTGCTTGATTCCCAGGATGCACTGAATCTCACCACCCTCATAGACGAAAGCGCCATGTCCCGCGCCGATGAGTTGGATGGGCGGGTGGCGGCGGGCGAGGATCCCGGTCCGCTGTGCGGGGTGCCGGTGGTCATCAAAGACTTGATCGATCAGGCCGGAGTGCCCACCACTTGCGGATCGGCCTTCTACAGGCGCCTTCCCCAACACTCCGCGCCGGTGGTCGAACGGCTGGAAAGGGCCGGCGCGGTGATCGTAGCGCGGGCGGGCCTGCACGAATTCGCCTTCGGCTTTTCTTCGGAGAACCAGTGGTTCGGTCCGGTACGGAATCCGCACGACCCGGCCACCTCCCCGGGGGGATCGTCGGGCGGTTCCGGCGCCGTGGTGGCGTCTGGAGCGGCTCCGATCTCCATAGGGACGGACACCGGAGGTTCCATCCGGGTCCCCGCCGCCCTGTGTGGAATCTTCGGACTCAAGGTGACCCACGGGCGGGTGCCGCTCACCGGGGTCTTCCCGCTGGGCCCTTCTCTGGACACGGTGGGACCGCTGGCGGCCAACACCGGGGACCTCGCCGTCGCCTACGCTTCGCTGGCAGGGTGGCATCCCGGAGATCCCTGGTCGTCGCCCCGGCCCACCGATCTCGACCGCCTCGACGCTCCCATGAAACCCCGGAGCCTCCGGGTGGGCCTGCCTGAACAGTGGTTGGCGAAGGCCCCTTATGCGGCGGGATACAAAGAGCGTTTCACCGCGGTCATCAGCCAGCTGGAGAGCCTGGGTATGGGGGTCGAACTGTTCGACGACCCGGTCCTGCTGCCTCCGGGAAGGATCAACAACATCCTCTATCCCGAGGTGGCCGCGGTGCACCGCGCCTGGTGGGAGGGGGGAAAACCGTACGGCTGGGAAGTGGCGGGCCGGATCCGGGAGACCCTGGAAGTCGGCGGAGAGCGCCCCGCCGAGACCCTGCTGGACGCCAAACGATGGCAGGCCCGTCTGCGGAACAGGATGAGGGCCGCCTTCCAACGGTTCCACCTGCTGGCCCTTCCCACCTCCGGGGCTCTTCGCAAGGTCATCGGCGACCAGGAGATACACACGGTCACTCACGGCAGACTTGCCTACCGGGCGGTGCTCTCCTGGTTCACCTCCCTGGTCAACGTGTCCGGCTGTCCGGCCATCAGCATCCCGGTTCCCCGTTCGGGCCAGTCCTCGGGGGTCCCCTTCTCACTGCAGTTGGTCGCTCCCTGGTGGAGGGAGGACCTGCTGCTCAGGGTCTCATCGGTCCTGGAGCGGGAGGGCGTCGCCCGCTCGGTCCTGGCAGTCGGGACCCCGCCATCCCATCAGTCCCGGTAAGGTTGAGATTGCCTGTAAGGTTTGCTATAGAGGTTTGAAAAGTCGCGGCCCAAACTATTATTGGTTGCCTGACACTGAGGTCTGAATATCTAACGTGACATCACCAGCGGCCCACGCCGAGGCGGGCGTTTCCGAGCGGTCACCCAACGGCAATATCACCCCATTAAGACAAGTAACCGTCCGCTTCGCCGGCGACTCCGGGGACGGGATGCAGTTGGCAGGCAACCGTTTTGCCGACACCTCGGCCGCATTCGGCAACGACCTGTTCACCCTGCCCAGCTTCCCCGCCGAGATCCGGGCTCCCGCCGGCACCCTTCCCGGAGTCTCTTCCTTCCAGATCCAGATCGCCGACTGGGACATCTCCACCTCCGGTGATCGGCCCGACTGCATGGTTGCGATGAACCCCGCCGCTCTCCGAACGAATATCTCGGACCTTCGCCAGGGAGGAACCCTGATAGTCAACAGCGAGGCTTTCGACGAGCGGGGTCTCGCCAAGGCCGGATACGAGGACAGTCCCCTGATGGACGGCAGCCTCAATCAATACGACCTGATAGAGATCCCCATGAACACCATCACCAAGGAGGCGGTGGCGGACAAGGTCAGCGGGCGATCGGTTCTTCGCTCCCGCAACTTCGTGGCGCTCGGGTTCCTGGCGTGGCTGTTCCAGCGGCCGCTCGAACCCATCGTGACCTGGACCGAGAACAAGTTCGCCAAACTCCCGATGGTCGTCGCCGCCAACCTGGCCGCCCTGAGAGCCGGGTACAACTTCGGCATCACCACCGAGACGTCGCGGAGCATCTTCCAGGTCAAGCCGGCCAGCCTTCCCCCCGGCGTCTACACCAGCATCACCGGCAACACTGCGCTGGCTTGGGGGTTGATCGCGGCCTCCTACTGCGCCAAGCTGCCGCTCTACTACGGGTCGTACCCGATCACGCCGGCTTCCGACATCCTCCATGAACTTGCCCGCCACAAACGGCTGGGAGTGCGCACTTTCCAGGCCGAGGACGAGATCGCCGCGGTCGGAGCGGTGATCGGCGCCGCCTTCGGGGGAAGCCTGGCGGTCACGGGTTCTTCGGGACCGGGCATCTCGCTGAAGAGCGAAGCGATCAGCTTGGCGTTGACCGCCGAGTTGCCGCTGGTGGTCGTCAATGTGCAGAGGGCCGGCCCGTCGACGGGAATGCCGACCAAGCCGGAACAGACCGACCTGCTGTTCTCCCTGTTCGGCAGGCATGGGGAGTCGCCGCTCCCGGTGCTGGCCTGCGCCACCCCCTCGGACGTGGTGGAGACCACCATCGAGGCGGCCCGGATCGCACTCAAGTACATGACCCCGGTGATCCTCCTCTCCGACAACCACATCGCCAATGGCTCCGAGCCGTGGAGGATCCCGGATGCGGCGGACCTGCCGGACATAAGCGTTCGGTTCGCATCGGCCCCCAACGGGGCGGGAGGGCGCTTTCTGCCCTACCTGCGTGATTTCAACACCTTCTCGCGACCCTGGGCCATCCCCGGCACCAAGGGCCTGGAACACCGGATCGGCGGTCTGGAGAAGGAGAACATCAGCGGCGACATCTCCTACAACCCGGACAATCACCAGTTGATGACCGACTCCCGCGCCTGGAAGGTGGCGAACATCGCCAACGACATCCCGCCCGTGGAAGTACATGGAGAGTTGGACGCGAACCTCTTGGTACTGGGCTGGGGCTCCAGCAAGGGCACGATGGGCGCCGCCTGTCGCAACCTGAACCGGGAGGGCTACAAGATCGCCTACGCCCACCTTCGATACCTGAATCCCCTCCCCGCCAACCTGGGGGATGTGGTGCATTCCTACGAGAAGGTCTTGATTCCGGAACTCAACACAGGTCAGTTGCGCTATGTGATCCGGGCCAACTTCCTGAAGGACGCGTTCGGTCTCAACAAGGTGACCGGCACCCCCTTCTACATCGGTGAGATAAGGGACAGGGTCCTGGAGGTGCTCGAGTCGTGAGCAATTTGACCTACACCCGGTCCGACTTCCAGAGCGACCAGGAGGTTCGGTGGTGCCCGGGGTGCGGCGACTACACGATCCTCGCCTCGGTGCAGGGCTTCATGACGCAGATGGGGATACCGCGGGAAAACATCGTGGTTGTCTCGGGAATCGGCTGTGCCGCCCGTTTCCCTTACTACATGAACACCTACGGTTTCCACACGATTCACGGGCGGGCGCCGACCATCGCCACGGGCCTGGCGACCTCCCGCCCCGACCTGTCGATTTGGGTGGTGAGCGGTGACGGAGACGCCCTGTCCATCGGGGGCAACCATCTGATTCACGCCCTGCGTCGCAACGTCAACATAAAGATCCTCCTGTTCAACAACCAGATCTACGGGCTCACCAAGGGCCAGTACTCACCCACCTCCGAGGTGGGGAAGCGCACCAAGTCCACTCCCTTTGGCTCGATCGACTTCCCTTTCAACCCGGTGAGCCTGGCCATCGGGTCCGAAGCCTCCTTCGTGGCGAGAACCCTGGACATGGACCGCAATCACACCCAGTACGTCCTGGGCGAGGCCGTCTCCCACCGCGGCTCGGCATTCATCGAGATCTATCAGAACTGTAATGTCTTCAACGACAAGGCATTCATCGCGCTGACCGGCAGGACCGAGCGGACCTCCAACCGGATAAACCTGCAGGAGGGCAAGCCGATCATCTTCGGCGGTTCGGGGGAGAGTTGCGTGGTGATGGAGAATGGTGAGGCTCGGATCAAACCCACGTCCTCGGTCAGTCCCGACCAGATCCTGGTTCACGACCCGTATCGAGAGAACCCCAGCGTGGCGTTCTCCATCAGCCGGCTTTCCCACACCCCACACGGTCCCACCCCTTTGGGGGTCTTTCGCAACATCTCCCGTCCCACCTATGGAAGCGAGATGCAACAGCAGATAGTCGACGCCCAAAACCGGGGGCCGGGGGACCTGGACGCCCTGTTCAGTTCGGCAGGGACGTGGGAAGTGACGTGAACGGTGCCAAAGTGTCGGAGAGGGGCAATCGATGCGGGTAAACGTGCTCGGAGGTGAACTGGCGCCCTGCTCCATGGAGCCTCTCACCGGGTACTACCGGAACGGCTCCTGTGAAACCCGCGGGGATGACATAGGAGTGCACGCCGTGTGTGCAGAGATGACCGAGGAGTTCCTCAAGTTCAGCAAGTCCCGGGGCAACGATCTCAGCACCCCGATGCCTCTCTACGGGTTCGAAGGGCTGGCGCCCGGTGACTGCTGGTGCTTGTGCGCCTCCCGTTGGCAAGAGGCTTTCGAAGCCGGGATGGCACCGCGCGTGCGGCTGGAGTCATCCTCCGTGGCCGCCCTGGAGTGGATCAACCTGGAAGACCTCAGGAAGCACGCCCTCTAGGAACGCTATTTACTGGAGGCGGCGACGGCCGCGGCTACCGCTGCGCTGATAATGGGATCGGCCAACCGGGAGAAGGGAAGGGACTGGATCCAGACCCGTCCGACGCCGCTGACCGTGGCCAGGAAGATCCCCTCGCCGCCGAAAGCCATCGTCTTGAGCCCTCCGGCTCGCTCGATGGAGAACTCCAGTCCTTCTTCGAAGCCGACCAGGCATCCGGTATCCAGGCGAATAGTCTCTCCCACAAGACGGCGCTCCACAACCATGCCGCCGGCGTTCACGAAAGCTATTCCATCCCCTTCCAGTTTCTGGAGAATGAAGCCCTCGCCGCCGAAGAGGCCGCTGCCGATGCGCCGATTGAAGTGCATGGAGACCCTGGTGCCCAGAGCCGCGCACAAGAAGGCGTCTCGCTGGCAGATCACCGGCCGCCCTATCTCCCTTAAGTCAAGAGGCACAATCTTTCCCGGCACCGATGTGCCGAAGGCCACCTTGGCCCGTCCGCCGCCCGAGTTGGTGAAATGGGTCATGAACAGGGACTCACCGCTCAGCACCCTTCCGGCCACGCTCTTTGCCTTTCGGAAGAAGCCGCCTCCTCCCTCGGGCTCGGACCCGTCGCCCATCTTGGCTTCGAACGTGACGCCTTCGTCCATGAAGATCATGGTTCCGGCTTCCGCAACCGCCGTCTCTTCCGGATCCAGGTACACCTCCACGAACTGCAGATCGTCTCCCCGGATCTCGTAGTCGATGTCGTGGCTTCGCATGGCGCTCCTTACCGATAGCTTGATGGACAATTCTGGCGCATCCGGTGTGTTTTGCGGCGGAGATACCGGGAATCGGGGAGGGGCGGTCCTTGCTAAGGTCATGGCCAAGTGAGCAACCTCAACGTGAAGCCCTTCGACCGCCTGGGCCGGACCCTGGCGGACCTTCGCATCTCGGTTACAGACCGGTGCAATTTCCGGTGCACGTACTGCATGCCCAAGGAGATCTTCAATCGCGACTACAAGTTCCTGGAACGCGCCGCGCTCCTCAGCTTCGAGGAGATAACCCGCCTGGCCCGGGTCTTCACCTCTCTGGGTGCAAGGAAGATACGGCTCACCGGCGGGGAGCCCCTCCTAAGAGCCAGGCTGGAAAAGCTGGTGGGCATGCTGGCCGGGGTACCGGGCGTCTCCGATCTCACTCTCACCAGCAACGGGGTACTGCTCCACCGGAAAGCCCGGGCACTGGCCGACGCCGGACTCGACCGGGTGACGGTGAGCCTCGATTCCCTCTCAGATAAGGTCTTCTCGGCCATGAACGACGTGGGCGCCAAGGTCTCGGACGTGCTGGCCGGGATCGAGGCGGCAGCCGATGCAGGACTCACTCCCGTCAAGATCAACATGGTGGTCCAGCGGGGGATCAACGATCACTCCATCGTAGAGATGGCGGAGTATTTCCGGGGGAGCGGCCACATCCTCCGGTTCATCGAATACATGGACGTCGGCGTCACGAACGGCTGGAGGCTGGATGATGTGACCCCGGCGCATGAGATTATCAGCACCGTCAACGACGCCTTTCCCATCGAGCCCCTTGAACCCAACTACCGGGGCGAGGTTGCCAAGCGCTGGCGATACACCGACGGTCAGGGAGAGTTGGGCGTGATCGCATCGGTGACCCAGCCCTTCTGCGGCGACTGCACCCGGGCCAGGCTCTCGGCCGATGGGAAGCTCTACACCTGTCTGTTCGCGGTGTTCGGAACCGACCTCCGGGAGGCGGTCCGCTCCGGAGCGTCCGACCGGGAGCTTCGCCGGCTGATCGGCTCGGTCTGGTCAGAGCGGGTGGACCAGTATTCGGAGCTTCGTTCGGGCGAGACGGTGGGTATCGGGCAAAAGGTGGAGATGAGCTACATAGGTGGATGAGAATGCTGCCCAGAACAGTTAAAGTCCCCGCTGACGCGCCAAACTATATGCATATGGGTTCCAATCAGAACGAAGAGGCCGAATACAAAGTGTCCAATGGGTGGCGGGTGGGCCATGTCCCGCAGGAATCCACGACCCGCTCGGGACTCCTGGTGTCAACCGGCGCCAACGGGCAGAACGACGCCCTGTCGCTGATCGACGTGGTGACCGGCCGCCACTTCTGGGCGGTCCCCACCGGCGCCTGGCGTTTCCTGTGGCCGCCCACCGGAAAGCCGGTAGTGGCGGTTCGCCAATCGCAGATCATCGCCGAAGAAGAGCCGCAGCAGGCTCTCGACGAGGGTCAGTATCTGTAGGTTTCCAACCTTCCGGACGAAGAAATGACCTATCAACATCTCGGGCGGGAACGCCGTCGCCTCACCGCCACGGTTGCAGACCTCGAGGTACCCCGCCAGAAAGCCTTCCTGGTGGGAGTGCGTCTCGGCCGCAACTCTGCGCTGGAGGTGGAACAGTCACTCGAAGAGTTGGCTCTCCTGACCGACACAGCCGGGTCCGAGCCGGTCGACCGGGAGGTGTTCAACCGGTCCGCTCCCGATCCGGGACTGTTCATCGGCAAGGGCCAGGCGGCCTCGCTGGCCGACATCACCAACGCAGAGGACATCGACGTGGTGGTGTTCGACAATGCTCTCACCCCGGCGCAGCAACGCAACCTGCAGGGATTGTTCGAATGTGACGTGGTGGACCGCGAGGCGGTGATCCTCGACATCTTCGCCCAGCACGCCTCCTCCAGGGAGGGGGCGCTCCAAGTAGAGCTGGCTCTGCTGCGCTACCGGTTGCCCCGTCTCCGGGGCAAGGGTGAAGTGCTGTCCCAGCAGGCGGGGGGGATCGGGACCCGGGGACCGGGCGAGACCCGCCTCGAGAGCGACCGCCGCCGCATCCGCCAGAGAATCACCTCCCTCGAGAAAGACCTCTCCGCCCTCCGGCGGCAGAACCAGACCCGGCGCCAATCCCGCGTCCAGGCCGCAATTCCCGTTATCGCCCTGGTCGGTTACACCAACGCCGGCAAATCGACCCTCCTGAACCAAATGACCGGAGCGGGGGTGCTCACCGAGGACCGGCTGTTCACCACCCTGGATCCCACCATCCGCCGCTTCCGGCTGCCCGGAGGCCGGGAGTTGCTCTTGGCGGACACCGTGGGATTCGTACGGAGGCTCCCCCACCGCTTGGTGGAAGCCTTTCAGTCCACTCTGGAGGAGGTCTGCGACGCCGACCTGATACTCCATGTTGTGGACGCAGTCGACTCCGATCCGGAAGGCCAGATCACGGCGGTCCGGGAAGTCCTAGCCGAGATCGGGGCGGACGCGGTGCCGACCATCATCGTGGTGAACAAGATCGACGAGGCGTCCCCTGCAGTGGTCCGGCGCCTCCTGGGCGCTGCAGAGACCGCCGTTGCCGTGTCGGCGCTCACCGGCGAGGGAACGGAGCAACTGATGGGGACACTCATCCAATGGTTGAACGCCCGTTCCTCGACAGTCTCCGTGCGGGTGCCTTACACCAGAGGAGAAGCCCTGGCGGCCCTGCACCGAACAGGGGAGGTTCTGTCCTCGAAAGAGAGTCCAGACGGGATGGTTTTGGTTGTAAGGCTCCCTCCCGACCAGGTGAGTCGCTTCTCCGCTTTTCTAAGCGAGGAATCCGGCGACCCGCCGTCCGGGATGGACCCCGCTGACATGTAGCGACGGGAGGGATATCTAGGGCCCGGTACCGCATGGCCTTCCAACCGACGCCGCCTACCACAACCAAAACATCGCGAAAAACAGGGGTCCCCTAATGGGCCCTCCCCCACCACCACCTTTCCAGGGCAGTATTGGGCCGTCCAGCCCGACGGTGGGCTTGTCGGGTCAGAGGGTTTGATCCCTCGACGCGGTCCGAGCGACGCCTGAGCGGACCGTCTTGGTGCTTTGGTTCATGTCAGTGTGTTTTGCCGGTGGGACATAAGTGAAGGCTTCGGAGGGAGGAAGTTTCACACTCTGCCCAAGGATTGTAAACGGTGTCGCCACCACCCAGGGATTGGGCGGCTCAGGCGCTCTCTCCCATCAGGACGTCCGGGTTCACCGCGGCCGAGGCGGCGCCGACGATCCCGGCATGGTTCCCGAAGTGGGCGGGGACCAGTTCCGCAGGCACATCCAGATGGTGACCGAAGCGGGACCACTTGTTCACCGCCCCTCCCCCGAGAACGATCAGGTCCGGGGCAAAGAGGGCGTTGACATGCCGCAGGTAGCGGTTCAACCGTTTAGCCCACTTCTTCCAACTCAACTCCCCCTGCTTGAAGACGCGGTAGGCCACCCGGTCCTCGATGGGGTGGTGGCCGCCCAGTTCCAGCATGCCCAGTTCGAAATTGGGGATCAGCCTGCCATCTCGGAACGTTCCGCTCCCGATCCCGGTGCCGAGGGTGATCATCAAGATCGTGCCGCGCCGATTCTTGGCCGACCCGAAGGCGATCTCGGCCACTCCGGCCGCATCGGCGTCGTTGAGAACGGTGACCCGCCTCCCCACCGCCTCGGAGAGAATAGTGACCACGTTGGCGCCCAGCCAGGCCTTGTCCAGGTGGGTGGCGGCGCTCACCACGCCCGATCTGATCACCCCAGGAAACCCGCACCCCACCGGCAGGGTTTCATATCCGCTCTCTCGGCGGAAGTGCTCGGCTATCTCCGCCACCACCGCGCCGACCGCCTCGGTGGACCCCGAGCGGGGAGTGGGGATGCGAAGACCTTTGGACAGGAGTTCTCCGGTGGCGGTGTCCACCAGATTGCCCTTGATTCCCGATCCTCCGATGTCTATGCCCAGAGCGGTCACGCCTTTTCCTCCTCACGTCCGGATCTTCCCAGCACCCGATCAATCTCGGCCAAGCGTCGCTGGATTTCAGCTTCAAAACCGCTTTGGGTGGGTCGGAAAAACACCTGTTGACTAACCTCCGACGGGAAGTAGTCCTGTGGAACTATGTGGCCGGGGCGGTCGTGCGGGTACACGTACCCTTCCCCATGCCCGATTGTTTTTGCTCCACGATAGCCACCGCTGCGAAGATGGAGGGGGACGGAGGGACTGGGCCCCTCCCGGATCGCGGACCGCGCTCGGGCCATGGCGGAGGTCACCGAGTTTGACTTGGGCGCTTGGGCTAGGAACAGGGTGGCATGCGCCAGGTGATAGGCCCCCTCAGGCATCCCCACATAGGACAGGGCCTGGGCCGCCGACGTCGCCACTACCAGCGCCCACCGATCAGCCATGCCAATGTCCTCGGATGCGAGAATCACCAGCCGCCGGGCGATGAACTCGGGATCCTCTCCGCCCTCGATCATGAGAAACAGCCAGTACAGGGCGGCGTCGGGATCAGAACCGCGCACGCTCTTGATGAAGGCGGAGATCACGTCGTAATGGCGGTCACCGGCCTTGTCGTATCGAACGATCCGCCGGCCCAGGGCTTCGGAGACGTCATCGACCTCGATGACGCCCGACCCCCTTCCCTTGGCCAGATGCGCCGCGACTTCCAGAACGTTCAGCAGCCCCCGGGCGTCTCCTCCCGATCTGATGACCAGCGCCTCCCGGGCGTCCCCGCCAATCTGCAGGTTGTCCTCGCCCAATCCCCGTCGCGTCTCCGAAAGCGCCCTGTCCACCAGCACTTCCAGCGCCTCTTCGGGCATCTTGTGAGTCCTGAACAACACCATCCGGCTCATCAGCGGACGGTTGATCTCAAAGAAGGGGTTCTCGGTGGTCGCCCCTATCAAGATCAGGGTCCCGCTCTCCACCCCCGGCAACAGAGCGTCCTGCTGGCTCTTGGAGAAGCGATGTATCTCATCGAGGAACAACACGGTGCGCCGTCCGTCGCCCTCCAGCCTGCGACGGGCGGACGCCAGGATCTCCCTCACCTGCTTGACGCCGGCGGAAGTGGCGCTGAGTGTTTCGAAGGCCGCCGAGCAGTGCAGGGCCACCAACCGGGCCAGGGTGGTCTTGCCGCTTCCCGGAGGGCCCCACAGCACCATCGAGACAGGCCTGCCCGACTCGACCAGGACCCGGAAGGCGGATCCGGCGCCCAGGAGATCGGGCAAGCCCACCACTTCATCCAGACTCCTCGGACGCATACGCTCGGCCAGCGGCGCCACCTCCGCCAGGACCTCCGACCGCCGGGCGGCGAACAGGTCATCGGCGCCGTAGCTGGCCATCGGTCCTATACCGGCGGAGAAGCCTTGATCCGGCGGGGGTCGACGGCGATGCCCAGTTCCTTCAACTGGCGGTTGCTGACAGAGGCGGGAGTGCGACTCAGCGGTTCGGCGCCCGTCTGGGTTTTGGGGAACGGGATGATCTCCCGGATGCTCGCCACGCCGCACAGCACCGCTACCAGTCGGTCGAATCCCACCGCGAAGCCTGCATGGGGCGGCGTCCCGAAACGCAGAGCCCGGATGAACCATCCGAAGCGCTCCTCCGCCTCGGCGTCGGAGATCCCCAGGATCTCGAAGAC
This sequence comes from Acidimicrobiia bacterium, assembly GCA_012270885.1. Lineage (GTDB taxonomy): Bacteria > Actinomycetota > Acidimicrobiia > Spongiisociales > ZC4RG35 > Bin76. Next base: position 25,730 of record JAAXHN010000068.1, on the reverse strand, counting down.
CCTCCGCTGGACGTCCGAGTCGTGAATCCGGACACTCCCCGAACCCAGCTCCACGCCGTTGAGGACCAGGTCGTAGGCTCGCGCCGCGGCTTCCAGCGGACGGTCCTTCATCACTTCCACGTCCTCCGGGGAGGTGAACGGGTGATGGAGGAACGCTATCTCCCCGTCACGCTCCTCGAACATGGGGAAGTCCACCACCCACAGGAACTCCAGGCGCCCGGGATCGTCGGGCTGGCCCAACTCCGAACGGAGACGGCCCAGGACTTCCGAGACCGTCCGCTCGGCGTCGGCCACCAGCAACAAGGCGTCGCCCGGGTTCCCGCCCAGGCCCTGGACCACCCCGTTGAGTTCCGGGTCGGACAGGAACTTCGCAACCGGCGAGCGAGGGCGTCCCCCGTCCTCCACCACCATCCACACCAGCCCTCCCGCTCCGAATTGCCGGGCCTTCTCAATCAGGGCGTCGGCCCGGGCCCGGCTCATGGAGATCGGGCCGGCGTTTATTCCCCGCACCACCCCTCCCGCCGCCAGGACATTGGCGAACGCCCGGAAGCCGGTGTCGGCGAACACGTCGGACAACTCCACTATCTCCATGCCGAAGCGGAGGTCGGGTTTGTCGGTGCCGTAGCGGCTCATCGCCTCTGAGTAGGTGAGCCGCCGGAAAGGCAGATCGAGCGTCTGGTCCGGTCGAAGGGCCGCCGCCGCCGCCAGGATCACCTTCTCCACCGTGGCCAGCACGTCCTTCTGTCCCCAGAAGGATCCTTCGATGTCGATTTGGGTGAATTCGAGTTGCCGGTCGGACCGGAAGTCCTCGTCCCGGTAGCACCGGCACATCTGGTAGTAGCGGCTCACCCCCGCCACCATCAGGAGTTGCTTGTAGATCTGGGGAGACTGGGGAAGGGCGTAGAAGCTCCCCGGGTTGTGGCGGCTCGGGACTAGCAGGTCCCGGGCTCCCTCGGGGGTGGACCGGATCAGGGTGGGCGTCTCCACCTCCCAGAACTCCAGGTCCTCCAGCGTCTGCCGAACGGTACGCAGCGCCTCCGAACGGGCCCGGAGATTGCGGGCCATGCGGGGACGGCGCAAGTCCAGGTACCGGTATTCCAGCCGAAGCAGTTCCTCGGCGGTGATGCGGTCCTCGATGAGGAAGGGGAGTTCCTCCGAACGGCTCAGGATCTTCAACTCCGAGGCCTCCACCTCCACCATCCCGCTGGCCATGTCAGGATTCTCCGAGCCCTCCGGTCGACGCACGGTCATTCCCCGCACCTGCACGCAGAACTCGCGCCGCAACTCGGCCGATTCCCGGATGCCCGCCGGGTCAAGCACCACCTGCACCATCCCGGTATGGTCCCGCAGGTCCACGAACACCACGCCCCCATGGTGGCGCCTGCGGTCCACCCACCCTGCCAGGGTGACCTTCTCCCCCACCGATTCCAACCCCATCTGGGAGGCGGTATGGCTTCTCACAGTCTTTCCTGCGGGTCGAATGCTTTCGTTCCCCACTTTTCCAGGTCTTCCAGGAGCAGGGTCTCGCGACCCCGTCCCTCGCGCATCTCCACCCCCAGACCGCTCACGACTCCGACATACCTGGCCCGCGAACGGGTGGCGGCCCGGAACTGCGCCTTGACGCTCCGTGCATCCAACTCGAACCCCACCCGGAGTCCCGCTTTGCGAAGCGGCGCAGCCCATTCCATCAGGTCGAGGGCCGCGATCCCTCCTTCTCCCACCAGGAATACGTCCAGGCCGGCCTCCTCTCCCGGTGCGGCCAGGAGCATCCGGTCGATCCCCCCGGCAAACCCCACCCCGGGAACCGGGCGGCCGCCCAGGGTCTCGGCCAGGCCATCGTACCGGCCTCCCCCAAGCACGGTGGACTGGGAGGTCTCCAATGTGGTGGCGACATACTCGAACGTCGTCCGGGAGTAGTAATCCAGCCCCCTCACCAACCGGGAGGATCTTCGGTACGCGATCCCGAGGCCATCAAGGCCCTCTCGAACCTCTCCGAAGTGATCCCTGCACGCCTCGCACCAGTAGTCGGCGATGTCCGGCAGGGCCTCGGGATCGGGTTGGCACAGCGTGCAGTCCAGAATCCGGAGCGGGTTCAACTCCACCACATCGCGGTGGCTGTGGCACAAGTCGGCAATCGACCGAACCATCGCCGCCTTCAGGTCCCGCAGATGGGCCCCGCGACAATCCCCATCCCCGAGGCTGTTGATCAGCAGTTCGTTTTCCACCCCCACCGCCGACAGGAACTCCTCGGCCAGGGCGATCACCTCCACATCCGCCGCGGCCGAAGCCGATCCCACACACTCCACCCCGATCTGCCAGAACTGTCGCCGGCGCCCGCCCTGGGGCTGCTCGTAGCGAAACATCGGCCCCGAATAGGCAACCTTCCAGCGTCCCGTCCCTCCCTGGGCAAGGTACGCCCTCATCACCCCGGCGGTGCCCTCCGGACGAAGGCTGAGGGAGCGTCCCCGACGGTCCCCGAAGGTGTACATCTGCTTGGTGACCATCTCATTGGTCTCGCCGACGCCCCTCTCGAACAGTTCGGTGAACTCGAAGACCGGAGTGATGATCAGCTCGTACCCGTAAGAGCCGGAGAGGTTCTCCCATGTGGTCAGCACCTCTCTCCAGCGGGCGGAGCGAGGCGGACCGATCACGTCGGTCCCCTTGGGAGAGCGGATAATCATCGTCTAGAGGAGGGAAGTCAAAAAGGGGTTGTGAAGACGTTCTCGACCGAGGGTAGTGGTCTCTCCATGCCCGGGAAGCACGGCTGTGTCGGCAGGCAGACCCATGACCTTGCGGCGCATGCTCTCCATCAAGGTCTCGAAGTCACCGCCCGGCAGGTCGGTGCGTCCTATCGAGTCCCGGAAGAGTTGATCACCCGAGAAGAGAATCCCCTCCTCCTCGAGATGGAAACAACAGTGCCCGGGAGTGTGGCCCGGTGTGTGGAGGACTTTCATCCTTAGCCCCGCCAGGGATAGAACGTCGCCGTCGGACAGCGGGCGTCGAGAGGCCGGGGGCCGGTACTCACCGGGCATCACTTCCCCCATGAGAGCGATGACCTGGCGGAGGGGATGGAGTGACAGGAAGTCGTCGTCGGGATGCACGTAGGTCACCACTCCCAGTTGCTCCTCAACCGCCCCCGCCCCTCCGACATGGTCGACATGGCCGTGGGTGACCACCAGGGCAACCGGGGCAAGATCCCGGCTTGCACACAGTTCAGCCACTCCCCGGGGATCCGGAGGGGCGTCGATCACCACGCACGGGCCCCCTGCCTCCGGCGCCGCCACATAACAGTTGGTCTGCGTAAACCACAGGGGGACGCTCTCGATCAGCATCTAAGGATCGGTCAGGACGGCAGGTCGGAAGTGATCCGGACAGCCTTGAACACCCCGTCAACCCCTCTGAGCTCCGAGAAGAGACGGCGCATCTGCCCGGCATCGGAGAGCTCCACCTCGTACTGCAGAACAGCCACCCGGTCGTCGCCCACCGCGGAGGTGGCCGCAACGATGTTGCCTCCCATCTCGGAGATCACCGCGGTGACGTCCCTTAGCAGCCGGTAGCGGTCCAGCGCCTCCACCTGCACCCAGACGGTGAAAGAACTGATCAGGTCCGGAGACCAGGCCACCTCCACCATCCGTTCCATTCCCGGGGTGCGGACCTTCAGGTTGGTGCACTCGGTACGGTGCACCGATACCCCCCGGCCGGTCGTCACGTATCCGATGATGTTGTCCGAGGGGACCGGAGCGCAGCACCGGGCAAGTTTCACCATGGTGTCCCCCATCCCCTCCACCAACACCCCCGGACTGTCCGCATCGGTCCGGCGACGGCGTACCGGAGGCGTCAGCAGGCTCACCTTCTCCTTTTGCTCCGGAAGGGTCGGCCTCACCGCTTTCTCCAGCCGGTGGATCACTGTGGACGGGGCGAGTTCCCCCTGCCCCACCGCCAGGAAGAGATGATCGACCTCTGTCTTCCCCAGGTCCTCGGCGATGGAGGCCAGCAGCCGGTCCCGTCCAGCCGCGGTCAGTCCCAGCTTGGCCTTGCGAAGCTCGGCCAGGAGCACCTCCCGACCCTCGGCGATGGAGAGCGAGCGGCGCTCCTTGGAGAACCACTGTTTGATCTTGGACCGGGCCCGGGAAGTCTGGACCGTCTTCAGCCAGTCCCGGCTGGGCCCGACTCCCTGGGAACGGGAGGTGATGATCTCCACGATGTCACCGGAGGCAAGGGGCGTGGAGAGAGGCAAAAGCCGGCCGTTGATCCGCGCCCCCACGCACCGATCGCCCACCTCGGTGTGGATGGCATAGGCAAAGTCCACCGGGGTGGCGCCCGCCGGGAAGGACTTCACCTCGCCCCGGGGAGTGATCACGAAAACCTCGTCCCGGTAGAGATCCAGCTTGAGATGATCCAGGAACTCTCGGGGGTCTTCGAACTCTTCCCGAAGTCCCCCGAGATCACCCACCCATTCCAGATCCACCGCCCCGGACCCCTCCTTGTAGCGCCAGTGGGCGGCGATGCCCCGCTCCGCCAGTTGATGCATCTCCGACGTGCGGATCTGGATCTCTATCGCCTTGCCGTCGGTTCCCACCACGGTGGTGTGAAGGCTCTGATAAAGATTGATCTTGGGCATGGCGATGAAATCCTTGAACCGCCCGCTCAAGGGCTGCCAGTGGGAGTGAATCTCGCCCAGGGTCGCGTAGCAGTCCCGTACCCGGGGGACCACCACCCTGATCCCGATCAGGTCATAGATCTCCTCGAACTGCTTACCGGTCTCCATCATCTTCCGGTAGATGGAATAGTGGTGCTTCGGCCTCCCGCTCACCTCGGTGGGGATGCCTGCATCTGAAAGGACCCCGGAGACTTCTTCGATCATTTTGTCTATCACCACTCCCCGCTCGGGGGCCAGGTTCAACAGCTTGGTGTCAATCTCGGCGTATGGGCCCGGATGGAGGATCGCCAGGCAGCGGTCCTCCAGTTCGTGCTTTATCTCCTGGATACCCAGCCGGTGGGCCAGCGGGGCGTACACATCGAGGGTCTCGGTCGCCACCGCCTTCTGTTTGGATGCACGGAGGGCGCTCACCGTCCGCATGTTGTGAAGACGGTCGCAAAGCTTGATGACCAGCACCCGCACATCCCGCGCCATGGCCACTACCATCTTGCGGATGGTCGCCGCCTGTGCCTCCTCCCGGTTCGGATAGGAAATCCGGTCCAGCTTGGTGACCCCGTCTATAAGGTCGGCTATCTCCGCGCCGAACGCCTTCTTCACATCCCGGTAGCTGAGATCGGTGTCCTCGAGGGTGTCGTGCAGCAGACCGGCGGCCAGGGTCGCCGTGTCCATCCCCAGGTCGGCCAGGATCCGGGTGACCGTGAGGGGGTGAACGATGAACGGATCACCCGATTTGCGGAACTGGCCCCGATGGGCCTTCTCTGCAACCCCGAAGGCCCGGCGCAACAACTCCACGTCACCTCGGGGATGATGGTGCAGAAAGCGCTCTATCACTCCTGCCAGCGGGTCGTCCGACCCGGGGACTTGACTTGAGGCAGGGCGATGCGCCGAGGTCTCGGCCACCCTCAATAGTCTAACCGACCGCCCTCTGGTAGGTATCTATCTGCGACGTCGTCGGCGGGGAGGGCGCGGTGAGGCTCCTCCCTCCATGGAGAACAGTTCGGAGGTGGTGGGCGGCTCGGTGGGCTCGGTGGGTTCCTCCGGCAGATCGCGGTCGGACCCGCTTCGCTTCCTTGCCACCTTGCGTCGCTGATCTGTCCAGGCCACTTCCCTCTCCCTCCACAGGGCCAGCAGGGGTGAGGCCACGAATATGGATGAGTAGGTACCGGCGGCAATCCCCACGAATAATGCCAGGGAGAAGTCCCGCAAGGGAGCGGCGCCCAGTATCAATGACCCCACGAACAGAATGCTGCCCACCGGGATCAGGGAGGTGAGAGAGGTGTTGATGGAGCGGGCCAGCACCATGTTCATCGACCGGTTGACGATCTCCGAATAGGTGAGAATGTCCGAGAAGTCACCCTCGAGTTCCCTCACCCGATCGAAGACCACCACCGTGTCATAGAGGGAGTAGCCCAGCACCGTGAGCGCCGCCACCACCGTGGCGGGAGTCACCTCGAAGCGGGTGATGGCGTATATCCCGACAGTGAGCACCAGGTCGTGCAGGAGGGCGACGATTCCCGAAAGGGCCATCTTCCATTGGAGGCGGATCGAGATGAAGATCACCACCGCTCCCAGGAAGACCCCCAGTGCCCACAGGGCCCGGCGGGCCACCAGCGCCCCGAAGGTGGGGCCCACCGCCTGACGATTGACATCTTCGGGCGGGGCGCCTACCAGCACCGCCACGGAGGCAACCATCTCGTCCTCCAAGGCGGAGGAGATCGGCCCTGTCTGGATTCGAATCGCCTGGCCCTCGTCCACCTCCTGGATGCGATAATCGACAACGCCCAATCCCGTCATGGCGCTTTCCAGCTCGCCTACCGTCACTCCGCTCCGGTTTTCGGTCTGGACCTGTACACCGCCGGTGAACTCGAGGCCAAGATTGAGACCGAGCGCCGTCACTGTCGCCACCGACACCAGCAGCAAGACAGCCGAGATGTAGAACCATCGGCGCCGCAAGCCCACGAAGTCGATGCGGGTCTCGCCCCGGGAGATCTTCTGCCAAAGGCTCATCGGCTCTCTCCCGCGGCGGCAGGCATGGAGAACCAACCCTTCCTACCCAGAGGAATGTGCGCCAGCACCCAGGCAGCCCGGCGTGTAAAGGTCCGGGCGACGAAGATGTCGAGGACGGTGGCGATCCCCAGGGAGAGAGCGAATCCCCTGACCGCCCCGACCGTCAACAACCACAGGAGCGTCGCGCCCAGGATGGAGACCGTGTCGGCGGTGAGGATGGTACGAAACGCGGTGCGGAAGCCCTGGGCAGCTGCGGAGGGAACGGTCCGCCCCGCCCGGAGTTCGTCCTTGATCCGCTCGAAGTAGACGATGTAGGAGTCGGCGGTTATACCGACCGCCACGATTATCCCGGTCACCCCGGCCAAGGTGAGGGTGACCCCCTGGTAGTGGCCCAACAGGGCGTAGATGGCGATCAAGAGGGAGCCGAAGACTGCGATCCCCAGCACCGCCACCAATCCCAGCGCCCGGTAATAGAACAGCAGCACCACCGCCACCAGGACCAGTCCCGCTATACCCGAGATGAGGCCGATCAGCAGCGAATCCGAACCCAGAGTGGCCGAGACCTTCTCCACTTGGCTCCTCTCGAAGGCAACCGGCAGTGAACCGTAGCGGAGGATCACCGCCAGGTTCTGAGCCTGGTCCTCCGCGGCGGGATCGGCGCCCAGGGTGATTATCGCGTCCCCTCCCGTGATGCCCACCCCGGCGGCCACGTCCTCGGCGACCTGAGGAGACGCGATGACCTGTCCGTCCAGCACGATGGCGATCTGGCGACGGGGATCACCGATCGGGAAGGCAGCGGCCTCACCGGTGAGTTCCGCGAACAGGTCACCCCCCTCCGAGGTGAGAGAAAGATTCACCACCCACTGGGCCGAGACGCTGTTGAAACCGGGAAGCGCCTGCGAGACGTCGGATCCGGTCATGGCGGCGGGGCCGACGGTCAAGACCTCCATCCCGAACAGCGTGAAGTTCGGCAGATAGGCGACCGTGTCGGGATCATCGGAGACCGTCAACCCGGTGATCGGGTCCACTCCCTCCGGAACGTCCGGAAGCGTGGTGGAAGTAACAGGGGCGGTGGATGTCGGAGCCGAACCCCCAGAGCCGGGTTCATCACCCTCCGACGGTGCAATCGTGGTGGTGGTCACCGTGGTGGTCACCAGGGGCCCTTCAAGACCGGGGGTGGACTCCAGCACCGGGCGGAACGACAGGCGGCCGGTCCGGCCGATGGCGTCGAGCGCCCGCTGCTCGTTCTGCACCCCCGGGAGTTGCACCAGCACCGTGGTGCCGCCCGAGATCGAGATCTCCGGCTCTTGGACGCCACCCACGTCCTCGATGCGGCTGCGCATGATCTCCACCGCATACTCCATCACGTCGGGATCGGTGTCGTCGGGTGCGGTCAGCACCACCGATGTCCCGCCCTGCAGGTCCAGTCCAAGCTTGGGCTCGATATCCAAGAGGTAGACGGCCGCCAAGCCTCCCCAGGCGATCCCTGCGACAATCAGCAGGCCGATGACCCGCCGAAGCACGGATCAGCCTTCCACGGCCTGTTTGGAAGCTATGGCCCTCTTGGCAATGCGTATTGATCCGTACTCCAGTTCGATCACCACTGAGTCCTCCTCCACGCTGCGAACCTGTCCCATAATCCCCCCGATGGTCTGCACCCGGTCGCCCAACTCCAGGTTCGCCACCAGTTCCTGCTGCTGGCGGGCCCGCTTGCGCTGGGGCCTGATGAGCAGAAAGTAAAAGAACAAAAGAAACCCGCCGAGGACCAGCCAGGTGAAAACCGGGCTTCCTGCCGACTCTTGAGCGAAAATCATTACCGACAACTCCTGTTTCAGTACGCCTGAAGCTATCAGATTAGCGGGCCGGGTCCTTCGCGGGAAACTCTCAGTTCCGCGAACCGGTGACAGAACCCGGAGAAATCCCCCGCCACTATCGCCTGGCGGGCAGCACCCATCAACCCCGTCACATACGCCAGGTTGTGAATGGAGATCAGTCGCCCCGAAGAGGTCTCCCCCACCCGCAGCAGATGCCGCAGGTAGGAACGGGTGTAGCGATCACAAACCGAGCATTCACAGTAGGGGTCGAGAGGCCGCTCGTCGGTGGAAAAGGCGGCTGCGCGTAGGTTGTAGTCACCCCTGCGTCCCAGCACCTTACCGTGCCGGGCCAGGCGGGTGGGCCAGACACAGTCGAACATGTCCACCCCCCTGGCTATGGCGTCGAGGAGTCCCTGCGGGTCCCCGACTCCCATTAGGTAACGAGGACGCTCCGGGGGGAGTTCTGTCATAATCGCCTCCAACGCCAGGTTGCGCTCCGACGCCGACTCGCCCACCGAGAGCCCCCCGATGCCGAATCCCGGGAAGCCCAGTGCGGCAGTTGCCGCAGCGCTTGCCCGGCGGAGTTCGGGCGACACACCTCCCTGCACGATCCCGAACAAAGCCTGGTCAGGACGGCGATGGGCAAAGAGGGATCGCTCCGACCAACGAAGGGTGCGCTGCATTGCACTCTCCAGCTCGGATAGTGGGGAAGGAAGACCGAGGCAGATGTCGAGCACCATGGCGACATCCGCCCCCAATCTCTCCTGGTGACGCACCGCCTCCTCGGGGGTGAGGCTCACCTCCGACCCGTCGTAGACGGAACGAAAGACGGCTCCCTCCTCTGTTATCCGGGGACCGAGGGAGAAGACCTGATAGCCCCCCGAATCGGTGAGGACCGGACCACTCCAGGACATGAAACCGTGCAGCCCTCCCATTGCCTGGATCAACTCAGTTCCCGGTCTCAGCATCAGGTGGTAGGTGTTGGCGAGCACCATGGTGGTCCCTATCTCCTCCAGATCCGCTGCGTCCAGACCCTTGACGGAGGCGCGGGTGCCGACCGGCATAAACACCGGAGTCGGGACGTCCCCATGCGGGGTGTGAAGCGTCCCCGCCCGAGCCGGACCGTCGGTTGCCTCCGGCGTCCAGGAAACCGGGGTCATTCCCGGCCCATCCGGGGATCGCGCTCGGCCAGCATGGCATCCCCGAAGGAGAGAAAGCGATACCCATGTTCCACCGCGGTCCGATACGCCTTTCTCCAACCTTCACCCATGAAGGCCCACACCAGGGCCAGCAGACTCGATCTGGGGGCGTGGAAGTTAGTGATCATGAGATCCACCACCCGGAACCGGTAGCCTGGGGTCACGTACAGCCGGGTCTGCCCTTCCCGAGCAGTCACCAGCCCGCCCCAGGATGCGCAGCTTTCGAGGGTCCTCACCACGGTAGTGCCCACCGCCACCACCCTGCCCCCCCTGGCCCGGCAGCGTTCCACCGCGGCCGCCGCCTCAGCCGGAAGCCGGAACTGCTCCACCCCCATTGGATGGTCCTCGATCCGTTCGGTACCGATCGGACGGAAAGTGGCCCACCCCACCTCCAGGTCGATCTCGGTTCGCTCCACCCCCTTCCCCGCCAGGGCCTCCAGGACCCGGTTCGTGAAGTGCAGTCCGGCGGTGGGAGCCGCCGATGATCCCAGCCGGGAGGCGAAGACAGTTTGATAACGCTCAGGGTCATCCAGGGACCGGTGGATATAGGGGGGAAGGGGCACTTCCCCCTCCTCTTCCACAAGCATCTCCACCTCGCCGCGACCGGACAGTTCCAGTACTGCCACTCCGCCAGCCGGCCCGGAAACAACCTCCGCCCGTAGCGAACCGAACTGGAGCACCACCCCCGGACGGAGCCGCCGGGCCGGACGCAGGAGAGCCTCCCAGCGCTCCGCCGAGAGTCGGCGTATCACCAACGCCTCAACTCTTCCCCCCGTTCCCACCTTCACGCCGCGCAGGCGGGCAGCCCGCACCCTGGTCCGGTTGACCACCAACAGGTCCCCTGCTTCCAGCAGGTCGGCCAGTTCCAAGAAGGTCCGGTGGGTGAAAGTCCGGGTGTCCAGCAGCCGCGAGGTATGCCGCGGCTCAACCGGGGTCTGCGCCACCGCTTCCGGTGGAAGGGGGTAATCCAGCTCGACGGTGAGCATCTCCGACCGGCGTCAGACCAAACGGAGTTGAGGATCGGCCGGAGGTGTCAGTCCTAGATGGAGGTAGGTCCCCTCGGTGGCGACTCTTCCCCTCGGGGTCCTCTGCAGAAGTCCTGCTTGCAGGAGAAAGGGCTCGTAGGCCTCCTCCACCGTCTCGGGTTCCTCTCCGACCGCGATCGCCAGGGTCCCCAGGCCGACCGGCCCACCCCCGAACTTGTGAACCACCGACTCCAGGATCGCCCGGTCCACCTTGTCCAGTCCCAGATCGTCCACCTCCAGCATCGAAAGGGCCCGGCGGGCCACCTCGCCGGTCACGGACCCGTCCGACCGGGCGATGGCGTAGTCGCGCACCCGGGCCAGGAGCCGGTTTGCCACTCGGGCAGTACCCCGGCTCCGCGCCGCAATGATCTCCGCCCCGGCCCCGCTGATCCTCACCCCCAGAATCCCGGCGGAGCGAACAACTATCTGCCGGAGTTCCTCGGGGGTGTAGTAGTCGAAGCGCTCGATAATCTGGAAACGATCCCGCAGGGGAGATGAGATCATCCCCAGTCGGGTCGTGGCGCCTACCAGGGTGAAGGGCTGGAGGTTGAGCCGGTAGGTGGTGGCGCCCGCCCCTCTGCCCACCACGATGTCCAGGGCGAAGTCCTCCATTGCCGGGTACAGAACCTCCTCCACCAGCCGGGACAGCCGGTGAAGTTCGTCCACGAAGAATATGTTGCCCCTCTCCAAGCTCGACAGGATCGAAGCGAGGTCTCCCGGCCGATCCAGGGCGGGGCCGGAACTTCTTCGCATGTTCGCCCCCAACTCCTGGGCGATCACCCCGGCCATGGAGGTCTTGCCCAATCCGGGCGGACCCGAAAAGAGGACATGTCCCATGGGGATTCCCATCTTGGCCGCTGCCTCGATGGAAATCCGGAGCCTCTCCTGCAGGAGAGGCTGGCCGATGAACTCTCCCAGGAACCGGGGGCGCAGAGAGGCCTCCAACTCGGTCTCTCCCCTCACCGGCTGCTGGGCGACTACCCGCTCCTCTCTCATCTTCCCAGCTCCGCCAGCGCGGCCTTCAGCTGGTCTTCGAACCGAGTGCTGGCATCGATGGCCTCGGTCGCCCGGCGGATCTCGTGGGTGCGATAACCCAGACCCGACAGCGCCGCCCACAGATCGGCGGAGCGGGATGCGCCCTTCAACACATTGGCTTCCGACGCCTCCAGCTTGCCTTTGAGATCCAGGATCAGCCTCTGGGCGGTCTTCTTCCCCACCCCGTTGACCCTGGTGAAAGCCGCCACGTCCTCCTGACGCACCGCCTCTCGAACTTCCTGTGCGGCCATGGTGGAGAGGACCGCCAGGGCCATCTTGGGGCCCACCCCCTGCGCGGAGAGCAACACCCGGAATAGGTCCCGCTCCTCGGAGTGGCCGAATCCGTACAACCTCATCCCGTCGGCCCATACATGCATGTGAGTGCTTATCACAGTCTCGGTTCTTTCCCCAGGGAGGTTCTCCACTGCAGACGGCGACATGGTCACCTCGTATCCCACACCCCCCACATCGATGACGACCCCCTCCGGTTTTCTCTCGGTCAGCGTTCCCCGTAAGGATCCTATCACGTCACGATTTCCAAATGCAGGTGCTGGAGGTGACAAATCGCCACCGCTACCGCGTCGAACGCGTCATGAGGCAAACTGTTCTCCGACAGCCTCAGGGTCTTCGACAGGGATCGTTGCACTACCTCCTTGGTGGCGCGCCCATCGCCGGTCACACCTTTTTTTATGGTGCTCGGTATGTACTCCCGAACCGGTATCCCCGCCTCGGCGGAAGTGAGCATCACCACCCCGGTGGCTCTCTCCACCGCGGAGGCCGCAGAGCGGTTCCCCTTTATGTAGACCTTCTCCAGGGCGAGAGCGCCCGGCTGGTATCGGCGGATGACATCGGAAAGATCGCCGGCCAGTTCTTGCAGCCGGTTCTCGAGCGGCCACTTCACCGGAGTGCTGATCACCCCCATGGCTATCACCCGATGGGGACTGCCCCGGCTCACCACCGCGTACCCGGTGCGGGCCAAACCAGGATCTACTCCCAATACCAACACCCAGTTAAAGTGTAAGGAAAGGGGGACAATCATCCCGGCCTTTCCTCTCCCGTGACCCTCCGTGCGCCTGTCACGGGCCGGCCAGCGCCTCCAGGATCTGGTCGCTGATCTCGAAGTTCGAGAAAACGCTCTGCACGTCGTCGAGGTCCTCCAGGGCGTCCACCAGCCTCAGCACCCGGGGGGCGGTGCGTCGATCCACCGCCACCTCCGAGATGGGAAGTTGGGTCAGTTCCGCCGACTCCACCGCCAGGCCTGATTCCTCCATCGCTGCCCGGACGCCGGCCATGGCCCTCGGCGGCGTGATCACCTCCCAGGAGTCACCTGTCTCCCTTATGTCCTCCGCCCCGGCCTCCAGCGCCGCCAGCAGCACCTCGTCCTCGTCCCCGGCCGCGGCGATCAGTCCCTTGGGCTGGAAGAGGTAACCCACTGATCCCGGCTCTCCCAGGCTCCCCCCATTGCGGGTGAACGCCGCCCGCACATCGGCTGCGGCCCGGCGACGGTTGTCAGTGAGCACCTGCACGTAAACCGCCACTCCCCCGGGGGCGTACCCCTCATACCACAACTCGTCGTAGGCCACCCCCGCACTCTTCCCAGTCCCTCGCTTGATCGCCCGGAGGATGTTGTCGTTGGGCATAGAGAACCCCTTGGCCTTCGATACCGCCGCCGCCAATGCATAGTTGGCGTCGGGATCTCCTCCGCCCTTACGCGCCTCGGTCTCAATGGCCCTGGCTAGCTTGGCGAAGAGCTTTCCGCGGGCCGCATCCTGTCGCCCCTTGCGATGCTTGATGTTCGCCCACTTGGAATGGCCGGCCACGGTCCTTTAGCTTCCTCCGCCTTCCATCCACAGTCGGTGAATGCGGGAGTCGTCCGTCAACTCCGGATGAAAGGACAAAGCAACTATTCGACCGGAACTGACCATCACCGGGCGGTCCCCAACCCGGGCCAGCACCTCGACATCGCTGCCGACCTTCTCCACCCACGGCGCCCGGATGAACACGCCGTGGAAAGGCCGGTCCAAACCCTTCACATCCAGATCCATCTCGAAGGACTCGTTCTGTCGTCCGAAAGCGTTGCGCCGCACCACCACATCCAACCCTCCCAACAGAGGCTGGTCTCCTTCGACAATGGAACCCGCCACCAAAATCATTCCTGCGCAGGTGGCCAGGGTGGGAAGGCCGTCGGCCAGGGCGGCGCGCAGAGGGTGCAGTAGCCCGAACCGTTCGGCGAGGCGGCCGATGGTGGTGGACTCGCCCCCCGGTATGACCAACCCTTCAATCTCCTCCAGGTCTTCGGGTAGCCGCACCGGTCGATAGGAGATTCCCAACCGGCCGAGAGCCACCCTATGTTCCCGTACATCCCCCTGGAGGGCCAACACCCCGATGTTGGGCGGCATGGTCACCAACCCCGGGCGGCCAAACGCTCTGCTGGTTCCAGGGTTGCTATCTCTTTGCCCCGCATGGGCTCTCCCAGACCCCGCGACACCTTGGCGACCACCCCGGGGCTGTCCCAGAAAGTAGTCGCCTCCACGATTGCGGCGGCGTAGGCAGCGGGTTGGGAACTCTTGAAGATCCCACTGCCCACGAACACCCCGTCACAGCCGAGCGCCATCATCAGGGCCGCATCGGAGGGCGTGGCGATTCCTCCCGCGGCGAAATTGACCACCGGCAGACGACCCAGGGAAGCCACCTCCTTGACCAGTTCGACCGAGACCCTCATCATCCGGGCCTGGTGCGCCTGCTCCTCGTCCGTCATGTCTGGCAGCGCCTCCATCTGGCTGGTGATGGCCCGAATGTGCCGCACCGCTTCCACCACATTGCCGGTACCGGCCTCTCCCTTGGTGCGGATCATGGCGGCCCCCTCCGACAGTCGCCGTAACCCCTCCCCCAGATCACGGGCGCCGCAAACGAAAGGAGTGGTGAAGGGCCACTTGTCCACGTGGTACTCTTCGTCGGCAGGAGTGAGCACCTCCGACTCGTCTATGTAGTCCACCCCCAACTCCTCCAGGACCCGGGCCTCGAGGAAGTGCCCGATGCGGCACTTCGCCATGACCGGAATGGTCACCGCCCCCATGATCTCGGTCACCTTGGCGGGATTGGCCATCCGCGCCACTCCTCCATCCTTGCGGATGTCGGCCGGGACCCGCTCTAATGCCATCACGGCCACCGCCCCCGCATCCTCGGCGATACGCGCCTGATCGGCGTCGACCACATCCATGATCACTCCGCCTTTCAGCATGTCGGCCAGGCCGCGCTTCACCAACTCGGTGCCGGTCTTCATACCGTTGCTCTGATCCATTCCCCTAATCGTAACCACATTTGTGCACCGGCGGGCCGCAATAGCGACGGTTTAGCCGGAGGGTTGCGATGTCATGTGCTCCGGCGAATTACCTTTTCGTAGCATTCCCGGTAGGCCGGGCCCACCCTGTCCCAGGAAAACCTGCCTGCTCGCTCCGGACCAGCCTCCGAGAGCCGATCCGAGACGGAGGGACTTCTGAGAACCTGGTGGATCTGTTCCACCATCTCGGTGAGGCTTCCGGGCGCAAAATACCTCGCCGCCGAGCCGGCGACATCCCGGAAGGACTTCAGGTCCGAGACGATCACCGCGCAACCTGCCGCCATCGCCTCCACCAGGACTATCCCGAAGCTCTCCCCTCCCAGGTTGGGGGCGACATAGATCTCAGCCGATCGGAGCGTCCATTCCTTCACCTCTGAACTAACCCTTCCCAAAAAGACGGCCCCCTCGGGAGGATCGGGACGTTCGGCGCCCATAATCACCAGTTCCGCATGGGGATGCCGGGCCCTGATCGCCGGCCAACCTTCCAGCAAGAGGCCCAAGCCCTTGCGAGGCTCGTCCCGGCCCAGGAACACGACCCGTCCACGCCGCCGCCTCACCTCCGCCGGCCCGATGGTCGTATCGACTCCGTTGGGGACGATCCGCTCCGGTTCCCATCCGGAAGGCAGTGCTGCCGCCGCCTGGCGGCTCACCGCCGTAACCATCGTGCGGGACGACTTCAGAGAACGCACCCAGGGATGCAGACCGCGGTAGAGCCTGGTGACCCAGCCCGGAGGATCGGCGTGAAAGGTGACCACTCTCGGACCCCGAAGGCGCAGGGCGGCCACTCCCACCAGGGGCATGAGCGGCTCGTGGATATGAGCCACGTCTCCCCAACCGAGACACCCCTTCATCCGGGCCGAAGCCCTCGGCGACAGGGAGATGGGCGCCACCGACCGGTTGGCCCTGATGCGCACCACGCTCCCCACTTCCGCGCCCGAGAGGCCCCCGGGCAGCCGGGGCGCCACTATCCGCACCTCATCGCCCTGGCTCTTCAACCAGTCGGCAAGCTCCAGCACCTGCGACTGCACGCCTCCCGGCTCGGTCAAGTCATAAGGTGAGACGAGACACACCTTCATCGCGCAGGCTAGGTCCGATCCGAAGGCCAGTTGGGCTGAAGCAGGTGCCACTGCTCGGGAGCGGCCCTGATCAGGTCCTCAAAGGCATGTGCCATCAGTTGGGCGCCCTTGCGGAGTCTTTCCGACAGAGCTCCTTCGCGGGGGATGGCCAATGGTGGCTTCAAAGCCGCTCGATAGCGGCTCTTTTCCTCGCAGTACACAGCTACCGGGATAACCGGACGACCGGATCGAATGCCTAACAACAAGGGCCCGGCCGGCAGGGTGGTCTCTTCCCCGAAGAACTGCACGGGGATGCCCCTGCCACTCAGATCCCGATCTGACGGCAGGCACACCGCGGTTCGGCTGGCAAGCTTCTTCTCAAGCTCGCCGAGAACACCCTTGCGGGCGAATACGACCTTTATGCCCGTCAATCCCCTAACTCGGGAAAACCAATCGCGAATGTGGGAATTCGCCAGGTTCTCGGCTACCGCAACCACCTCCAAGTCCATGTCCCACACAGCTACTCCAGCCATCTCCCAGTTGCCCAGATGGGGCAATACCACAACCACGCCTCTCCCGTCTTCCAGAGCGCTTTCCAGCACTTCGACACCATCCAAATCGAAGCGTCCCGCAATTCGCCTCACGTTGCGGGGACCAGCCCAGAGAGACTCTCCCCAGTACTGTCCGTAGCTGGCGAACATGCTTCTCACCGCTTTCGAGCGGCTCCCCAACTTCTCATCCAATCCTGTCCTCTGGGCGTGTCTTCCCGCCATGCGCCGCCGCCGCGGCAGCAGAAGCGCGGAAACCACCCCGGCGGCGCCTCCCAACCGCTGGACCACCCACAACGGCCACACGCGCATGAATCCCGAGGCCGCTCTCACACCCCAGTAGGCGAAACGGGACTTCACCGCTTCAGTTCTCGGTAAGCCACCACGAAGCGGTGTAGAGCCGAAACCCAGCAGAGCCCGGTCATGGTCCACAACATAGGTTCAACCCATCCGGTCAGCAGCCCCAGAGCAAAGAGAATCACCCTCTCGGCCCGGCCCATGAAGCCCCCGGTCCCTCTCAGTCCCTCCGCTTCGGCCCGGGCGCGCAGGTAGGGGATCATCAGGGCGCCGGACACCGAGAGGACGATCAGCATCAGGGTCCGCGGTTCCCCGGCGCGGGCCACCGCCAACCCCGAAAAGCAGGCAACCTCGCCGAGCCGGTCCACCGAGGCGTCCAGGAAGGCTCCTCTTTTGGAGACCTTGTCAGCCGCACGCGCAAGCGATCCGTCCAGACCGTCGATCGCCGAACCGGCCAGGGCGATCAACGAACCGGTCACCAGGAACTCGAGGGAAATGATCACCGCTCCGACGATGGTCACCCCCAACCCGAAGAAGGTCAGGCCGGCAGGGTTGATCCCGCACCGGTTCAAGAAGCGCCCGATAGGATCAAGCACCCTTCTGAGGTGAGGGCGCACCCAAATGTCGATCACGGTTCTCTCACGCTAACCGTTCTCCGTGCAACGGGCAATTGTCGGTCACCGCCAAACAGGGCCATGCACCCCGAAATTTACCGTGTGCCCCGACCAAATAGCGGGCGGGCTGTTTGCGCTATCCTGAATTGACCTGCCAAATGTCATGAAGGAGACCGCTTGTCACCCGATTCGATTCGCACCATAGCCCTGATAGGCCACGGGGGAAGTGGCAAGACTTCCCTCGCCGAAGCTCTCCTGTACACCGCGGGGGTCACAACCCGGCTGGGGTCGGTGGACCGCGGAACCACCATGTTGGACCACGAACCGGAAGAAGAAGAGAGAAAACTCTCCCTCAACCTGTCGGTCGCCTCCTTCGAGTGGGACGGATGCAAGATAAACCTGATCGACACCCCCGGCTACGCCGACTTCTCGGGTGACGCCCGTTCCGCCATCCGGGTGGCGGACCTCGCCCTCTTCGTGGTTTCGGGAGTGGACGGTGTCGAGGTACAGACCGAGTTGATGTGGAAGATGGCCGCCGAGGAGGGCACTCCCCGGGCGGTGTTCGTCACGAAGCTCGACCGGGATCGCTCCTCCCTGAATCGAACCCTGGAGGAGCTGCGCGAAGCGTTCGGCAAGGGTATAGCGCCCCTGGTGATCAACGTGGGAGAGGAGGCCAACTTGAGGGGCGTGGCCCGGGTCAGTTCGGGCCAGGTGGATCTCTACGAGGAAGGAAATCCCCGGGGCGCGGTGGCTGCCGGCGCGCCTGCGGAGGTGGCAGGCGTCCTGGAAGAGGCCCACTTGGAGTTGGTCGAGTCGGTGGTAGAGACCGACGATGACCTGATGACCGCCTACTTCGAGGGAGAGGAACCCGAACACGCGGTGATCGTATCAGTCATTCGGGAAGCCATGCTGGCCGGAGAGATCTTCCCGGTGTTGGCGGGCTCTTCCAGTCAGATGATCGGTATCGACGTCCTAGCCGACTTCCTCAAGAGTTTTGGCCCTACCCCGCTCGAGCGTGCCGCTCCCCCTCTCTCGGAGGGCTCCCTAGAGATAACCCAGGACGGCGCGGCGGTCGCCTATGTGTTCAAGACGATCGGAGACCCGTACGTGGGTCGGATCTCCATCCTGCGCGTGTTCAGCGGGTCTTTCCAGTCGGACGACACCCTGGAGTTGGCGGAGGGTCCGGCGGTGCGGATCAGCAACCTGTTTTTCCTCCAGGGTCGCAACCCGATCACCACCGACCGGATCCTCTGCGGGGATGTGGCGGCGGTGGCGAAGGTGGACAGGGCCACCACCGGATCCACTTTGCGCTCTCCCGGATCGGACGCCGTGGTGCTTCCGGCCGCCTATCCCAAGCCGGTGATGGAGTTGGCGGTGTTCCCCCGCTCCACCCAGGACGAGGAGAAACTCTCCACCGCCCTGCAGAGGGCTGTGGAGGAAGACCCCACCCTGGCCGTGGAGCGGCGCTCCGAAACCGGCGAGACGATCCTGGCAGGACTCGGAGACGTCCATCTGGACGTAACCCTGGCCCGCATCAACCGCAAATTCGGTGTGGAAGTGGACACCGCCCTGCCCAAGATTCCCTATCGCGAGACGATCACGGGAAGAGCCGAAGCGGAAGGGAAACACAAGAAGCAGACCGGAGGGCGAGGGCAGTTCGGTGTGGCCTTCGTGCGGTTCGCCCCTCAGGCTCAGGGTGAAGGCTATGAGTTCATCGACTCCATCAAGGGAGGATCCATACCCCGCCAGTACATACCGGCGGTGAACAAGGGAATCCAGGAAGCCTTCGCCCGCGGCGTGCTGGCCGGGTTCCCGGTAATCGACGTCTCCGCCGAGGTCTTCGACGGGAAGTACCACTCGGTGGACTCGGACGAGCTCTCCTTTCGCATGGCGGGCATCGCCGCGGTGCGGGCGGCCGCCCAGGACCTGCGACCCGTCCTCTTGGAGCCGATCACGCAGCTCTTGGTGAAGGTGCCCGAGGAATACACCGGGGACGTGATCGGTGATATCAACTCCAAGCGGGGCCGCGTGTTCGGCATGGACACGGACGGATCGCTCCGGATCATCTCCGCCGAGGTCCCCATGGCGGAGATCCAGCGTTACGCCGTGGACCTCCGCTCCATGACCAGCGGGCGGGGGACGTTCGAGGTGGCCTTCGACCACTACTCCGAAATCCCTCCCCAGGAAGCTCAAAAGGTCATAAACGCCTCCCGGAAGGACGACAATTAACCATATGGGTGATGATGCAAGAATCCTGCTCGGAGCCCGCGAGCTGGAGTTACGTCTGATAGAGCCCACGCGCGGCGATCGGGGGCTCGACATCTCCAGGCTTCGATCCGAGTTGGGAGTTATCACCGTTGACCGGGGGTTCGCCAACAGTTCGGAGAATCCCAGCGCCGTCAGCTATGTCGACGGCGAGAACGGCGCTTTGAGTTACCGCGGCTATCCGATAGAGGAGTTGGCCGGCCGGGTCAGCTTCCTGGAGGCTGCCTGGCTTTTGCTGTATGAGGACCTTCCCTCCCGCCCCCAGGTTGACCGCTTCGAGGAGGAGATCGGTCGCTACGCCGTCGACCGACCCTACATGGATGATTTTCTCGATACCTTCCCCGCCACCAGCGATCCGATGGCAACCCTGGCGGCCGGTGTCCTCGCCATGGCCGGACTCCACCCGCAGTTCTCCCAATCGAGCCGGCCGGCGGCCGTCGAAGAGGCGGCCCGGATCCTCCTGGCCGACATTCCCACGCTGGCCGCGCTCATCAACCGCCGTCTGCTGGGACTGAGACCCATCAAAGTCAGGGAAGACCTCCCCTACACCTCCCGCTTCTTCCACACCGCTCTGGCGGAGTCTGACTCGTCCCCCCTTCCCCATCCCGATGACGTGGCGGTCCTGGATTTGCTGCAGATCCTCCACATCGACCATGGTCAAAACTGTTCGTCATCGGCGGTGCGGCTGGTGGGCTCGGGCGGAGCCAGCATCTTCTCGTCGATCGCCGCGGGGATCAGCGCCCTCTCCGGACCGCTTCACGGAGGAGCAAACCGGGCTGTGCTGGGGATGCTGGGGGAGATCCAAGCCGAGGGGGGAGACATCGAGAAGGCCCTGCACCGCGCCAAGGACCGCTCCGATCCGTTCCGGTTGATGGGCTTCGGGCACCGGGTGTATCGAAACTTCGACCCCCGGGCAAGAATTATCAAGGCGACGGCCGGAGAGGTGTTAGCCCGTTTGGGAAAGGACGACCCTCTCCTGCAGTTGGCCAAGGACCTGGAGGCTGCGGCGTTGGCCGACGAGTACTTCGCAAAGCGGCGCCTCTACCCCAATGTCGACTTCTACTCCGGGTTCCTGTACCGGGCGCTGGGGTTTCCAACCGAGATGTTCACGGTGCTGTTTGCGATAGGCCGGTTGCCCGGATGGTTGTCCCACTGGAGGGAGATGGCGTCGGATCCCAAGGGACGTATCTTTCGACCCCGCCAGGTCTATGTAGGTCGGACCGAGAGAAGGCTCTCCGAAGAGCGCTGAGAATCCGCCGAATCTAGGTGTGCGGAGGTTCCAGGTCCTCTATGTACACATCCTCGGAGCACTCTCCGGTCACCCCGTCGATCTCCACCAGCGCCCTGTGCTTCGGCGGGCTCTCGGGGGAATAGACGATCACTTGCCAAAGGGGACGGGATCGTATTCCGGCGAAGGTGACCGCCACGGAGGCATGCCCCACTCCAAACGGCACTCTTGCAGCCGCGGTCTGCAAGACGCTGGCTTGGTCAAGAACAAGATGCCACGACGCCCACCGCTGATACGCGGCGATCCCGGCCATGAGGAGAACCGTGATCCACAGCCCGGGCTCGGAGAAGGCCAGTCCTGCCAAGAGCACGGCCATTGCCAAATATATCCAAGCGGCCCACCGACGTCGACCGAGGTCCGGAAAGCGATAGGGCCTCGGCGCCCCGGCATCGAGGTCTTCGGGCACGGCCTCGGCCCGCGCGGTCGCCTCGGGGATGACAATCCCGTCCCGTCCCCGGTAGCTCATGGACTCCTTTGCGGCAGGCTGCTGGGAGGAAGAGCCTCCTCCGCAAGACTTTGGACGACCTCGCTCAGCGGGACCGCCCTCCTCTCTCGCTTCTCCCCGTGACGACGCACACCCACGGTGGCGTTCTCCACATCCTGGTCACCCACCACCAAGACCAGCGGGTGCTTGGCGATCATTGCCCGCCGAATCTTCTCTCCCAGCCGATCCGAGGAAGCATCGACCTCAGCTCGGAGACCTGCCGACTCCAGCCGCCCTCCCACTTCCCGGGCATAGTCCAGGTGGCGGTCAGCCACCGGCGTCACCGAAACCTGTACGGGCGCCAGCCACAGAGGAAAAGCACCCGCGTAGTGCTCCACCAGCACCCCGAAGAAGCGCTCAATGGATCCGGCTTTGGCACAGTGGATCATCACAGGCCGACGGAAGACGTTGTCGGCGTCGGCGTACTCCAGTCCGAAGTTCTCGGGAAGGGCAAAGTCGACCTGGATGGTGGACATCTGCCAACGTCTCCCGATGGCGTCCCGCACGTGGATGTCGATCTTGGGTCCGTAGAAAGCGCCCTCGCCCTCCGCCACCCTGTGGGAGACGCCTCCCTTTCGTGTCGACTGCAAGAGCGCTTCCTCCGCCACATCCCACATCCGGGGGTCTCCCACGAACCGTTCAGGCCGGGTGGAGAGATCAGCCTCGAATTCCTCGAAACCGAAATCTCTCAGCCAGTTGAGCACGAAGAGAAGATGCATGTCCAGTTCGTCGGGGAGTTGTTGGCGGGTGCAGAAGGTGTGGGAGTCATCCTGGGTAAAGCCACGGGCCCGCAAAGCGCCGTGAATTACTCCCGACCGCTCGTACCTGTACACCGCGCCCAACTCTGCCAGCCGCATGGGAAGATCCCGGTATGAACGGCCCCGGCTTCCGTAGATCAAGACGTGAAAAGGGCAGTTCATGGGCTTTACCAGATACTCGTCCCCGCCGTCCATAGCCATTACCGGATACATGTAGTCCGCATAGAAGTCAAGGTGGCCGGAAGTCTCCCAGAGCTGGCTGCGAGCCAGATGTGGGGAGAAAACGAACTCGAACCTGTATTGTTCATGAAGCCTGCGGCTGTGGTCCTCGATCAGTTTTCTGACCATGCCGCCTTTCGGATGCCATACCATCAGCCCCGATCCCAGTTGTCGGGGGAATGAGAACAAGTCCAGTCCCTGGCCGACCCTCCGATGATCGCGCCGTTCGGCTTCCTCCAGCCGATGCATATAGTCCGCCAACGCCTTCGGCGACTCCCAGGCCGTTCCGTAGATTCTCTGCAACTGCGGGTTGCTTTCATCTCCTCTCCAGTAAGCCCCTGACGACCGCAGCAGTTTCACCGCTTTCAGCCGCCCGGTGGAGGGGACATGTGGACCGAGGCACAGGTCGACAAACCCGTTGTTGCTGTAGATGGTCACTTCTTCTCCCTCCGCCACCTCGGAAGATTCGACCGATTCGATAATCTCCCTTTTGAAGGGATGGGAGCGGAACAATTCAAGGGCCTCGTCCCGACTCATCGAATGTCGTACAAATGGTTGGTCGGCAGCGATCACCTCGGCCATTCTCTCTTCCAACCGCGACAAATCCTCAGGGCCGAAGGGTCGTTCCATCCCGAAGTCGTAGTAGAAGCCGTCTTGGATAGGAGGTCCGATCGCAAAGGTGGATCCCGGATAGAGATCCAGTACTGCCTGTGCCAGCACATGGGCGGCCGAGTGTCGCAGGACCTCCCGACCTTCTTCCATTTGGTCGGTGATTATCCGTAGTCTCCCCGACTCCCGCAGGGGACGGGTCAGGTCCAGTAACTCGTCATCCAGTTGGACCGCCACCGCCGCCCGGGCAAGGCCGGCTCCGATCCCTCGAGCGACTTCCCAGCCGGTTATGCCCGGCTCGCCCTCTATCAAGCCGCCGTCGGGCAGTTCCCACTGCAACTTCAATCGTGTCTCCTCACTCGACAGAAAGGGTACATTACGAGTCTTCAGGGTTATCCGCTGGGAGTTGACACACGTAGGAACGGTCGGTGTGGTGATGGTGAAATCCCATGGACCGGTACATGTTCACTGCCGGGAGGTTGGTGGCGTCCACATACAGAACGCAGGCCACGGCATGGTCGCTGTCATGCATGTGGCGAATCCCCTCCAACAGAAGTGCCTTTCCGAGTCCTCTCCCCTGATAACCGGGGAGGACGGCTATCACATAGATCTCCCCGGCCCGGGACGATGGGACCTTGGTCCAGCAGAACCCGGCCAGGGCTTCGCCGTCCCAGGCCATGCGCAAACCCTCCGATGAAAACCATGGACGGCGGCGGCGGCGATCCAGATCGGCAACACCCCAGTCGCCGTTCTCCGGATGGCCTGCAAAGGCCTGGTTGTTCCCGTCCAGCCAAGCCTCCTCGTCAACGCCCTCCTGAAACCCCCGGACCGCGATCTCGGGAGGAAAGCGTGGCCGTTCGGCAAGGGGCAGTGGCACCCTCATGTGGTGAAGCTCCCGTTCCAGGGTGAAACCGGCCGTCTCGGCGGCTTGGGAGAGTTTGGGAATATATGCCCACAGCCGAATACTCCTTCCCCCCAGGGTTCCCACGGCCCTTCCGGCCTCCGCCAAGAGATCCGACAGGTGGCGTTCGCTGCGGTAATCAGGACTGACGGCCGCTTCCACCGTCCAAAGCCGGCTGCCCTCCTCGAGCATGGCCAGGTATGCCACGATCTTTCCTCCCCCGTCCTCAGCCACCAAGCCCGGTCGGGACGGATCGGCATGAGAAGGGGGATCTACAAGGTAAAAGTACTTGCGCTCTCCCATGGCAGGGTGGCCGTCATGCTCTTCGACTCGAGCGACCAGATTGTCCAAGGCCGCCAAGTCGCTTGGTAGGTCAACCCAGCGTAAGTACAACATTGATCAACTACTTTAAATGGCGGTGCGGGTGATCTGGCGACTTTCCACCCACTCCGTAATGGAGCCCCTTGACTATTGCTTCGAAGTGGGCGCTACTGGGATCGAACCAGNNCCTCTGCCGTGTGAAGGCAGCGCTCTCCCGCTGAGCTAAGCGCCCTTCCCACCCTGGCAATGGTAGCCGGAAGGATCGGCTAGCCGCGAGTGCGGGCAATTCCGCTCTTGCCCAATACCGCTGCGGCGACTCCCATCTCCCGCCACGCCTTGTAAGAGATCTTCTTCCGATCCGAATAGGACCTGGCTACCCTGACAAACTCAGACTCCAACGCCTCCATGTCAATGGGATCTGAAGATTCCGACAAACGTCGCTCGGCATCGATTCGGCGCTGGATCAAAGCAAGCCTCTGGATTTGGTCCGATTCGACATCCAACTGCGCTTGCACTGCCTCAAGTTCCTGCTGAGGAGACTTGCGACGTCCTCGACGGGCTGCAGTTGCCTGCAAACCTTCCAGATACTTCCTCACGGCTCTGGTTTCGGCGCGAGCGGCGGCTCTGGCTTGCTTGACTTCAGGAGATAAGTTGCTCCGCTTGTCCATTCCTTTCCACCTTTTCTGGCGTGTGGTTCCCACTATAAGGGAATCCTAAGGTCTATACAAAGCTACAGGCGACGGGCAATAGCGATCCTGACAAAACTATTGCACGACATCCACAATGCATTGCCACCGGTCCTTCAAACGGCTTTTACCAAGTATTGCGGGGTTTTCTCGGAGTCCCGGTGGAATGGGGTCTCCTGATCCGCAAAGATCACCCCAACCTGTACGAATCCCGCCGGTGCAACGTCTTGGACTTCGCCCTATTGTTCGCGAAAAAACCTGCCGAGTCGCGATAGTTTTCTGGCAAGATTCGGATGGTTCTCCGAATCTTTTGGAACATCCCTCCTGTTTCTTGACATCACGCCGTCAGTGCTCACTGAATATTCGGAGGAAGCCAGAGTGGGCCCTAGTGGAATTGAACCACTGACCTCTTCCGTGTCAAGGAAGCGCTCTCCCTCTGAGCTAAGGGCCCCATCGGAAGTCCTCGATCCCGGAGGCGACGTCCGGAATCGAACCGGAGTAACGGGTTTTGCAGACCCGTGCCTAATCCACTCGGCCACGTCGCCGTGCCTTGTTCTCCGCCTAAGCAGAAAAGCAGGACGAGCGGAAGACGGGGCTCGAACCCG
>JAAXHN010000067.1 GCA_012270885.1 Acidimicrobiia bacterium | reverse complement strand
GGGCTGGCAGAAGACCAGTGGAGCGACCGTCTCGAGTTTGCCTCCAGCCTGGCTGACCCTGGGGACGGGAGCCGCCTGCTCCTGATCGGAGCAGAGGGATCGCTGCCGGGGATGGAGAGAGGGGGAGAGGGGTTTTCCTATCGACTCATGAAAGCCGGCCCCCCGACACTGGAGCAGGCTTGGCTTGCCCCTCCGGGAGTGGGTGACGAAGCCTTGGAAGAAGTAGCTCGGTTGTTGTCGGAGTCGCGTCCGCTGCGGCCCGGCGAACTCCTGGCGCCCTTCGGCGTGAGGTGGGTTATGGTTTCCCAGGACACGGGCTTCTCCCGGTATCTCTCGGGTCAGGTCGATATGCGCATTCTCTCTGAGTCGGCGGAGGCGGTCGTGTATGAGAACCTGGTGGCTCGCCCCCGTGCCGAAGGGCCGTATGTGGGCGCCTGGGATTCCGTGGCTCCGGACCGGGTGGAGGGCCTCGAGTTTCCGGGAAGGATCCGCATAGGAGACAACGCCCATCCCCGCTGGGGTCCCGATTGGGAACAACACTCGTGGTGGAACACCATCTCCGGCGCCGAAGGAGTGGGGGGTTTCACTCCCGATCCGGTGGAGCGGAGGCTGGGTTGGTGGGGTGGGGGCCTGTTGATCGCGCTGGCGGGGCTGGTCTGGTGGGGTAGGGGGGCATCCCGATGAGGGGAGTGGCGGTTGGGATGGTGGGTCTGATGTTGGGGGTGCTGGCCTGGGCCATTTCGCTGGAATCCTTTTCTGCCCCGGTCCCGGCGCCAACCGAAGGGGCTCAGTCGGGATCCGACCATCTGGTCTGCCCGCTGGCTGACTTTGTCCGCTCCGAGACCGAGGTCTCCCTGAAGGCCGCCCGGCCAGGACCCATCCCCCTGTGGAATGTCAGGGAGGGCGAGTGGTCGCCCCTCGGCGGGGCGGACCTGGATGATTGGGGGATGTGGACGGGTGCGGCGCCGGCCGGAAACAGCGCCCTCCTGGCTGAGAGCGGCGCCGGCCCGTCCGGAGCCGGTCTCACCAACACCGCTCCGGAGGCCATCTCCGCCTGGACGTGCGGGGAGTCCTCCGACCGGTTGGGGGCGCTGGGTGGCGCCACCCTGGCCGACGATCGTCTGGACCTGGTCCTCTATAACCCCTACGTGTTGGATTCGGTTGTGCAGGTGGTTATCGCCAGCGAACTGGGAGAAGACACGCCTCCCGCCCTCCGGGAGATCTATGTGCCCGCCGGCAAGACGGTGGAGATAACCCTGGATGAGCCGTTGCGGCTTCGCAGGTCGCTGGCGGTGTTGGCGGAGTCCTCTCCCGGACGCATCGCACTTTTGTTGCGGCAGACCGGGAAGGGTGAGACCGCCATGACCGAAGGGGTGGCTCCCCACACCGACTGGTGGCTGCCGGTTCCCGATCTGGGACAGGCTGAGACATACCTGACCATCGCTGCGCCCTCGGGGTCGCCCTTTACGTACCGGGTGGACCTCATGACCGAATCCGGCCCGCTGCCCGAGTTCTTGGAGGAGGACTTCCTGCCCGGCCAACTGGTCTCCATACCGTTGTCCTCCCTCCCCGGAGGAGTGACAGGGATCGGGGTGGTCGGCACCGTCCCGCTGGTTGCCGGGTTGCGCTTGGAAGGCGAGGGGCTCTTGGCCATCGGACCGGGAGTCCGGGAGACTTCCAAGAGTTGGTTCCTCCCCGCCGTCGGAGATGGCTCCGGGAGAGATAACAGGGCCTGGCTTTTGAATCCGTCGGGATTGGAGGCGAGGGTGTCGGTCTCGGCGGGCGGTTTCTCCTTGACGGTCACGGTTCCACCCGAGTCGGTCCGCTCCTTCGACCTGGGCAAGTTGAGAGGATCTTCGCCAGGCCGCCCAGGCTATCTGGTTGAAGCCCAGGAAGAGATCGCGGTGGTGACGACCACTCAACTCCAGGGCGGAGCCGCCTCGGTTGCGGTCGGGGCGCCGGTGGGTTGATGGCAGCGAGGCTCCCTCTTTACACGGACGATCTCTCAGGGCTGGATGGCTGGGATCGGGCCGTCCGGCGATGGGAGGAGGAGAGCCTGGTGGAAAAGCTGTGGGCCTCGGATCCCTCTGTGTGGGGAACGGCTGCTCCCGCCGCAGGGGATTGGCTCGGATGGCTGGATCTTCCCTACACGATGGGTGAACAGTTGGGAGACATGGTCTGTCTGGCCGACCAAGCGGCTTCAGAGGGATTGGCGGACGTCGTGTTACTTGGCATGGGAGGTTCCAGCCTGGCACCCGAGGTGTTCGGTGCGGTATTCGGCTCCGGGCCGGGTCGTCCCCGCCTCACCGTGCTCGACTCCACCCACCCCGAGGCGGTGACGTCGCTTCGCTCCCGGATCGATTTGTCCCGCACTCTGTTCCTGGTCTCCTCAAAATCGGGCACCACAGTGGAGACCCTGTCGTTCTACAGGTTCTTTTGGGAACAGTGCTCCGGGGAGGGCGCTCGGTTCCTCGCCATCACCGACCAGGGCACTCCGCTGGACCGCCTGGCGCGAGAGCGCGGGTTTCGGGCGGTGTTCAACGCCCCTGCTTTTGTGGGGGGTCGGTTCTCGGCCCTCAGCGCGTTCGGACTGGTCCCGGCCGCGCTCATCGGGGTGGATCTAGAACCCCTCTTGGAGAGAGCCCAGGAGTCGGCGGACCGGGGAAGGCTGGGCATAGCAGAGAACCCGGCGGTGGGCCTGGGTTTGGCCATGGGTGTGGCCGCGGTGGCCGGGATGGACAAGCTGACCCTGCTCACGACCGAGAGCCTGGCGGCCTTTCCCGCCTGGATGGAGCAGCTGGTGGCCGAGAGCCTCGGGAAGAACGGGGTTGGGATAGTCCCGGTGGCGGGGGAGTCCATCCTCCCAGGCGGTCTCTACGGCTCAGACCGTATCTTCTTGGTGTGGGAGTCCGAAGGCGGGCCTCCCGTCGGTCTGCCCGGCGACCTGAGTGGAGCGCGGATCGAGGTTGGAGACCGCCTGGACCTGGGCGCCGAGATCATCCGCGCGGAGTTGGCGGTGGCTGCGGCGGGTGAAGTGCTGGGAGTGAACCCTTTCGATCAGCCAGATGTGGAAGAAGCCAAACGGCTGGCGTCTGAGGCGATGGGCCGGGATGCGGCCACGGCGGGGACCGACCTGGCGCCGGCGCAGTCAACCGGGGCCAGGGCATCGATCCGCAAGATGGTAGAGAACCTAGGACCGGGTGACTACCTGGGTATTCAGGCCTATCTTCCCCCGGGAGCGGAGATTGAGGAGAAGATCAGCGGAGTCCGTCGGCGGATCACCGAGATCAGCGGGGCGGCCACCACCTTCGGCTACGGTCCCCGGTATCTTCACTCTACCGGACAGGTTCACAAGGGAGGTCCCCCGGGCGGGGTCTTCCTGCAGTTGGTGGATGATCCCCGCTCCGAGGTGCAGGTTCCCGAAACCGGGTTTGGCTTCTCCAGGCTGATCGCAGCGCAGGCAGAGGGGGACTACCTGGCCCTCCGGGGAGCGGGTCGCAGAGTGCTGCGTGTCAACTTGGGATCGGACCGATCCGGTGGCCTGGATGCGATCGCCGAAAGCCTGATTTGACGTTCGGGAGAAACAGGAAGAAAACACGAAACGAAGAAGAAAACACGAAACGAAAACGTTTTAAAGGTGTCTTATACTTACAGACGGGCCGAAGATGAGAAGCCAAGGCCAGAAGACAAGGAGCTGATTTTGAGGCATTACACAGCAAAGGGGACGGGCCCCGCATCTGTGGATGCTTGGTCTACCCCACAATGCCACTACGTAGCGCCTGCGAAGGCGAAGCGTGGTGCGACAATCCACCCAAGAAGAGGTGCGGACCGTTAGGCGGTGAATTGACCGACCAAAACCCCCATTGTCAGCGGAGCCGCCAAAAGGCGGCTCTTTTGTTTGGAGACCCAAATGGAACTGAACACACGAATCGATGTTTTGAGGGAGATCCTGGAGCGCAGCGGCGTCTGCTACGGCAGCGGCGACACTTCCAGTTTCTTCACCAATGAAAGTGAAGCTGTGCGGGTTGCCCAGTTGATCTGTGGAACCTGTCCGGTGGAAGCTCGGGCTGCCTGCCTCGAGTACGCCCTCTCCACCAACATGGA
This sequence comes from Acidimicrobiia bacterium, assembly GCA_012270885.1. Classification (GTDB taxonomy): domain Bacteria; phylum Actinomycetota; class Acidimicrobiia; order Spongiisociales; family ZC4RG35; genus Bin76. The sequence goes on along the minus strand of JAAXHN010000067.1, from coordinate 27,775 downwards.
GTACGGCGTGTGGGGAGGCATCCTCTTCTGGGACGGCCAGACCTTCTATCGCAAGAGGCCTCCGGGGCGTCCCCGGGCCGACGAGGCATCCCTGCCTGTGGAAGCCTCGGAGGAGGAACTGTGGGCGCTGGTGGAGGAACTGTCACCGATGAGGAAGACCGCCTAATCCTCAGGTCGTAGTATGGAGTAGCGGCCGGGCGTTTAGCTCAGATGGGAGAGCGCTTCCCTTACAAGGAAGAGGTCGGCGGTTCGATTCCGTCAACGCCCACCTGTTCGACGACATGCAGCACAAACCGCTAAACGGAAAAATTGCAATCGTTACCGGCGCGGGCAGTCCCATCGGCATGGGCCGCGCCATGACGTTTGCCCTGGTGCAGGCCGGGGCACGCGTCGCGATGCTGGACATCAACGAAGAATGGCTGGAGCAGTCCGCAGGCGAGGTCCGAGCGGCCGGTGGGGACGACTGTGTCCTGGACTTGGTCTGCGACATCTCAGACCCCGAAGGCGTGGAGGAAGCGGTCCGCGAGACGATAGTTGGGCTCGGCGGGCTCCACGTGCTGATCAACAACGCTGGAACGATCAACCTCGCCGACCTCGCCGGCGGCAATCTTCCCAAGTTCTGGGAAATCATTCCCGAGACATGGAGCAGGATAATCGCGGTCAATTCCAGCGGATCGTTCTTCATGGCCCGGGCGGCAGTGGGCCACATGCTCGACCAGGGATGGGGCCGGATAATCGGCGTCACGACCAGCGTCGACACCATGTACCGGCCGGGTATGTGCCCCTACGGTCCATCCAAGGCAAGCCACGAGGCGCTCGTCGCTCTTATGTCCCGTGAACTGGAGGGGACCGGAGTAACCGCCAACGTGCTCGTTCCCGGCGGCTCGACCGACACCCACGTCATTCCCGATGACATCGCGGTGGGGCGGGCGGTCCTCATGCGACCGGAAGTGATGAACAAGCCCGCAGTGTGGCTCGCGTCCGAGGAGTCGGACGGGATCAACGGCATGCGCCTGATTGCCCACTACTGGGACGACAGCCTGCCCATAGAACAGCGGCTCGACAAGGCCGCCGCGCCTGCCGCCTGGCCGCAACTTGGCAAACAGTCAATAGTACCGGGAGACGACTTGTGAACGGTCGATGCCGAATCCCGACGAAGCACTTTGACCCGCCGCCCTGTCGCCGCCGTCCGGATGTTCACGGCCCATTCTCACAACCTGCGCAGCGAGTGCCCGTAGACTTACCCATCGAACCGAACATGCCGACTGTTACAGCAGTCGGGCCACAAATGTAAGGAGGATCAATGAGTCCGAATCCGAATACTGCGTTCATTTTGTCCCTATTCCTAGGCGGGCTCGGTATTGACCGCATGTACGTGGGGGACGTCGGCCTAGGTGTCCTCAAGCTGCTCACCGGTGGCGGCCTCGGCATCTGGTGGCTGATCGACCTGTTTTTGATCCGCGAACGGGCCGCCGCGGTGGGTGCGGGTGGCTGAGCAGCCCCACGGTCTTATCACCGAATGTGACGCGGTTGACCCATGTCGGCCGCGGCGGATACGCAAACGAGGAGGCAAAACTATGGCATCGAAGACTGATCTCAAAGTCCCGAAAGTGGCCCGCGGCACCGTCCCGATGGTGGTCCGCGGCACCCGGCCGCCAAGCGAGACCGCACAGACTCCCGGCCTGGTGCGCCGTCCCGCAATCGATGCGTCAGCGGTAGGGGCCAGCAAGATTTGGTTCGGCACCGTCACCTCAGAGCCCAATCACACGGGCCCGCCCCACATGCACGGTGAGGCCGAGACCGCCGCGTACGTCATTTCCGGCCACGTCCGCGTCTACTATGGCGAGGACTTCAAGGAATGGGTAGAGGCCGGACCAGGCGACTTTCTGTTTGTGCCTGCCCACATGTGGCACATCGAGGAAAACCCCTACAACGTACCATCGGAACAGTTCCTCGCCCGCGGACCGGACAACATAGTTATAAATATGGAGGAGTAGGGCCTCCGTCCTGTCGCGGTCCCATCTCTTTCGCAGATCCCCGGCAGACACGCAACTGACTGGATCCCAGATTCCCTGATACCCGCCGCAATTGTGCCGCTGGGAGGTAATCTCCGGGTATGCGACGGCCTCCGATCAGAAAACTCGACCTAGCCGGGTCTCCCGAGGCCATGGGCAACGCCCACGGACGCGCCCACGCGGCCGAGATCCGCCGCTACGCCCGCGACCGGGTGGGACTCGTGGCCGGGGGGTTATGGAGCGGTGGACCTCTGGAGCGGGGTGCGGTGCTGGAGCTGGCCGAGGCGTGTCTCCCCGCCCATGAGGAGTTCTCGCCCCGGTTGCACGCCGAGATGATGGCCATGGCGTCGGCCGCGGGCATCATCCCGGCCGAAGCAGTCGTGGTGGGCGGGTTCACCGACTTCGTTGACACCGTGCGGGCCGCAACCGGGGGCCCGCATCCCGCCACGGTGACGGAGGACGACTGCACCGCGTTCTTGGTGCCCGACGAGCGGGCCGCGGGTGCCGGGATGCTGGGTCAGACCTGGGACATGCACGACATCGCCACCGACCACGTGATCCTGGCCTGCCTGCGACCCGACGACGGACCCGACGTCCTTGTGTTCACCACGGTGGGATGTGTGGGCCAGATTGGCATGAACTCAGCCGGCGTGTGCGTGGCCATCAACAACCTCAACGGCAACGATGGCCGCTTCGGGGTTACGTGGCCCACCGTCGTCCGCGAGTTGCTCACCCAACCAACCGCGGCCGATGCGCTGGGCGTGCTGCTGCGAGCCGACCTGGCCGGCGCCCACAACTACTTGATACTCGACGCCGCGGGACAGGGGTTCAACGTCGAGGCCATGCCCTCGGCCCGGCCGGTGCAAGCCCTGGAGACCGAGCCGCTGGTGCATACCAACCATGTGACCCACCCCGCGGCCCTGCCGTACGAGGGAGAAAGGGCGCTCGAGCTGATGGCCAACTCGCGCCGCCGCCTCGAAGTGGCCGCCAACCTGCTCACCGGCGGGGACGGGCCGGTGGATCCCGAACGGCTGATGGAGGTCACCCGCGAGCCCACCGCCATCTGCCAGTGGCCCGCCGAACCCTACCGGTCGGAGACGAGCGGCGCGGTGATCATGCGGCCCCGAACCGGCGACTTCTGGGCGTGCTGGGGCCAGCCCGCCGAGAACGACTACGACCACTTCTCGCTGGCGCCCGTCTCGGCCCACCGCCCGTAGGCCGCCACTCTTCTAACCGGTAGAGGCCTGTGCTGTCGCGGCCCGCCGTCGTCCTACCCGGGTTGCGGGTTACCATGGGCTCGATTCGATGTCCTCTTCACACGGAAATGGCATGCGAAGGCCCTGAAGGTCTGATGGAGCAACAGGACCGATTCCTCGACCACGCACGACAGGTAACCCGATACGGTATCTACGGCGATCGCTTTTTCCTGCGGACCGACGAAGACCAGTTCCTGCTGTTCCAAGCCAAAGAGGCGGCGTAGTCGACGATCGCTTCCTCGATGGCCAATACCCCGCCATCCCCCAGGCTCACCGTTAGCTTCACGTCCATTAAGGCGGTGAGACGGGTACCCTTTCTATCGGATGTCTGAGCGCTCGGTCGCCGCCACACTGGAAGAACTTTCCGCCTCCATACCCTGGGATCAGGCCGCCGATTGGGACGTGAGCGGCCTGACGCTGGGCGATCCCCATCAGGCGGTGGGGACCGCCGCGGTGTGCCACGAGGTCACCGCTTCGGTGGTAGAAGCCTTGGAACGGGAACCGGTGGACCTCCTGATCACTTACCATCCGCTCCTCTTCCGTCCGGTCCGGAGCCTCCTGGCCGGACGCGGGCCGAAGGGCCTGGCGTTCAGATTGATCAGGATGGGAGTGGCTCTGGCCGTCGCCCACACCGCATTCGACGTCTGCCCGGGGGGCGCGGCAGACGCTTTGGCCGACGCGCTGGGTCTTGGGGATGTGATTGGCTTCGGAGCGATGGAGACTTCTCCCCAGGTCAAGGTGGTTACCTTCGTGACTGCGGAGTCCACCGAGGAGGTGGCGGAGGCGTTGGCCGCGGCCGGCGCTGGCCGGATCGGACAGTATCGGGGTTGCAGTTACCGGAGCGAGGGGGTGGGGGCCTTCATGCCCGAGGCCGGCGCTGATCCGGTGGTCGGCGAGGTGGAGGAAGAGAATCGGGTGCCCGAAGTGCGCTTGGAGATGGTCGCTCCCGCCTCCCGGAAGGATGCCCTCACTACAGCCCTTGTGGCTGCCCATCCCTACGAGGAGCCGGCCTTTGACATTTATCCCGTTTCGGCCAACCTCCCCCTCCTGGGACGGGTGGGGACACCGTCCGCGCCGGTCTCGGGTCCGGAGTTCTGTGACAGGGTGGCGGAGGTGTTGGAGGTGGAGGCCATGCGTTGTCAAGGCGTGGACGAAGGGCCGGTCGGCAGGGTGGCGGTGCTGCCCGGCGGGGGAGGCTCCTTTATCGCGGAGGGGGCGTCTGCGGGCGCCTCCCTGGTGGTGACCGGGGATGTCTCCCATCATCAGATGGCGCAGGCCTCCCACCTTGGGGTAGGGATGATCGACCCCGGACACGCTCCCACCGAGGCACCGGGGGTGGCGAGGCTGGCGGAGCTGGTGGGGACTGTGGTCCCCCGTACAATCGACCTGACCGGGTTGCGCCCCGGTCCGGAGATCAAGGTTAGGAGAGCAAAAGGGTGAATCCCTTCTACGATCTGGTGGCTCTCCAGTCCCTCGACCTCGAGATCGATCGTCTGGAGAGGAGAAAGGCCACCGTTCCCGAACTGGAGGAGTTTCGTCGTGTGCGGGAGAGACGGCTCGGGATCGAGGCCGAACACTCCGAGGTCTCCGAGCAAGCCCGGTCGCTCGATCTGGAGTTCGACCGCGCCAACGGTGAGTTGCAGATAATGGAGGAACGGCTGGAGGTGGCGGAGAAGCGGCTGTTCGGGGGAGGGATGAGCGCCAAGGAGACCGAGAATCGCCGGATGGAGGTGGAGTCCCTGCGGATGCGGATCGGTGAGCAGGAGTCCGGGGCCCTGGACCTCATGGAGCAGCGCGAGGACGTTACCTCTCGGCTCTCTCATTTGTCGGCTGAACTGGAGGATGCGACCGCTTCGGAGCAGAGCCTGGGTGCGGTGGTGAGGGGTGTCTGGGGGGAGATCGACGCCGAGTTGGCCAAGCGGCGGTCCGAACGGGATCTGGCGGCAGCGCCGGTTCCGCCTAGGGTGTTGGCGATCTATGAGAGGTTGCGTAAGGATAAAGGGGGCGTGGCAGCCGGTCGTCTGGAGGGGGTGACCTGTGGTGGATGTCACCTGGCCCTCTCGGAGTCCGAGCGCCAGGAGGCCGCCGAGAGCGACCCTGCCCGCTGTCCCCACTGTCGAAGGATCCTGGTTTTCTGACCTACGTGGACGACACTTACTTTCTCTACACGGACGGCGCCGCCCGCGGTAACCCTGGTCCGGCAGCTGTTGGAGCGGTCTTGTACCGGGGACATCCCCGGCCCGAGGACCTGGCGGCCGAGGTGAGCCGCGCCATTGGGCATGCCACCAACAATGTGGCCGAGTACCAGGCCGTGGTGGACGGGCTGAAGATGGCCGCCGACTACCGGCCCGCCAAGTTAACCCTGCGCTCCGATTCGCAGTTGCTGGTTCGCCAATTGCTAGGGAGTTACCGGGTGCGTTCTGCGGCGCTGAAACCGCTCCACAGACAGGTCCTGGAACTCTTGGAACCGATCCGCGAAGTGGAGATCCAACACGTCCCCAGGGAGGAGAACCGCCATGCCGACCGGCTGGCCAACCGGGCCCTTGACTCGTGATCCTCTGGCATCTCGCCACAGCCCTCTTCGGGTTCCGGTGGGTGTTCCGCGATCCCGACGCGGATCTGAGGTGGCTGATGGTGGGTGCACTGGCGCCGGATATATTGGATGTGCCGATCGGTACCCTGGTCTATTCCTCTTCTGAGGTCTTCGCCCACAGCCTTTCTGTGGTGATGGCGGTGGGGACAGCGGTCCTTGTATCCACCGATCGCCGGGGCCCGATGAGGCGTAACCTGATGGTGATGACGGCGGGTTGGCTTATCCACCTGCTGGCCGACGGGATCTGGCTGGAACCGGCGGTGCTGTGGTGGCCATTCGCGGGATGGTCGTTTCCCGCCGAAGCAACTCCCTTCTGGCCGGCGGCCTGGGAGCGGGCCGGGTCCGATGTGTGGCGATGGGTGGCCGAGGGCCTGGGCCTTCTCTACCTGGGCTGGCTATGGCGCATTACGGGCCTTGGGTCCCCGGAGGTGCGCCGCCGGTTCCTGGTCACCGGACAACTCTCATGATGGGCCTGCGTTTCCCGGAGCGATCGTCGAGGACTTTGGTGGTGCTCTCTGTGGTGCTGGGCATCGTTATGGCCGGGTGTGGGGACGATCCGACTATCTCCGGCTCGGGCACGGCGGTCACGGGCTCTCCTCCCTCGGGCTACGCCGAGCCGGTCGAGACGGTCACCGCCCTCCTCGCCGCGCTGGCGGACGAACAGTGGGAGGAAGCGGCCAGGCTCACCGTGAAGGGGCAGATGGCTCTTATGGCTCTGGCGGAAGGGGCCGATCTGGAGACCGTCTCGGACTATCTGCGGTTCGGAGAGATCGGGGTGGGAGTTAATTTCTGGGCAGGATTCGTACAGGTGTCCGACCAGTTTCCAGCTGGCGCGGTGGACGGTTTGACGTTGATCACCGAACAGCGCTATGAGGCCGGTGGGGTCTCCTTTGCCGACTTCGGGGTGGTCAGCCCTTCGTCGCCGGAGGGCCGCGTCTTCGAGATCACGGCGGCCCAGGGTGAAGATGAACTCTGGAGGGTGGACGTGATCGCCACTTTCGTGGACGTCCTGGCCCTTCGCCTGTCGGAGACGGCAGAGATCACCAGGGCGACCCGCACCGAGGACGCGGCGGTGGTCTCGGCCGAGCTGATGCGTCATGTACCGTCTCTGGAAGCGGTACTCATCGATCCCGACTTGACCCCCGAGCTGCGACAGGCCGTTGTCTCCGCATTGGCGGCCATCCAGTAGCGCTCGCGAGAAGGGGACTGCCTCCCGAGTAGTCACCTCAATACTGCATGAGGGGAAGCGACAATCCGGGCACTACCTCAAAAGGGCTGCTGACAGACTTGCCAGAGGCGGGGTTTACTACTCTGCTTTACTCCGACAGCGTTGAACTGAGCAAACGAGTAAATGCGCATCGCGTACTCCACGGTGAACAGTCCCCAGAAGGCTATCTCGGCACGGCCTAACCAAACATCGACCGTGGTTCCCTCCGTAACGACTGTGTGTAACACCAAAGTGACTAGTGCCAAGATCACAATAATTCCGGATGCGGCCTCCGATGCGCGTCCTATTCGCGTGTCCAAATTGAAGGGTCGAGACCGGAGATTACCTGACCTCATCCTGATTCTCCTTTGGCGATGAGAGTGATGAAGTGAGTGGCGTCTACTATCGGCAGCCCCAGGTAGCGGGCCTTGCGAGCCTTACCGGAGCGGGAACGGACGTCACCTGCAACCAGCAGACCGCAGCGCTTGGTTACCGATTTGATGGGGTGGAGGCCTACTTGTCGTGCCAGGGTTTCTAGGGTCGGCCGTGGGATAGGATCACCATCCACCATGGCTGCCCCGGTAAAGCAAACGGCCATTCCAGGTGTCAACTTGACAACCTTCTTCTCATCGGTCTCCGTCTCTTCACCGAGCCGCTCATCACCATCGATTGCCAATGCGGCAGCCACCTTGTCGTGAAGGGCCCGCTCCTCCCTTGTTACAACCCCGTCGGCCAAGATCTGTTTAACCAGCCGCTCGTAGTACCTCTGGTGCATTTCCTTCCGATGACTTGCACTCAATTGCAGCGCCCGTGCAGTGGAGTTCAGCCAAACTTCCTCCTCGTGACTTAGCTCAGCGTCGTCGAGGCAACGGTCGAGGGTGTCCAGATACAAGACCTCTGCCTCGGTGGTCGTCCGGGGCCAAGCCGTTCTGAGCGCCAGCATGCTCAGCGCTCCCCTTCGAGGTGGAGCACCAGGTCGTCTAACGGTCAAACCAGTTGAATCAATGTTCGAACGGCAAGTCGCCGAAGATAGGCCTCTATCCGTCCATTGGTTTGATCGAGTGAGCAACAGTTGTGCCGCAACCCGTGCATCGCCTAGGGCAGTGTGATCGGGTTGGCCAATACCCGCCTGCTGGGCTGCTACCGAAAGCTTTTGATTCGTTAGGCGATAGGTGCAGACTCCCACCCCCGGATCGAAGGTCATGGTCGGAACCCGCCCGATCTCTTGACCCAGCATCCTTAGGTCGAAGCTGATGTTGTGAGCCACCAGTACCGCCCCATCTAAACGAGCGGCGATGTCCCCGGCCACCGATTCGAATTTAGGCGCCGCTTCGAGCATCGAGGGTGTGATGCCGTGAATGTACACAGGACCCGGGTCCCGATTGGGTTGAAGCAGGGTCTCATACTCTTCTACAATTTCACCGTCCACGATTGTCACACACGCGAATTCCACGATCCGATCAGTACGCAACAAGCCGGTGGTTTCGGTGTCGACGACCGCGATTCTGGCTTTGTTGGATGGAGGTCTCATCATTTGAGCACAGACTAGATCCTGGATGTGACAGAGACTGGGCTGAACATTCCGTTAAGCCCAGACCGCTCTAGTCCTACCAGAGGGGCCAGGGGAGGGCTGAGCGGTCGGCGGGAGGGTGAGGGTGGCGGGGGTCGGCCAGGAGCCTTTCGGTACGCCGGAGAAGGGCGTCGGCTTCCGGAGGGGTGAGGAGTTCCGCCGCCCGGAGGGCCATCTCACCTTCGAGGGACTCTCGTAGGCGGTCAACCGCTTCGACGAAGGGATCGGGAATCGGCTCTCCGGCGAAGTCCCACAGAACGGTGCGCAGCTTCTGGTGGGCGTGGAATGTGAGTCCGTGGTCGATGGCGAAGAGCCGTCCGGTGTCCGACTCCACCAGAACGTGACCGAGTTTCCGGTCGGCGTTGTTGGCCACCAGGTCGAAAACGGCCACCGGCCACAGCCGGGGATCGAGTTGGTCCTCGAACCACTTCCGATAGTCGAAATCGAGGTCAGGATCCAGATAGCGTTGCGCAGCACCCGGTCCCAGCGGCCCGGAGGCCGCCACCGTCTCTGGCACCAGATCGAGTCCCATCCAGGTGCTCACCTCGTAGGCCATGATCTCCCGGTTGGCAAGAGAGTCGGGCTGGAAGTCCCAGAGGCGGCGCTCTCCCGCCACCGGTTTGTAGACCCATAGAAAACCTTCGGGGTCCTCTCCGAGGAAGGTGGCGTTGGAGGCGGAGGCGAACCGCCCCACCAGTTCTGTAATGATCAACCGGTCGGTCCGGTGCTCAGTTGCGGGCGGGACACTCATGACCTTCGGGGTTCTTCGGCAGTCGGCACCAGGGGCAGATCGGCCTTCCGGCCCTGACCAGCCTGCGGGCTACCAGCGCCATGGCCCGGAACTGCTCGGGCGAGACCATGAACATCAGACCCTTTTCGTCCCGGTCCGATTCGAAGGAGATGTTCATGAGTCCTGACGGTCGGATCCCGACGTTGATGGTTCCCACCCGGAAGTCTTCGGTTCCTGCCGGGTCGTCGATCTCCAGATCGGAGGAGAGTATGGATTCCACTGCCGACACGTCGACCTCCACTCCCGACCGCTGGAGGCTCCGCCATCCCTGGGAGGCTAGGGCCTCCACCTGTTGCTTCTCGGCCAAGAGTGAATGCCGGTTGCCGTCGGCCACCACCTGGAAATAGAAGCGACGTTTCCCCGGCGGCCCGATGGCGCCCACCACGAACCGCTCGGCGGGTCCGAGATTGTTCATTGCCATGAGCTGGGGTCCCCGTTGGTGTTGATGGCGGTGACCATTACCCCGCCCTTCTTGGAGATGTCCAGCACCGACACTGAGGTGGGAGAGACGGTGAGTCTGGACAGGAAGTCGAGCGGCTGCCCCAGATAGAACCCCAACACCAGGCGAATGATATCGGAGTGGGTGACTATTGCTATGGCCCCCTCGGGATGGCGTCCGACCAGTTCTTCGCAGACCCGCACGCCTCTGAGTTGTGCTTCGGCCAGCGACTCTCCGCCCGGAAAGCGGATGCGGGAAGGTTGGCGGATCACGGTCTTCCACTCTGGCAACTTATAGAGTTTTGCCAGTTCCTGACCGGTCCACTCCCCGTAGTCCACTTCCATCAGGTCCGCTTCGGCGAGGGGCGTGTGGCCGTGAGGCTCGGCGATCTCCGCAGCGGTCTCCTTGGTGCGCTCGGTGGGGGAGCAGTAGACCGCCTGGATCTCCACCGTGCGGAGTCGCCGGGCGAGTTCCCGGGCGGCCGCCAGTCCCTCCTCGGTGATGTGGTGTCCTGGCTCCCGTCCGTAGAGGACCTTCCCGGTGGTGGACACCGGGGCATGACGGATGAGCAGCATACGGGTCACCGTTCCAAGGCTACCGGAGCTATCGTATTGCGCATTGTGAAAGACGCGAGGGTTGCGGAGCAGTGGGCGGATACCCTGTTCGAGTCCTATCGAACCGGGGTGGCGATCGAGCCGCTCACCGACGCCGATCCTTCGCTGGACGCGGGAGACGCGCATCGGATCCAGGGGCTCTTCGCATCGAAGCTGATTGACTGGATGGGCGGGCAGGTCATCGGCTACAAACTGGGTTTGACGTCCGAGCCCATGCAGAAGCTCTTGGGGGTGGACACCCCCGACTTCGGTCCGGTGATCTCCACCATGACCCACAACTCCGGCGAGCGGGTGGCCCTGAGGACCGCCATCGCCCCCAAGGCCGAGGCGGAGATCACCCTGATGCTGGGGGAGACCCTGCGCGGGCCGGGGGTGACCGCTCTGGCCGCGGCCCGGGCCGTGGAGGGAGCGGTGGCCTCAATCGAGGTGGTGGACTCCCGGGTGGCGGACTGGCGTATCAAGCTGGTTGACACCATCGCCGATCTGGGCTCTTCCCGGGCCGCGGTGTTGGGTGATCGGGTGGTACCGGTGGACTTCGACTTGCGGTGGTGCGGGGTGGCCATATACCACAACGGCGACCTCGCCGGGACCGGAGCGGGAGCGGCGTGCATGGGGAGTCCCTTCAACGCCCTGGCCTGGCTGGCGAATGAACTGGCCCGGCACGAAGAGGAGTTGCCGGCGGGATGCTTCGTGCTCACCGGAGCCCTTCATGCCGCTTTTCCGGTCAAGGCGGGGGATACCGTCTGGGCAGCCTTTGACCGGCTGGGTTCGGTCTCGGTAAGCTTCGACTGATCCGAGTCACTGGAGACCTTTTCTCATGCAGGTAGAGATCACTATCACCAACCCGGCGGGACTGCACGCCCGGCCGGCCGCCGAGTTCGTCAAGCGCGCCAAGGCTTCCCCTTCGAAGATCACGGTCACTTCCGGCGAGAAGACCGTGGACGCCAAGAGCATGCTGGGCATTCTCAAACTGGGCGCCACCCAGGGAACCACCATCTCGGTGGAGGTGGACGGTGACGATGGCGACCAGGTCATAGCTGACTTCACTGCTCTGCTCTCGGTGGAGGGCTGAGGGTTCTCCCATCGATAACCTCAACGATTCGCCACCTTGAACCGTATGCCTGCGCCAACTCGCAACCTGCAGGAGACCTAATCCGGCTGCCCACGGCCCTCTTCTTTCCCATCCCCATCGATCCCTCGCCGTCTCTGCAAGCCTGGGATCCGTACACATCCCGTTCGGTTGGGGTAGGCCACGGGCGATGGACGGACACATCGGGATGAACAAGCGTCATCGTCAGGCAGTGGCGCTGATGGCAACGGCGGTGATGTTCTTCTCCACCAATGCACTCTTCATCAAGTTGACCCTGGGAGACAACGATGCTTTCCTGTACAACGCCGGGATCTGGGTGGGGATGTCGCTGGGGCTGGGAGGCGCGTCGTTGCTGTTCTACCGTCCGGCTTTTGCCGACCCCACGGCCAGGAGGGTGCTTTACCGGCGAGTAGCCGGTTTGAAGACCGATGGTGTGCGAAGGTGGGACTTGATAGGACTGCTATGGCTGGGCGTGGTAGGGAGGTTCGCGGTGGCCTTCTTCGCATGGGCTACCCAATATGTGGAGGCTGCCACGGTCTCGGTGTTGCATTACACATGGCCCGTTATCTTCATCCTGGGGCTATCCAGATGGGACCGCTCCAAGCGGAGAAGGTACCGGAGGGTCACCGGTTTCTCGTGGACGGGGTTGGGCCTGGCGTTCGTGGGGATGGCCGCGGTGGTGATCGGGACCCTCGGCTTCGACCTCACCGAAGCGGATCTGCTCGAGAGGGTGTTCGGGATGGTGCTGGCGGTCATATCGGCCCTTCTGTTGGCCTGCAACACGGCCGTGGGCTATCCCATGAGCGAGAGTCTCACCTCCGAGATCACCGGGAAGACCGACGCCCACCCGGACGAGCACCGGCTGGAGTTCGGCTGCCTGTTGTTCGTCGGGTGCGTCTCGGGTCTGCTGGTGGTTGTTCCGAACCTCTTGATCGGATGGGTTGTGGGCGGGCACATCACCCCGGCGACCTTCGGTTGGGCAGTGGCTGTCGGATTCACCTTCGTGCCGGGAGGAGTCCTTGCCCGAAAGGCGGTCCTGATCACTCCCGACCTGGGCGTGAATGCCCTCATCTACGCATCGCCCGTAGTGGGCCTGCTGTGGCTGGGGTTATTCACCGACATCATCGTTGCCCGCCTTGATCTGCTGGTGGCAGGGAGCCTCTTGGTGGCCGTGGCGAACGTATTGCTAAACAGGCCGAGCGCGGGCGCCGATCAGGAGCTGCTCCGGCCTGATCGGGGGCCGCGGCGGACGTGAGCATGGAAGTGAAGAGTCGTCATGGACGGGCGGTGGCGTTGATGGCGGCCGGGGTCGTGTTCTTCTCCACCAACGGCCTGTTCGTGGAACTGACCTTCGGTGACAACCATCCCTTCCTGTACAACACCGGGGTGTGGGTGGGGACATCGCTGGGACTGGGGGTCCTGCTGTTTGTACTGCACCGTCCGGTCTTTTCCGATCCCGCCGCCCGGAGGGTGCTCTTCCGGCGGTCGGTGGGGTTGAAGACCGATGGCGTTCGCAGATGGGACCTGGTGGTGTTGCTGTGGTTGTTGGTGGTTGGACGGTTCGCGTTCGCGTTCTTCGGATGGGCCATTCATTACGTGGATACGGCCACGGTCTCGGTGCTGCATTACACGTGGCCTGTCTTGTTCGTCCTGGTCCTTGCCAGATGGGACCGGACCAGCTCGGGAAGGTACCAGAAGGTGGGGGCCTTCTCGTGGATCGGGTTGGGTCTGGCGTTCATCGGAATGGCAGCGGTGGTGGTCGGGACAGTCGGTTTCGACGCCCGGGGGACTGTGCTGGCGGGAGGGGTGTTCGGGATCCTCTTGACCGTGATATCGGCCTTTCTCCAGGCCGGAGTCGCAACCCTCGGGTTTCCCTTCGCCTACGGCGTTGCTTCGGAAATATCTCGGAAGACCGACGCCCGCCTGGAGTGGGAGAACCTGGAGTTCGGCTGTCTGCTGTTCGTCTACTGCCTCTCGGGAGCAATAGCGATCCTCCCGAACGCCTTGATCGGCTTTGGGACGTCCGGGAGGATCTCTGCGGACGCGTTCGGTTGGGCGATGGCGGTGGGGGTAAGTTTCGTTCCCGGGGCGGCCCTGGCCCGAAAGGCCGTCCTGATAACGCCGGACCTGGGTGTCAATGCTCTCATCTACGCATCGCCGGTGGTGGGCCTTCTGTGGCTGGGGCTGTTCACCGACATCACGGTCGCCCGCCTCGACCTCCTGGTTGTCGGAGCCGTCGTCGTGGCGGTGGCGAACGTGTTGCTGAACAGACCCTCGGGTCGCTCCTACAGAATGTTTGGCAGACGCAAGCTCCCCGGCACGCCCGGCTGAGGGAGAGGGCCTCCAATCGGGAGGAGTCCATCCGGAGGAGAACGTGGAGGGGACTCAACCGTGGTCTATGGCGAAGCGTCTCCAGCGATCCCGGGGCGTGGACCAATCCGCCTCGACCCCGGCGACGGACGCGTGGCGAGGCCCCACCCAGAGCCCTTCGAGCAGTTTTCCCAAGTCTGCTCGGCTTCCCTCCGCCATCATCAGCACGGTGCCGTCCCGCCGGTTGGAGACCCGTCCCACCAACTCCAGACTCCGGGCGAGTTCGTGCACCCACCAACGAAATCCCACTCCCTGCACCCGTCCCCGAACCACCGCCCGCAGATAGGCCCGATCGGAGAGCTCAGTCACATCCCGCTCAGAAGGTCTCTCGCCTCTTGGGCATCGGCGGCTTCCAGGCATCGAGTCGCCACCCGGCGACATTCCTCCAAGCTCAGGGATCGCACCCTGTCCTTGATGGTGGGAACCGCAGGGATGGCCACCGAGAGTTCGGTGACGCCCAGCCCGATCAGTACGGGCACCGCCAGGGGATCTCCGGCCATGGCTCCGCAGACTCCGACCCAGCTCTGGTGAGCTTCCCCGGCCTTGGCGGTCTCGGCGATCAGGCGCAGCACCCCGGGATCGAAGGGATCGGCAAGGTCGGCCACCTCCCGGTTGGTGCGATCCACCGCCAAGGTGTACTGGGTCAGATCGTTGGTGCCGATCGAGAAGAAGTCGATGTGAGGAGCCAGCCGGGAGGCGACCAGAGCCGCCGAGGGGACCTCGATCATGATCCCCACCTGGTAATCGGTTGAGAACGCCAATCCGTCCGCCGTCAGCGAATGCTCGGCTTCTGCAAGCGCTGCCCGGAACGCCATCAACTCGGCCCGGCCCGCCACCATGGGCGCCATGATCGCTAACCGTCCGGCGCTTCCGGCTTGCAGAAGCGCCCGCAACTGGGCCTGCATCATCTCCGGGCGGGCCAGTGTCAGCCTGATGCCCCGGAGCCCCAGGAAGGGGTTGAGTTCTTCGCCGATCTCTATCCCGGGAACCTGTTTGTCCCCCCCGACGTCGAGGGTCCGCACCACCACCAACTGGTCACCGAAGGTCTGAAGGACGGTCCGGTAGGCCTCGTACTGTTCCTCCTCGGAGATGGGCCGGGTCCTGTCGAGGAACAGGAATTCGGTGCGAAACAGCCCCACTCCCTCGGCGCCCAGCTCCACCGCCCGGACGGCGTCTTCCTCGGCGCCGATGTTGGCGGCCACTTCTATCCGCACCCCGTCACGGGTGACGGCCGGCTCGTGAGCCCGCTGGGCGGCTCCTTCCCGGCTCCGACGCTGCTCTTCCTGCTGGCTCTGGAGCCGGTGCACCACTTCGGGGGAGGGATCGATGTACACCTCCCCGGTTTCCCCGTCGAAGGCCAGCATTGTCCCGGGCTCCAGTGGCGGGAGGTCGACTCCCACCACGGCCGGCAGCCCCATGCCGCGGGCGAAGACCGCGATATGTGAGGTGGGGCTTCCCTCCTCCGTGCACAACCCGAGGGCCATCCCCGGGGGGATGGTGGCCGTCTCGGAGGGAAAGAAGTCGGACGCCACCAGCACCGAGGGAGCCGAGAGGTCATCCCATGTGTCCAGGGGAAGCCCCAGGACCGCCCGCAGCAGTTGGGTACCCACGTCCCGGACATCGGCTGCCCGCGCCGCCAGGTACTCGTCTTCGAGGGCCTCCAGCATCCCCGCCGACTCCTCGGTCACCCGGACGGTTGCTGCCTCGGCGCAAAGCGATTCGCCCTGGATGAGCGAGCGGATCTCGCCGGTGAACTCGGGGTCTTCCAAGAGGAGCAGATGCGCTCCTATCACCTCGGCCTCCTCGGACCCTTCGCCGTGAGTGCGCTGGAGTCCCTCCAGCCGTTTCCGCACGACGTTCTCGGCGCGGTCCAACGATTCCACCTCTTGATCGGGGCGCTCCACCCGGCGGGGAAGGATCTCGGGGAGAGAGGAGGAGTGGAGGTGTACCGGGCCGATGGCGATCCCCGGCGACGCACCGATCCCGGTCCTCTCAATCATCCCGATCCTCCTCCCATTGCATCCTGGAGTCGGCGGAGTGACACGATCACCGAGGATTCGTCCAACTCCACGTCACGGTAGGTGATGGGATCTCCGGCCCGGACTGCGGAAACCACCACCGCGCCGGGGGCCAGGCCCACCGGCAGCAAGCCCTCGGACGCCGCACTCCGGGCATTGTCGATCATGCCATACACACAATAGCCGCCCAGGTCGTCGATCTTCTCTCCCACCCGCAGGTCTCGTTTGGCAAAGGCCACGGTCTCGGCGCTGGGCGGGTTCGGGGTGGCGAGGGTGGTCTCGCCATACAGCACCGCCCGGGCCATGGAGATGGGGGTCTCAAGATTGGCCAGGTGGTAGGGCCGGTACAGGGCGTAGTAGGGCCCCGATCCCATGGAGAGATAACCGAGGTCGCGGATCAACTTGGGGTGGTCGGTGGTAAACACCACGAACACCCCTGGCGCAACGCCTCGACCGTAATCGACCCGACCGTGGCCCGAGAGCACGCCGCCACAATTAGTGGGGACGTAGGTGGTGGCGATGGTCTTCACCGTGACCGGAGGCCCGTGCATCCCCCGGATGTCCGGCTTGAACCCGATTCCGTTGGCCAGCGAGGTCATCTCAACCATGGTCTTGGTGCCGTCCACGAACGAGGAGAGCATCTTGGGATTCATTTGCCGCCTGCGGGCCACCTCCGCCACCCTCTCGGGTGTGGCTGTCCGGTCCAGGCGGTTGTTCTTACCTTTGCCGGCGCTGATCACCTCAAAGCCCAGACTCGCCGCGAAGTCATACAGGCCCATGATGGCTCCCGGCTCGTCTCCTCCCGACAGAGTGTAGACCACGCCCGCTTCGGCAGCCATCCTGTGCAGGGCGTATCCCACCGTGGCGTCGGTCTCCACGTTCATCTGGAGGACGTGCTTTCCGGCGTTGATCGCTCCCCGCGCCACCCGGGCGCCCACCTCGGGAATCCCGGTCGCCTCCACCGAGATGTCCACCGGGGAACACCAGGCCAGAGAAGGATCGGAACTTGCGACCCGCCGACCGTCGGACAGGGCGGCGATCGCCCGGTCGGCATCGTCCGTCTCCACCACCTGGGAAGGAGGTGTGCCTGCCGAGACAAACGCTTCCTTGGCCCGGCCGGGAGCCGAGTCCACGACCACGCTCGGTTCCATCCCCGACATTGCCTCGAGCATCACTGCCAGGCCCTCTCCCATCTGTCCGGCGCCCACCATGCCCACCCGGATCCTGCGACCCGTTCTCTCCAGGTCCTCCAAGTGCTGGTGCAGCATCAGGAAAAGCCCTGCTGAAGAGTCCGAAGGAAGCTCTTGTGAATCAGCCCATTGCTGGCCGCAATGAACGGCGTGCGGGTACCAACCGGGTTCCCGCTCTGATCGGTGACCGTCCCGCCCGCTTCGGTCACCATCAGTACCCCGGCTCCCATGTCCCAGGGGGAGAGGTCCTCCTCCCAGTAGCCGTCCAGCTTCCCGGAGGCCACCATGCACAGATCGAGCGACGCCGCTCCCAACCGGCGAACCCCCTGGGCAGAGGCCAGCACTTGCCGGAAGCGGGTTTCACAGATTTCGGTTCGCTCCCTCCGATCGTAAGGGAACCCGGTGACGATAAGGGCTTCTCCAAAGTCGTGTATCAGGCTCACCCCGATCGGGGATCCGTCCAGCCATGCTCCCTGCCCCGCCACTGCCGTGTACTCGCTGCCGGTGGTGATGTCCACAACTACCCCAACCGCCGGACTGTCATCGATCCATAGCGCTACCGAAACGCTCACCCAGGGGAATCCGTGGATGAAATTGGTCGTGCCGTCAATGGGATCCACCAACCACACCCGCCCTCCGTCGGGAAGGCCTCCGCCGCTCTCTTCTCTCACCACCGGGTCATCGGGGTAGTGCTGTGACAGGACCTGGAGGATCGCTCGCTCGGACTGGTGATCCACGTCGGTAACCGGATCGGAGTCACCTTTGAAGAGGATGTTTGTCGGCTGGTTCAAAGCCGCGCTCACCAACTTCGCGCCGACCCGGGCCGCCTGCACGGCTATCTCCAGATCGGCCTTAACAAGCCCGGGCAAGACCTCTGTGACACCCCCGGTGAAAGTGTTCATCTCCCTAGTTGATCCTAACTCCCAGCAGGGTGAGGAGAGTCGCCGCTGCAGACGGCTAGTGGCTGGGGTCTCCTACCGTTTACGGGGGAGGTCGGCGGCTTTCAGGGTTGCGCCTTGGGCGTCGAGGATCCCGATCTTGGTACCGATGGTGGCCGGGCTGGCTGCGAACAGGTCGGCACGGTTGATCACCAGGAAACGGTAGGTCATCAAGGGTCTCAGGCGTTTCACGACCTTCTTGATCTGCTTGTGGTCTTCGGCGATTCCTAGCGTCCCCTTGGAGCAGACCAGATCGGCCGTTCCGGAGGGGTCGGGTTCAGCGGCCAACTTCTCGATCATCGCTTGTTTGAGTTCTTCGTGTGTCAAGCGGGACATTTCTCACCTGCCGGGGGTCGACTCGTGACCCTCCCGATCATATACGGACAGATTGACTAAGCCAGCAATGCCAGGCGGGTCTCTAGCATCTCTATCAAAGGCTGGTCCTCTGCGTCCAGCCCCACGACCGACCGCCAACCCGACGCTGAAAGAGCATCCCGCAACTCCTCCGAACCAGGTACTTCGGGGTCATTCAGGGCAAGCCCGGCCGCGATCGCGTCGCACAAGGCATCAACCCGCAGGCCCCGGCGGACGGCTGCTCTCGCAGGTCCCACCAGACGCTCGGTCGGGCCGAGTTTTCTCAGCGGGTTCCTCGCCACCCTCCGGATGGGATCGACCAAGGTAGTGGTCTCGAAGCGCTCCAGGTTGTACCACCCGTACCCGGCCAGTTCGTCCCGGTGCCAAGCGGACGACTCGGCGGAAAGCACTGCGGCCATAGTTTCTGTGATCTCATCCAGGCGTTCCCGGATGGCTGGATCGGAGACCGCCTCTGCCACCGTCTCAAGGCCCTTTCGCAGTCCAATGAAGGCTGCGGCGGCATGCAGTCCGTTCACCAGCCAGAGTTTTCTCTTCCGGTGAAGGGCCAGGTTGTCGACCAGTGTGAATCCCTCTATCCCGGGGTTTTCACCCACCCACTCCTCCCGGGAGACCTTGAAATCGAATCGGGCCTCCACTTCCACCGACAGGTCGTCCCCGCTGCCGCCGGGAACCATTCGGTCCACCAGGGTCTCGGGAAACCCCACTCCGGGGGGAGACTTTCCCAAGAGGCTCTCTACATGCTTCTGTAGCGCACCGCTATTGGGATCGGCGTTCTCGCAGGCAAGCACGTTGCGGATGCAGGAGTCACTTCTGGACAGGGCGGCGGCGACAACGGGCGCCACCCGGTCCAGGATTCCCACTCCCACCGCGGTGCACACCACCTCCGCTTGGGATGCCTCTTGGGCGGCCCGGTCGGCGTCGGTGCTGTTCACGCCGCGTACACCGCGGATCAGCCGGGTCGACCGGCTACCGTTTCCCACCTCGATCACCTGGTATTCGCCCTCCCGGTTCAACAGGTCCACCAGGGGAGCGGAGACGTCCAGGAAAACCACCTCCCAACCTGCCCGTCCGAACAGCCATCCCAGGAGCCCTCTCCCGATGTTCCCGGCACCGAAGACGGCGACCCGCCGTCTGCTCATTCAGGCTCGGCGGCCAGGGTGTCCCGGACGAACTCGGGGTCGGTGGTGACCGCCAGTCGATTGCACAGATCCTCGTCGTCCAGCACCTCTGCCAGATGCGACATCACCGCCAGATGCTCCTCGCCCACCGCAGCGAGCCCGAACACCAGAAAAGCCCGGTCGTCCTCGTCTCCCCAGGGGATCCCGGCGGGGTACTGGGCCAGCACCAGGGCGGTGCGTTTGATCAGACCACGGTCCTCATAGGTGCAGTGGGGGAGGGCGATCCCGTTTCCCAAGTAAGTCGTGATCACCTCCTCACGAGCCCGCATGGAGTTCCCGTACCCTGCTTCCACCGCTCCCAGTTCGAACAGCATTCCCGCCACCCGGCCGATGGCCTCACTCTGGGACAGCGCCTCCTCGCCCAACGTGATTGCCTCGACCGAGGTGACCGATTTTTCGGCCATGTCCGGCTAGATCCCGACCACGTCCCCGCCGGCGGAGAGGGTATTCACCAACTGGGTGAGGGCGGGGTCGTTCAGAAAGGTCCGAAAGGGCACCACAGCGGCCTGTGGCGCCACCTGCTTGACCCGGGCGGACAGTCCCTGGTGGGTAACCACCACATCGGCGGCTCCGGGGATGTCATGCACAGGAGAGTGGGTGACCTTGATGTTGAGCTTGGCCTTCTTGACCTTCTTCTTGAGAGCATTGGTGACCATCAGACTGGAGCCCATCCCGGCCTCACAGGCCAGGACGATCAACTGGACATCCGCTGCTGCTTTTATGACTGAACTCATGTTGCAATCCTCCGGAAAAGAGTGTGGGGAGAGCCTCCTGGCAGGAGACTCTCCCCACTTTATACGAGAGGGAAGTTGGTCTAGCCGGTCGGGATACCGCCGGGCATGGTACCGACCATCTCGTCGGTGCCCTCGGTCTCCTTGACCGGTGAGATCCGCAACAGCAGCGTACCTACCACGAATGCCGCCGCGACCGCGGCTGCCATTCCTAGATACACACCTAGGTGTTCGCCCCTCGGCGTCACCGCCAGATAAGCGAAGATCGAGCCAGGCGAAGGCGTTGCCGAAAGTCCCGCATCGAAAGCCACGAAGATGATGTCAGCGACGATACCGCCGGCCCACATCGAGAGAATCATGATGGGATGCATGAGAACATACGGGAAGTAGATCTCATGGATTCCACCAAAGAAGTGGATAACGATGGCGCCCGGAGCGGACAGCTTGGCCATGCCCTTACCGGCGAACCAGTAGGCAAGCAGCAAACCGAGACCCGGACCGGGGTTGGTTTCCAGCAGGAAGTAGATCGACTTGCCTGTTTCGGCAGCGTCCGCCGCACCCAATGGCGCCAGGATTCCGTGGTTGATGGCGTTGTTGAGGAACAACACCTTCCCGACTTCGATTGGTATGTCGGCGACCGGCAGGAGTCCTGCATCGGTGATGCCCTCCACCAGGTTACCGAGAGCATTGGCGATACCGCCCATGATCGGGCCCATGATGTAACGGCCGACGATCGCCAGGCCGAAGCCCAGAATGCCGAGCGAGAAGTTGTTGTAGAGCATCTCGAAGCCGACGGCAACCTTGTCCTCAAAGGCCTGGTCCACTTTCATCATGATCCAAGCAGCCAAGGGACCGACCAACATCGCGCCCAAGAACTGAGGCGGGTCACCGGTGGCGCCGCTTGCCAGTGCGAAGTCTGCGCCCACAATGATCCCCATGGTGGCGATGGAGCCGATCACGCCTCCCCGGTGGCCGTACACCATCTTGCCGCCTGTGAATCCGATCAATACGGGCAGCAGGTAGACAATGATGGGACCTACCAGTTCGACTAGATCTTCGTTGGGAGTCCATCCGGTGGGAATGAAAAAGGCGGTGATCAATCCCCAGGCGATGAACGCCCCGATGTTGGGAATGACCATGCCCGCCAGGAACCCGCCAAACTTCTGTAGACGTGCAAGCATCTGTCCTCCTTACTTGTAGTTTCTTGCGCCTTTACCCTAGAGGCAGGAAGCGGCTCGCGCAACTATTTCCCACCTTCCATTTGTTTAACCTCGCTTTGTTTAACCTCGCTGCGCTCCTGCGGCGGCGGTTCGACTCAGCGCCGGGTGAGGATCCGGTAGGCGGCGGCCATTATGGTGGCTACCAGGGAGAGGGCTGGAGCTCCCAGCACCCACAGGGCGAAGATGCCCGGAAAGCCCGCAATCTGGAAGAACAGGAATATGGAGGGGGCGAAGAACAACAGGGCCGCCAGCATCAAGCCCAGAAGCGGCATCCGGTTTCCCTTTCCCAACTCCGAACTCATTGCCAGCGATCCGAAGCCCTTGGCTTTCTTGTCCACGATCACGAAGGGATAGAGGCTGTAAATCATCAGAACCATGATCCCGGGCACCACCAGGAACACGGTCCCCACCGCCACCGTGAAGCAGAAGACCGCCGTGGTTCTCACGAACCCGTCTCGCACCCACCAGTCGTCGTCGGCGGCCACGTAGTCGGAGGACACCGCGGCGAGAGCGGTACGGGCCATTGGCCAGCCGGCATATCCGGTCGCCACGAAACCACCCAGCCAGATCAGCAGGTAGAACCAGAAGAAGAGTGGGTTGGTCTCTTGGATGCTCCCGCTGGACTGCCAAACGAGAAGCACCAATGCCGGCACGGCCATCAGGACCAGTGATCGGATCAGCAGGGGAACCGGAGATCGCAGAAAGGCCCCCACCCCATGACCGAAAGCCGTGCGTATCGGGAAGGGGGAGACGTTGTTGCCCAGGAGGATCAGGCCTTATGGAGGGGAGTCTTGAAGGCTACTCTAGGGGGACTGTGAGCGGAAAGCGGCAGCCCGATTTGGAGTCGGTCGTGGCGGCATTGTACCCCTTTTCGTCGGGATTGGAGGCCGATGGGTACTCGTTGCAGGTAGGGCTGGCGGATGGCGACGGCCTTCATGTGGAGATTGTGGCGGGACCCGAGGCATGTGAGGACTGCCTGATCCCCAAGGAGATGTTCACCCCGATGATTGCCTCCACCCTTGACTCGAAGGGGTTGGCGTTCGAGCAGATAAACCTCGTCTACCCGAACGACCGGGATTGATGTGATGGGAGGATCATATTCGGGCCTCGAACTCCCGGCGCGGGACTTGTTCAGCCTCTGCGGCGGCGTGGCCTGGCTGAACAGTGCCTACCTGGGCGCTCGGGCCGTCCCGGTTGCCGAGGCCGTAGCTGCCGCTGTCAACCGTCCGCTCTCGGAAGTGGAGGTCTCGGACTTCTTCACAGCCGGCGACCGGATCAGAAGACTGTTCTCCTCCCTGGTGGGTGGAGATGCAGAAGGGGTGGCGCTGATCCCCTCCGCCAGCTACGGCGTGGCCACCGCCGCTTCGGCCTTGGATGCGGGCAGGGGCGACAAGGTGCTGATGCTGGACGAACAGTTCCCCGCCATGGTGTATCCCTGGACCGAGAGGGGCGCCGAGCCGGTGTTCGTCAAGCGCCCCCTCGATGACGACTGGACCGCGGCGGTCCTGGACCGCCTGGACGAAAGCGTCTCGGTGGTGTCGGCGCCGGCATGCCATTGGACCGACGGGACGCGCCTGGATCTGGAACGGGTGGGCAAGGCTGCCCGTGAGGTGGGCGCCAGGTTGGTGGTGGACCTCTCCCAGAGTCTTGGCATGGCTCCCTTCGATGCTGGGGCGATCCGCCCGGACTTCGTGGTGTGCGTCGGATACAAGTGGCTGCTGGGCCCTCCGGGGATGTCGTATCTGTGGGCCTCGCCGGAGAACCGGTACGGAAGGCCGCTCGACGCCAACTGGATGGCAAGGGCCGGAAGCGAAGACTTCTCGCGGGTCAACGAGTACCGCTGGGAACTCGCCTCCTCAGCCCGGCGCTACGACGCAGGCCAGTCCTGGAACTTATGGCTGTCGGAAGCGGCCTGCAGTGGCCTGGAGATCGTTGCGGGAGTGGGGGCAGCCCGGCTCCAGGCCCACAGCGGGCTGCTCACCGACCACCTGGCCGAGGAAGCCGCCACACTGGGCCTGATCGCTCCCGGCCCGCAGTTTCGCAGCGCCCATCTGGTGGGCCTGCGGCTGCCGGAGGGCGCCGATCCCCGGTCCCTTGTGGCGGAGTTGGCCGACCGGTCCGTGTTCGTCTCGGTGAGAGGAAACTCGGTGCGGGTCTCGGCTCACATGTGGAATAGCCGGGACGACATCGACCGTCTCCTGGAAGGCCTCGCCGCCTGGGTGGGGTAAGTGCCGTCGGCTGAAAGAGGGACGTAAACGAGCCGGGACTTAACCGGGGCGGCATGTCCTCCCGACAGGGCCCACGGCGTTGACTCCGAGCCTTCTGCGGATTGGTGACCCGGTTAGCGGCGGGCTCTGATCTTCCACTCCTCGACGTCGCCGTCCTCTCCGACCACCACCGCTTGGCTCCACATGTTCGTGGTGGTGCAGGCGTGGTTAGGCACGATGCGCATCATGTCTCCCACCTGAAGGGCGCTCACCGCCGGTCCCCTCAGAAAGCCGTGCTCCTCGTTGGCCTTGAAGAAGTCGAGGTCGGCGTAGCGGCCGTTCTCGGTGAGAACCCTTCCGAACCCGACTCTCGAAGTGGGGCCGTCCGAGCTCATCGATTTGCTCCCGGCGTCGATTATCGCCTCCCCGGGCCGGGGAGTGCTCACCACCCTGGCGGCCACGGTGAGCGCGCAGCCTGCCAGGTCGGTGCTCCCCAGAGTCACCTGGGTGGCGTCGTTGAAGACATATGTTCCGGGCCGGGCTTCGGTTATTCCCGACACCGTAGGCGCGGACGTGGAACCCGGGGTGGACCCGACCGACACCACCTGCACCTGAAACCCGGCTTCGCGAAGCTCCCGAGCGATTCCCGCCATGGTCCTTCCCACAGTTCGTCCCTCCGCCTCGAGGCCTGACCGGTCGCTGCCGTATCCGCTCAGGTGTCCTGCGTGGGTGATAATCCCTTCGAACTCCAGACCGGCCAGGCCCGCCAACCGCTCCGCCAACTCGAATACCTGATGGGGCGCCACTCCTGCCCGTCCCAGTCCGGTGTCCACCTCGATCTGGTAGGGGACCGCCACCCCCGCACCTGCGGCGGCCTTGGACAGGGGCGCGGCCGCCTGCACCGAGTCGAGCGCCACCCGCACCCGGCCCCTTCGGTTGGCCGCAACGGCGAAGGCGACCTTGGAGGGCCCCACCGGCTGATGGGCCCAGGTGAGATTGGTGAAGCCATGGTCAAGGAGGCATTCCACCTCGGCGGGGGTGGCGCAGGTGAACCCCACACACCCCGCCTGGTCCTGGAGGCGGGCGACCTCCACCATCTTGGAGGTCTTCCAATGGGGACGGAGATCCACTCCCATGTCGCGAATCCGCCGCGCCATATCCGCGATATTGTGTTCCAGCGCAGCCCGGTCCACCACCAGGGCGGGGGTTGGCATCTCCGATAGAGCGGCCAGGATCAAGAATCAACCCATCCTATTGTGTAAGTCTCCACCAGCAGATGCTTCTGGATCTTACCAGTGGCGCTGCGGGGCAGTCGATCGACGAGGATCAGCCGCTTTGGTTTCATGTGGCTGGCGAGATGGGCGCCCACCCATTCGGCCAGGTCCTCCAGAGTGGCAGCCTGCCCCTCCCGGGGCACTACCACCGCTGTCACCGCCTCGCCCCACTGGCGGTCAGGGAGGCCGATAACAGCTATCTGCTCAACCAGGGGGTGGTGGGAGAGGACATTCTCGATCTGGGGCGGGTAGATGTTGACCCCACCGCTGATGATCAGTTCCTTCAAGCGGCCCGACAGGTGGAGATGGCCCTGCCGGTCCCGGTATCCGAGGTCCCCGGTGTGGAGCCAGCCGTTCCGTATGGCCTGGGCGCTGGCCTGTGACTGTCCCCAGTACCCGGACATCAGCTTCGGAGTGCGGACCAGGAGTTCTCCCACCTGGTCGGGCTCGGCGTCCTCGCCTTCACCTGTTTCGATCCTTATATCAACTCCCGCGATGGGACGGCCGATGGAGAGCCCGCTCGAAGTGATCCCCGCCCTGCGTTCATGGTCCTCGGGCCCCAACGCCGCGCACACCGCGGTGGCTTCGGTGAGCCCGTACCCGTGATACAGGCTGCAGGGAAGGGAGGCCATCATTCTCTCGACCAGATTGGAGCGGGTGGAGGCGGCGCCGTAGAGAAGCAGGCGTATGGAGCGGAACATGTCGGGATCGAAGCCGGGAGAATCGAGGATTCTCTGCAACTGGGTGGCGACCATGATGGTGGTGGTCACTCCGGTTTCGACGATCGTACGCATGGCGTCTTCGGGACTGAATGAGGGGAGCACCACATGGCCCTGTCCATCAACCAGCATGGTTATGACCCGCAGCCCGGCGGAGGCATGGTACAGAGGCGTGGCCGAGAGGTAGACGTCAGTGGGAACCAGTCCCTGTGAGACCGCCGACACGAAAGCGTTGAAGGTCAAGGCTCGTTGGGACAAACAGACCCCCTTGGGATCTCCAGTGGTGCCGCTGGTGTAGATGATCAGTCCTATATCCTCGGGCCGCGCCTCCAGGGGAACCGGTTTGGACGTGGATAGCAGTCGCCGGTATTCGGCGCCGTCATGTTCAAGCACAGCCATCTCGGCGCTCCCGGCCCGCGCCACCATCTCTCCGTAATCGGAGCCGACGATCGCAGCCTGGGGATCTGCGTCGGCCAGTTGCCGGGCGATCTCCGCCGGAGCCAGTCGGGTGGACAGGGGCACCGCCGCTGCGCCCAGCCGGGCGGCGCCCAGGTAGGCGTCGAAGAACGCCAGGCCGGCAGGAGCCATGACAGCGACGCGATCTCCTCTTTCCACCCCCGTGCGGGCCAGCAGGCCAGCCACGCTCTCTACCCGCCGGGAGAGTTCGGCGTAAGTGAGGGAAGGGCCCCCCACGATCTGCACCGCCCGCCGCTCGGGATAGAGCCGAGCGGACCGGTTCAAGAGGTCGGCGACCAGGGCGGACATCGCCTCAGAACGATACAGCCGAGATCTGACCGGACTCCGGCTCGAAAGGCTCGGCCGTGGCGGGATTGGCGGTTTCGGGGCGCACAGGCCGGGTCACTCCGATCCGGTCTGGGATCCCAGGTTGGAGAGGAGCACGATCCCGGTGCCGATCAGCAGCGCCAGGGGATTGGCGATGGAGACTTCGGCGAACATCCATATCCAGAGCATCTGGAGCACCGGGGTGAAGAAGATGATCCGCTGGACGCTAAGGCTGGAAGTCACGTACATGGAGTACCGATAACTGAGCGCTCCGCCCGCATTGAATATTCCTATGAGCGTCAGGAAGCCCACGGTGGTCCAGGACAGCTCGAATGTCTTCTCGGTTGGGGGGAAGAACAGTGCGCTTCCCAGGAGTGTAAGGGGAAGGCCGATGACCCGCGCCGCAACAGCGGAATAGGTGGAGTTCCAGGCCAGGTCGTTCGGGTCGTCGCCGGGCCAGGTCATCAAGCGGCCAACGGAAACGGTACCCCACAGGCTCCAGACGCCGGTGGCGGTGCCGACCACCGCCACGGCTATGCCCTGCCAGTTGAGGGCGCCGACCTCCGCGGTTTCCGACCAGATGACCAGTGCGGCGCCCAGGAAGGAGATGGCCATCAATGTCCAGTGCTTTCCGCCGATGACATGGGGGGCCGCCCGGTCTCGGGAGGAGATCTTCCTGCCCAGCCTGGCCGCTGCCCAGACCATGCCGATGAAGGCCAACTGGAAGATGATGGTCACCACCAGGGGGTCGATCAGGGTGGCCGCCCAGACCCAGAACGCGAGATCCAAGGCGAAGCCGATCGTCATCCAGAAAGCCGGAGTTCGCACCACCTCCAGAGGCGTCCGGATGCGAGCCGGCTCACCGTCCCTGCCCCAATAAAGCAGCAGCCCGGCAGCCTTTCCCCTCCAGTCCCTGTTCTTGGTGGGGAGCACGAAGAGCAACGCCGCCAGACCCGCTCCCTGGAAGACGAACGACCAGGAACGCCACACGAAGGGGTCGTCGCTGGTGTGGGTGAAGAGGTAGAGCACAGGTCCCACGGAGAGGCCGAAAGCCGCGCCGCCGGCCCAGAGCGTCCCCTTGGTGGTTGGGTTCACGGGTCGAAGCGGTCCTGTTCTCTATCTGGCTGGAGGGGCGGGTGACGTAGACCGGTTGGGCAACCGCCCCCGGGCCTTCGGTGCTTCCGAGGTTAGCCTTCCG
>JAAXHN010000066.1 GCA_012270885.1 Acidimicrobiia bacterium | reverse complement strand
ACCGGAGACCGACCCCACTCGGTGAACGCCTTTTCGGCATTCGACACTGCGGCATCGACCGCCTCCTCATCGGCGAATGCCACGGCAGCCGTCTGCTGCCCGGTGGCCGGGTTGAAGACCGGTCCCGTCCTGTCTGAGGCCCCCGTCCAGGGAGCGCCCCCGATCCAATGCGTGATCGTGTCCATCACTGCTCTCCTCCGTTCAAGAACTCAGACGCCCGAAACGCGCCGCTTACAAACCTGTACCGGGGCATCGCCGCGCGACGGCGCTGGCCTTGGAATTATATATCCAGAACCGACCTGGGTGTGAAGGGCATCGGCGAGGCGGGGATCATCGGCTTCCGGCAGGCCACCCAAGAACGTCCGCACAGGTCTACCCCGCATCGGCTAACCCATTGCGAAAGGGGGTAAGCGCCCGGCGGTTAGTCTCCGAACTCGGGCAGCACCCATTCGGCCAGCCGTTCCAACTGCTGCATGTACTCACCGAAACCCAGGCGCACGTCGAGGATCACCAGTTCCAGACCCAGTTCGGCAAAGGCTTCCACAGAGCGCAGGCAGTCGGATCGGTCACCGGCCACCAGCAGTCCCTCCAGATCGTCCACCGTGTTGAACCCTCCCGAGGCGGGTGTCACCCAGTGCCGGGCGCCGTCGGTACTGACCCCCAAAGCCCTCACGTCGATCGATTCACGGGCCCGGCGCCGATCGGGGTCGGCCAGGACCAGGGGGATGGTTCCCAGCAGGACCTTCTTGCCATGCTCCTCGGACAACCGGTGCAGATACGCAAGCCGGGCTCGCAGAGTGTCGATGGGAGTGCGGCCCGGTATCCATCCTTCGGTGAGGGTCACCGCTCGCCGCACTGCCGCCCGGGTGCTGCCGCCGTAGAGAAAGGGAATCGGCGCGGCCGGTTTGGGCCTGAGGGTGAAGTCCCGGAACTCGAAGACCTCTCCCTGATAGGAGACATGGTCCTCCGCCCAAACCCGCCGGCAGATCTCCAGCGTCTCCTCCAGGATCGGGATGCGGCGGCCCTTGTCCAGACCGGCGGCGGCGAATTCCGCCTCGTTGCTGCCCAGTCCCACCCCGGCCATCACCCGCCCACCCGAGAGAAAGCTGAGGGTGGCCAGGTTCTGGGCCAGCTTCAGCGGCCAGCGGATTGGAATCAGCACCGCGGTTCCCAGCATCATCCTGGTGGTGACCGAGGACAGCGCCGCCAAAGTCATCAGCGGCTCGAGGAAAGTCTGGTCATCCCCTTCCATGTCGTGCGGCTTCCACACCAGGTGGTCCCGCACCCACAGGGAATGAAAACCCATCTGTTCGATCACCGGGGCGTTGCCGATCAGGGTCTCCCTCGAGGTCCACTCCCCGAAATGCGGCACGAGCACGCCGAATTTCACTGCCCTCTCCTCGATTCCGGCCCCTTCGGCGCCCCGGAACGGTCCATCGGCCGCGTCAGGACCGGGGACTCAGGGACAGCCCCGGGTGCATGCCGGCGGGGTGGCTGCGGTCGGGCTCCTGGGGAATCCCGGAGATGTACCGGCCGTACCCCGGCTCGACGGCCACCTGGCCGTCGCCGAAGATCACCGTTCCCCGGAGCATGGTCAACACGGGCTTTCCCACCAGGTCCCGGCCGTGGTAGGGCGTCCAGTTGCTCTTGCACTCCATCTGCCCGTCCTGCGGCTGGTGGACCAGCCCGGGATCCACGAGCACCAGGTCGGCGTCGGAACCGGGCAGCAGCGCCCCCTTCCTCGGGTAGATTCCCAGTACCCGGGCGGGCGCCTCGGTCAGCGCATGGACCAGCCGACCCAACCTGAGATTGCCCTCTGCGACATCGGTGAGCATCAGCGACAGCAGGTCCTCGTAGTGGGGAGAACCGAACGGCCCGATCAACGGATCCTCCTCCATCAGGGTCAGGTCGTCCAGCAGGTGGGGAGCGTGGTCGGAGTCGATGATGTCGATGACGCCAGTGTCCAGGGCTTCCCAGATGGCGGCCATCCGGTCGGGGTCGCGGGTAACCGCTCCTCCGGGTATGGCGCGGGCGCCCTGGCCTCTGATATCCTCTTCGGTGAGGTGGAAGTACTTGGGGTCGGTGGCCACGGTCACCGGCACGCCGTCCGCCTTAGCCTGGGCGAGGAGACGAAAGCTCCCGGGAGCGTGGGTGTGGACAACCTGCATCCGCATCCCCGTCTCCCGCTGGACCTCCAGCAGGATCGCAACCGCCAGGCGCCATACGATGTCCCGGGTGTAGACGTCGCTGAAGGTGTGGATATCCCCGGGCCTTCCCTTCGCCACCTCCTGGTGGTAGAGGCTTTCGAAGAGCGTCTGGGCGAAGGGGTGCACCACGCACGGAAGACCCGTCTCGGCGATGGCCGAGAAAGTCTCCAGCAGGCGGGCGGGGTCGGCGATGGCCAGCCTCGGATCATGGGGATACCCCCCGGTGACCTGGAAGAACTTGAAACCGGTTGCTCCCGCCGCGGCCAGTTTCGGAATCTCGTCCAAGCGGGTGGGCGCCACGAAGTGGCCCCAGTCGACTATGCACAACCGGTCGGCCACCGCGCGCTTGTTCTCGAACAGTTCCACCGTTACGGTGGGAGGCTCCACGTTGGGCATGTCCACGAAGGTCGTGTACCCGCCGGCCGCCGCAGCCCGGGATGAGGTTAAAAAGTCCTCCTTCTCTTCGTATCCGGGTGATCGGGTGTGGGCATGGAGGTCGATCAGCCCAGGGAGAACCCACTTCCCCGCCGCGTCTATCTCCCGGTCGGCTGAGATCCGGCTGGAAGGATCCAGCAGCGCCGCCACCTTCTCTCCCCGGATCAACAGGTCGTTCTCGGCGCCCCCGGAAGGGGTCTGAATCCTCCCTCCCCTGATGCGTACGGTCTTTTCGCTCATCTGCCCCGGTGTCCTTTCCTATCTGGGCGCCAACCTGATGACGCCCGTTCGGGCTCGATACGGCAAGCTCTCCCGCTCAAGATTAACGGCACGCGCCTTGCCATGGCCAAAGGTCGGGCGTCTGACTCCAGGCCCGTCCGATCCATTGGCGGTTGCGCCGGGTCACCGGCGGCGGAAGTGCGGAATCACCTCGGAGGCGAACAATTCCAGCAGTTCCTCGAAGCGGTGGAAGTCCGAGCGCAGATCCACCAGGAAGTGATCCACGCCCCGCTCGTCGAAGTCGCCCACCCGGTCCACGATCTCGGGGATGTCGCCTGCCACCAGGGCTCCTCGCAGGTCGTCGAAGTCCCGGTAGCCCCCAGGCGGATGGACCCAGTGCCTGCTCCCCTCCGAGGAGGTGGTGAGCGCCTCGATGTCCAGTCCGGCCCGCGCTTCGGCCCTGGTCCGGGCGATCCGAAGCCGGGGTATCACCCCCACCACGCAGGGAGGCCTCCCCGACGCCGCTTCGAGGGCCCGCAGATACGCCAGTCGGTTGTCGAAGGTGGGGAACGGCGTTCCCCCCGGCAGCCACCCGTCGCACCACCGCGCCGCACGCCGCACCGCCGCCCGGGTGGTGCCCCCGTACCAGATGGGCAGGCCTACCACCGGGCGGGGATGCATCACCGCCCCGTCGGATTCGAACATCTCGCCCGAGAAGTCCACCTGCTCCTCGGTGAAGGCCCGGCGCCAGATGCGGATCGTCTCCTCCACGATCTCGATCTTCCGGTCCGGGTCGAGCCCCGCCGCCCGGATCTCCACGCCGAAGTGCCCGGCGCCGATCCCGGCGACCACTCGCCCGCCTCCGGCCAGGAAGTCGAGCGACATCAACTCCTTGGCGCTCTTGAGCGGCCAGCGGATGGGGATCAGGACCGCGGTCCCCAGCTTGATCCGTTCGGTCATCCCCGCCACCGCCGCCAGGGTCAGGGTGGCGTCCAGGAAGGTCAGGTCGGCGCCCTCGTGGCGATGGGGCGTCCAGATCAGATGGTCCCGCACCCACAGGGCGTCATAGCCCAGACCCTCGGCCAACGCAGACCCACGGAACAGCAGGCCCCGGGAGGCCTCCCGGCCGAAGTGGGGAAGCATCACCCCGAACGTCATCCCCCTCTCGGTGCGGGAAAGCGCGTCGTAGCGCCTCACTCGTCCTGCACTTCCCAACGCCGGAAAACGGTCTGGAAACGGTTCATTCCTGCGGTAATCAACACCGCCAGGGTGGCGATGAAGATGATCGGAACGAACATGTTGGCCATCTGGAAGTTGTCCGCGTACCTGATCACCAGACCCCCCAGGCCGGTGATCACCACGATGATCTCGGCGCCTATCACACCCACCAAGGCATGGGATAGCCCGATGCGAAGGCCGGCGAAGATCAGCGGCAGCGCGGCGGGGAGCACTATGGAGGTGGCGATCTTCCGCCGGGTGGCGCAAAAGGACTTCCCGACTTCCACCAACTCCTCGTCAACGTTCTTCACGCCCGTGGCCGTGTTGTAGATGATCGGGAACACCGAGGCCAGGATCACCAGCACTATCCTGATTCGGTCGTTGATGCCGAACCAAATCACCAGCACCGGGATCAGAGCGATCGAGGGGAGGGCGTACATCAGGGTGACGTAGGGCTCCAGCACGTATTCGGCCAGCCGCGAGCGGCCCATCAGCATCCCCACCAGGAGGCCGATGGCGATCGCCGCCCCGTATCCCATGAAGAAGGCCCGGGCGGTCACCAGCGTCTCCGAGAAGATCACCCCCTCTATGAAGGTGAGTTCCCAGAAGGCGATCAGAATCTCCGAGGGAGGAGCGGCCAGGGCGCGGCTCTGCGCCCGGGTGGAGAGCTCCCACGCTACCAGCAGCACGATGGCAAACCCGATGCGCAACGACCAGTCGAAGATCGCCCGCCGGCGCTCGAGCTTCAGTCTTGCCATGGCGCCAACTTCCTCTCCAGGAGCGAAAGACCCCGGGTCATCAGGATGCTCATGAAGCCCAGCAGCAACACCGGGCCGAACAGTTTCTCGGACTGGAAGAACCGGCCGAACACCAGCAGCAACGCCCCCACCCCCGCGGCGCCGGCGGTCATCTCGGCCACTATCACCCCCACCAGCGCCCGGATGATACCCACTCTCATCCCCACGAAGATGCCCGGGATGGCGCCGGGGATCAGGACGGTCCTGGTGATGCTCCACCGGCTGGCGGTGAACGAACGGGCGGTCTCCTCCAACTCCGCCGAGACCGAGTCCACCGCCGCGTAGGTGTTGATGATCATGGGAAAGATCGAAGCCAGGACGCTCATCAGAACCCGCAGGTTGAACCCGATCCCGATCAGCAGGATGGCCAGGGGGATGAGGGTGATCCGGGGCGTGGAGTAGAGGACCGCCACGTAGGGGTCCAGGGCCACCTTGACCACCCGGATGCGGGCCATGCCGAACCCGATCAGCACGCCTCCCGCCACCGAGATGGCGTAGCCGACTCCCACCGCCTTGAAGGTCTCGATAAAGGCGTCGATGATCCGGTCGAGGTTGTCCATGAACGCCGCGGCGACCTCGGTCGGATAGGATGCCCACCGCGGCGCCGCCCGACCGGCGATCTCCCAGGCCAGCACCACCACCACCACCGAGGCGATCCTCACCAGCCGGGGCGGGACCCGGGCCAGCAGTCCGCTCTCGGGCGCCAGGTTGGTCATCGCTTGCTCTTTTCCTCCTCCAGCAGCACCCACACCTGGTTGCGCAGTTCGGCGAAGCGGGGATCGGCCCGCACCACCGTCGAAGTCCGCGGACGCTCGAACGGCACGGGATACTCCACCAGGATGCGACCAGGGTTGTTCCCCATCACCACGATCCGGTCGGACAAATAGATCGCTTCGTCGATGGAGTGGGTTACGAACAGCACGGTCAGGTCCTGGGAGGCGGCGATCCGGGCCAACTCGTCCTGCAGGTACTCCCGGGTGAGGGCGTCGAGGGCCCCGAACGGCTCGTCCATCAGCATCAGCCGCGGCTCGGTGGCCAGCGCCCGAGCCAGCCCCACCCGCTGTTTCATTCCTCCGGAGATCTGCGACGGGTAGTGGTCCTCATACCCCTCCAGGTCCAGCAGCTTGAGGAACCGGGCGGCGGTCTCCAGCCGCTCGGCCTTGGCGACTCCCTGCACCTCCAGGCCGTAGGCGACGTTGTTGATGGCGGTCCGCCAGGGAAGCAGATTGAAGTGCTGGAACACCATCGCCTTCTCGCGGGAGGGTTCAGTGCTCTCTTTCCCTTCGAGGTAGACCTCTCCCCCCGTGGCGGGCAGGAGACCCGCCACGATCTTGAGCAGGGTGGTCTTGCCGCACCCGCTCGGTCCGAGCAGGGAGACGAATTCTCCGTTGCGGACCTCCATGTTGATCCTGTCGAGCACCAACGGCCCGTCCAGGGAGAATCTCTTGTCAACCGACCGTATCGACAGCATCTGGCACCTCGATCCGAACACTACTTCCCGCTACCGCTACCGGCCCGGCTAAGGCAGGCGTCTAGCTGCCGTTGAACACCACCGGGTAGCTGAGCCAACGGGTCCACCGCCGGGTCTTGGTGTCGGGCAGAGGGGGTTTCTCCGGATGGGGACCCACGCCCCGCTCGAACACCCCCCGCACAGCGATGGGAACCATCCCGTACAGGTGATTGGCGGGAGGCGTCACCCCCCGCCGCTGGGGCAGCCCCACTGCCAGGGTGCGGCCGATGCAGAAATGCATCCCCGCTCCCATGCTCATCCCGTAGGGGGGGACCCCGTCGGGGACCTCCCGGGTGGGATTGAAGAGGTGAGCGTCCTCGCCATACACGGACGGATCGGTGTTGGCCGAGATCGTGTCGAGAACGCACACCACTCCCTTTCTCACCGGCCGACCAGCAACTTCGGTGTCGACCAGCGCCCGGCGCAGTATCCCCGGGTTGGTGGGACGAACCCGGAGCGCCTCGTGGACGGCTCGCTGTGCGAAGGCCGGGTCCTCCACCACCCGCTCGCGGTCCTCGGGATGTTCCCGGCACCATTCGAAGAGGTGGTGGGCGGTGTTGGTGAGCGTCTGGGTGCTGGTGTGGGAGCCGGCCGAGAAGAACAGGGTGGACTCCCGCTCGATCAGGTCGGTGCTCATCCCCGAGGTGGCCTGGTTCACCAACAGCGTGGTGAGAATGTCATAGAGAAGATCCACCTCCTCGCCGGTCGCCCGCCGCTCCACCGTGGCGGCCCGGCTCTTTCGCGACTCGGTCATGAACTCTGTGCGAAACTCGGCGAACACCGTCCGCATCTGCGCCTTGATCTCCTCGGGATCGCCCTTGGCCGCGTCGATGGCGCCGCCCAGGGCGAAGTGATGTAGGAAGTAACGGAGCCGGTGGCGATCCTCGATCGAGTTCCGGTCGAAATCGACTCCGGCGATCCGACAGGCCAGCACCACCGAGAAGAGACCGCCGATCTCCATCAGGTCCGACTCGTCGGGGTCGACGAACGCCTCCAGGGTGTGCGCCACCACGTCGGGGAACAACTCGTACTCATAGAGTTCGAACATGTCCCGCCGGAAGAGTTTGTTCTCCATCCGCCGCCGCTCCCGGTGCTGGGCGCCGTGCAACACCGACAGGGTGTCCTCTTTCAGGTTCCCCTTCTCGAAGCGCTCGTAGTCGAGGCTCCGCGACAGGTCGTGGTTGGTGAGCGCCCCGCGGACCTCCGCGTAGCCGCTGAGGGTGATGCTTTCGAAGCCGGGAGGGCCTTCCATCAACCGCTTCCTCCAGGAATCAAGGTGATCGCCCCCGACGGGCAGTTCTCCACCGTCCCGGCCAACACCGAGGTGGGAGTCTCAGCCACTCCCCCGTTCACCACTTCGGGAAACCCGTCGTCACCGAACCGGTAAACCTCGGGAGCCAGCAGCACGCACTCGCCGCTCTGGTAGCAGAAGTCGTAGTCGATCTCGATGCGGTCGCCTTCAGCCATAGCGATTCCTTTCTGCGTTCAACCCCACCCGGGGAGGTGTCCTCCGCCGTCTCCGCCCATGACGACGGGGACACCTCCCCACACGAAGTACCCCCTCCCGGCGGGTCACCCTACCGGGAGGGACGTCTCGGTGGTGGTTCTATTGGGTGCCGTTGCGATCCAGGTAATCGTCCACCAGGTCCGTCACCACCCAGTTGGAGGGATCTTCAACCTGGGCCGGCAGGTTGTCCACTTCCTGCTCGATGGAGATAGTCGCCTGCAGCAGTTCGGGCTGGAGACCGCCGTTCACCGCGAACAGTCCGATCCGGATGAACTCGTCATAGGCCCGGCTCTTGGCCGCATCCGACAGACCCTCGGTGACGGTGGCCGCCTCCGCGATGTACTCGGCCTTGTTGTTGGCGGCCCAGCGCACCGAGTCGATGAACTCATCCATCGCCAACTGCGCCAGGTTGGGGTTCTCCTCCAACCAGGCCCGGTCGACCCACACCCCGTGGAAGAGATAGGGGCCCACCGCATCGGCGATCACATACAGCGGATACAGTCCTTCCTCCACCGCGTTGAAGCCTTCGGCGAAGTGCGCGGCGCCAGCCGCGGTCTGCCCCGACACCAACGCTGCCATTCGAGCGGAGGTGCCTCCCACCTCGACGAACTCCAACTGGCCGATGTCGATGCCTTCACGGGTCAGAGCGGCCACCGACAGCGAGGTGCTGACCGCCCCCGGACCGGCGGTGCCGATCTGGCGACCGTACAGTTGCTCGAGGCTGGTCACATCCGGTGAGGAAACCAGAATGTAGTCCGACTGGCGGACGTCGCCGGCGATCATCACCACATCGGCTCCCGTCTCGGCGCGCAGCTTGATGCCCGGGGGCACCTGTCCCACGACCATGTCCACATCGCCGGAAACCAGCGCCCGGAACGGCGGCGAGGTCCCTTCGAAGATCACCGCCTCGGCGGCGATCCCGTGCTCTTCGTTCAGAGTGTCGATCCAGGTGAAGTTCATGATCTGCGTGAAGTCGGGCTGACCGGAAAAACCCACTTTGAGAGAATCGGACTCCGGATCATCGGATCCGCAAGCCCCTGCTACCAGCGCCAAGGCGGCAAGAAGGACCGTCGCCTTAGCTACAAAACGCTTGTTACCCATCATTTCATCTGCTCCTCTTCTCGTATTCCTAAAGGCACACTCACCCAATCCGCGACAGGCGGGCCGGCAAGCCGCCCACGGTTTTCACGCTACCAGAAATCCCCCTCGCCCGCCCTGGAAAACGGACAATTCTTGATGGCGTCCATCAGGTGTTCCCGCGTTTTCCGGACATGCCGGAGAGAGGGTGACCGACCCCTTCTCCCGGCAGCATCGACCGGCGTCGGCATCGCCAAAGGCATGGATCTCAGAGTGGTCGGCGAATCGCGGCCGCCGATGTACTGCGTGCCTCCTCCCTGCTTACATTCTGCAGTTCAGCCCATCAGAACGGGGGGCTCGCCCTCCCTAGACGCCGAATAGGCTTGAGCCCATGCGAACCGACTCCCGGGGCAGGAGAACGCCCATGAACCGTTGGCCGGCGGACCGGGAGGCTGTGCTCGGCCTGGTCGCCGGGATCCTCGATTCAGCAGATTTTGCGCGGGACGACGCCTTCCGGAACTCGGTGACCCGCTTCGCCGAACTGGCCCAGTCCTATGAGGAACTGGTGGCCGTCATGGGCGGAGACCTCCCCGGACGGGGGGAAAGCCCTCTGCCGCGGTCGGCCCTGCTCCCCCACCCCGAGGTGACCGATGCGCCCCGGCTGGCGCAGGAAGCCCGCACGGCGCTCGGTTGGGGTGAGGGGCCGATCGCCGATCACCTCCTGGCTCTGGCCGCCCAACACGCACTGGTGTTTCGCCTGCCTCTGGGGGAACGGCACTCGGGGATCTTCTTCAACCATGCGTCCATCGGATTCTGTGCGGTGGTGAACTCACAACTGGACCTCGGCCGTCATCTCTTTGCCCTGGCCGCCCAACTGGGCCATGCCTTCTGCCACTCACATCTCCGGGACGTGTGGTTCTCGGTGCCCGACGGACCCCATCAACGCTTCGCCGAACGGTTCGCCGCCCAACTGCTGGTGCCCGACGCCGCCCTCCACAAGGCGGTGGGAAGCCTGGGCAAAGACACGGACCCCTCCCATCCGGTGATCGCCCTTCACCTGCAACGCATGTTCGGGGTGAGCTATGCGCTGGTGGCGGTCCGGCTCCGCCAATCCGGTCTGATCTCCGAACGGTCCTACCGGGAGATGGGAAAGGTCTCCCCCAGCGGCATGGCGCCGGGGTTGGGATACTCTCCCAATCCGGTTGACCGGGGCCGCGGCGCCAACCCTCCCCCGCTGGCCGCCGCTCCCCGCCCCATGTTGCAACTGGTCTGCACCGCCCTGGCCAAAGGGGTGCTGACGCCCATCCAGGCCGCCCGGGTCCTGGCAGTCTCCCCGAGGTTCGTGTCGGGACTGAGCGAGTTTCCTCCAGTGGAGGAACCGGAGTCGGCCATATGGAACCAAATGGACCGACTGGGCGCCTGGTAAGGGGTCGACACAGACGTCATCACCCGAGTGGGGCAGGTCAAGCAGCAGGCAGGCTGTACCCCGACGATGTTTACTCCATGCAGGAAATCACTGACCAGATAGTGGACCTCGGATGGTTCTCCCGTGCCCCAGTTACGCGGTGACTTCAACTCTCTAAGGGGACCCTGACTACAAATCGCCATCCAAAACCCTGAATGGGATGCAAGGTGGGAACACCGGGTAAATGGACTCACTGCCCTGTTTGACACCGGCGCATCTCATACATCCGCTTCACAGCAGATCGTCGATCTCTTGGCAGTGCATCCTTGACCAATGACCGCCGTTGTGATATTTAGTCACATTCCTAAGATACGGCTCTATGTCATTTCGATCCCCCGGTTCTGACCGGCACCCTGGAGTGGCCGTCGAGAGAGTAACGACGACCGGCCGGCAAGCAGACCCGAGGCTTAGCTTCGCATGAGCGCCTCCGGACGCCGGCCGCCGGTGGAGTCACGGATCGGCGTGGACGTGGGAGGGACGTTCACCGATGTGGTGGTCACCAGCTCGCGCGGTGACATCTACTCCTACAAACTGCTGTCGACGCCCCGGGACTTCAGCGAAGGCGTGGTCGATGGGATCCGGGAGATCATCAGGTCTCACGGCGTCAAGCCGGCTGACACCCGCGATGTGGTGCATGGAAGCACCGTGGCTACCAATGCCATCCTGGAACGAAAGGGCTCTCTCACGGGCCTGTTGACCACGGCGGGGTTCGCCGATGTGCTGGAGTTGCGAAGACTGCGGGTCCCGAAGCTCTACGACGTGACCTGGCAGAAACCCGAGCCGCTGGTGGAACGCTTCCGGCGTTTGGAGGTGATCGAACGAGTCGGCGTTGACGGCAAGGTGGTAACGGCCCTCGATCTTGAGGACGCCCGGCAGAAGGTGGAGTCGCTCATCGAAATCGGGGTCGAGTCGATAGCGGTAAGCCTCATCCACTCCTACGCCAATCCCTCACACGAGACGGCCATCGGGGAGATGCTTGCTGAGGAGTTCCCCGATGTGTGGACCTCGCTCTCCCACCGGGTGTTGCCGGTGATCCGCGAGTACGAACGGACCAGCACCACGGTGCTCAACGCTTACGTCAGGCCGGTGGTCGCCTCCTATTTCGAAGCGCTCCGGGGAAAGCTCGACGGGCTGGCCGTGACCGCGCCTTTGCTCATCATGCAGTCCAATGGAGGGGTCATGACGAGCGCGGCGGCCGCAGAGCGGCCTGCATACGTCGTGGAGTCGGGTCCCGCGGCGGGCGTGATCGCCTCCAGCGGGCTGGCCCGATCGCTGGGAGTGGACAACGCCATCACCTTCGACATGGGCGGCACCACCGCCAAGACCGCCCTGGTGGAGGATGGCGAACCGCACTTCACCGCCGAATTCGAGGTGGCGTCGGCGATGTCAGCCGGCAGTCGCCTGCGAAGCGGTGGCGGATACGCGTTGAGCGTGCCCTTCATCGACCTCGCCGAGGTCGGAGCGGGAGGCGGCAGCATCGTTTGGATCGACTCCGCCGGCGCTCCCAAGGTCGGCCCTTCGTCGGCGGGCGCCGACCCCGGCCCGGTGTGTTACGGGAAGGGAGGCCAAGAGCCCACGGTCACCGACGCCAACCTGCTGCTGGGGTATCTGAACCCCGCCGGGCTCTTGGACGGAGCAGTGAAACTGGATGTTGACGGTGCCCGAGCCGTGTTCGAGGAGCAGGTGGCCGCTCCCCTGGGTCTCGACGTCCCGGTCGCCGCCTACGGCGCTCATCTGATCGCCAACGCCAGCATGATCAGGGCGATCAAGTCGGTCTCTGTCCAGCGAGGCAGGGATCCGCGCGACTTCACCCTGATCGCCTTCGGAGGGAGCGGCCCGGTCCATGCGGTGGGAATCGCCCGGGAACTTGGGATCCGCCGGGTCATCGTGCCTCCCCAGCCCGGGGTGTTCTCGGCCGTTGGCCTGCTGGAGGCCCGGCTGGAGTTCCATGCCAAGAAAACCTTCCTGCGGCGCACCGCCGGCCTGTCCCGGCGGGAACTCCAAACGGAGATCCGGGAACTCGAGGCGCAGGCGCGCGATGGTGTGGGACATGGGAGCCTTCACACCGTCTCCTTCGAATTCGAGCCCTGGGTGGAGATGCGATACGTGGGTCAGGGCTTCGAACTGCCCGTGCGGCTTCCGCCGTTCACAGACGACTGGTCGTCGTGGATGGCGGAACTGGAGGATGCCTTCGGCGAGCAGCACCTCAACACCTATGGCCATGTGACCAACAACGCCACAGAGATCGTGCAACTGCTGGTGGTGATACGCGAACAGAATCCAGCGGGTGTCCCGGCCGGCAGTAGGCCCGACTCACAACCGGATGAGTCGAACCTGAGGGAAGTCTTCTTCGGCGGTGAGATCGGCCTCCTGTCCACGCCGGTGCTCCGCCGCGGCGATCTCACGGCTACTCCCCGCCAGGCCCCGATGATCATCGAGGACTACGACGCCACCACGGTGGTCCCACCCGGTTACCGGGTCTTCCGGGACCGGTCCCAGAGTGTGATCATCGAGGAGGACTCGTTATGACCACATCGGGTGGAGCAGCCGCCATCGAGCGGGAACTGATCCGAGAGGGTCTGGCGGCGATATGCGAAGAGATGGCGGTGAGCGTCCTCCGGACTTCACACTCGGAGACGGTGAAGAGCGCCATGGACTTCTCCACGGCCCTGTGTGACGAGAGCGGGCAGATAATCGCACAGGGAGTCACCCTGCCCAACCAACTCGGTGCCCTTCCGGAAGCGGTGGCGGCGATTCTGAGGCGTTTTGAGGGAGATCTCCATCCGGGCGATGTCGCCATGGTCAATGACCCGTTCGACGGAGGCATGCACCTTCCCGACATCTTCGTGGTCCGCCCGGTATTCTTCGAGTTGGACTACGTGGGACTGGTGGCGACCGTGGCGCATCACGCCGACCTGGGCGGAATGGTGGCCGGGAGCATGTCGCCCTATGCGGAGGAGTGCTTCCAGGAGGGTCTCCGGATCCCGCCGGTGAAGCTCTACTCACGGGGAAAGCGGGAGGAGGGAGTGTTCGCGCTGCTGGGCGCCAACACCCGGGTGCCAGACATCGTCCTGGGAGACTTCGACGCGCAGCTGGTGGCGTGCGCGACCGGCGTCAAGGCCTTCGACCGGATGATCCGCCGGTACGGACTGGCGGAGTTCCGAGCCCATGTGGCTGCCCTGTTGGATTACACCGAGATGCTCACCCGACAGGAGATCAGAACCTTCCCGGACGGGACCTACTCGTACATCGACTATCTGGATGACGATGGTGTCCGCGACGATCCGGTTCCCATCGCGGTCTCCATCGAGATTCGCGACGGGGGAGTAACCCTCGACTTCACGGGAAGTTCGCCCCAGGTGCGGTCCTCTTTGAACAACACCCTGTCTTTCACCCATTCGAACACCTATGCGGCGATGCGCGCCCTGCTGCGGTCCGACATTCCCAACAACGCCGGGTTCTTCCGGCCGATAACGGTCAAGGCGCCGCGGGGATGCATCCTCAACTGTGTCCTTCCGGCCGCCACCGGAACCCGCGGACTGACCGGCTTCAGGGTTATGGACGCCATCTTCGGCGCCCTGGCGCCCGCGCTCCCCGACCGGGTGATGGGCGCCTCCGACGGCGGGCTGTCGCTGGTGACGGTGGGGGGCGTGAGGCCCGGCGGCGAGCGGTTCTCGGTGGTCGAACTGATCTCCGGGGCGTGGGGCGGCCAGGCTCTTCAGGATGGAGAGGACGGCGTACCGAATGTCGGCGCCAATGTGAGCAACATCCCGGTCGAGATGCTCGAGTCGTCGCTTCCCGTCCGGGTCGATCTCTACGGCTACGTTCCCGACACGGGCGGCGCCGGCCTCCACCGGGGCGGCCTCTCGCTCCAGCGCGAGTACACGTTCCTCCAGGAATGCGACCTCAGTGTCCGTTCCGACCGGGCGACCATCTATCCCTACGGGATCGGCGCCGGAAGGCCCGGCACCCCTTCGCTGAACCTTCTCGGCCCCGAAGGCGACGAGGCGCCGATGCCGTCGAAGTTCTCCCAGCGAGTCACCGAAGGGATGCGTCTGATTCACCGCACCGCGGGCGCCGGCGGCTGGGGAGACCCTCTCGACCGGGACCCGGAGCTTGTGGCAACCGATGTTCGCAACGGAATCCTGTCAGCCGAGCGGGCGTTTACCGAATACGGATTGGTGTTCAGGGCGGATACGGCAGAGGTAGATCCGGATACCACCAAAGCAGAACGGACGGCTCGCCGCGCCAAGTGCGAAGAAGCGGCCACGACCACCCCTACCTCGTCATCGGCCCCAACCCCCTTGGAGGATCGCATCAGCGACGCGCTCCGCGGATCAGGAAAGTTCTAGCTGTACTTCCCAGGGACGTTGTTGACAGTTTTGGTGTTTGGTTGCTGAGGGCCTCCGTGGTTTGATTCGTGGGTATTGGTATCCGCGAATCAGGAGGCCCTCATGGGAAACTCTAAAGCCCGTTTGACACCGTTTGGTCGAAAGTTGCTGGTGGATCGGATTGTGGTGGAAGGATGGGCCGTGGCTCATGCAGCTGAGGCGGCTGGGGTGTCTCGCCAGACCGCCTACCGGTGGCTGAAACGGTGGCGGGAGGAAGGCCAAGCTGGCCTCCTGGATCGTTCCAGCAGGCCACATGGGAGTCCTCACCGGGTTCCTGCCGAGACAGAAGAACGGATCGTTTCTGATCGGATCCGAGAAAGGGAAGGCCCTCATTTGATGGCATGGCGCCTGGGTGTACCCCGGTCGACGGTCTACCGGGTGCTTCACCGGCGGGGCCTGTCCCGCCTCTCCGACCTGGACCGCACCACTGGGGTCCCAATCCGTTATGTGCGGGATTGCCCGGGTGAACTGGT
The DNA here is from genome assembly GCA_012270885.1 of Acidimicrobiia bacterium. Taxonomy (GTDB): domain Bacteria; phylum Actinomycetota; class Acidimicrobiia; order Spongiisociales; family ZC4RG35; genus Bin76. Next base: position 6,384 of record JAAXHN010000066.1, on the reverse strand, counting down.
GCATGTGGACATCAAGACGCTGGGGAAAGTACCTGATGGGGGTGGGTGGAAGGTCCTGGGACGGCAAGGTGCGGGACCTCGGCAGAAAGTCGGATATGAGTATGCGCATTCGATGGTCGATGACCACAGTCGAGTGGCCTATACGGAAGTTCTCGACAGCCAGGACGCCCAAGCCTGCGCCGGGTTCATGCTCCGCGCCGCCCGCTGGTTCGCCACCTGGGGGTATCGCATCGACCGGGTAATGACCGACAACGCCATGGCCTACCGCCGCAGCCAGGTCTTCGCCGATGCCCTCAACCAGATCGGCGCTTCCCATAAACTGATCCGGCCTTACCGGCCCCAGACCAACGGGAAGGTGGAACGCTTCCACCAGACCCTCCTACAGGGATGGGCCTACAAACACCCCTATTACACCAACCAGCAACACCGCCGCGCCCTCACCGGGTTTCTGCGCACCTACAATCACCACCGACCCCACAGCTCACTCGGAGACCAACCACCCATCACCCGACTTGTAACCCACCACTGTAAGAAGGACAGCTAACGGAGCGGCGGTTCATTTTCTTTGTTTGAAGGGACTCCGGCGCTGCCGGTGTGTGGGGTTTCGCCGGGTGGCGGTTGGGCGGTTGTGTTTCAGCGGTGGTTTGAGGTAGTACTTGCCGGTAGGTTTCCTGCGTACTTGCCAGTGGTCGTCGTGAACTTTATGGTGGCAGCGGGAGCAGAGGAGGACCATGTCGTCGAGGTCTGTGTTGCCTTGCACCGCCCAGGGAATGATGTGATGCGATTGACACCAGTTTGCGGTGGCGCCACATCCCACACAAGCCTTGTCCCGGGCTACCAGGGCGATCCGCTGGGCGGGGCTGGCGGTCCGCCGTGACCGCCCCAGGTCCAACGGCTGTGACACACCCCGGAAGATGGCGGGCAGGATGTCTGACTGGCAGGCCAGGTCCCTGATCTTCTCAACCGGGATGGGAGTCCCATCCCCGAGGCGGCCGTTGCGGAGTTCCCGGGAGACGACGTCGTAGTCGGCGATCAAAAGCAACCTGGGTCCGCGGGGACGCTTTCCGTCCTCGTCGGTGTCTTCTCTGGTCACCAACCCCGCCAGGGCGTCTGCCATCCGCTGGCCAGGGGTGCACCTTGCGCGGGGGTCTTCCTCCCGCCACAACTCGTCCATCTTCTGCGACAACGCGGTCTCCAACAGAGCACCGGTGATCGGGTCGAACCGGCCGTACAGCACGGTCATTCCGTCATCTTTAGCGGTTCTGATCTTGGCGAACCGCCTGGAACGTTGATGCTCCAACCGGCTCATCCCATCATCGGTAGAGCGCTGCTGTTCGTACTTTCGGACCGTACCGGCGAACTTGTCCGGAGACTGGGTACGGGCCTTGTCCACCAACTCTGTCTCGTCTATCTCCCCTCGCTTCTTGGCCCTGGCCAGGATCCGAGCATTGTCATACGGGATCTCTCCATCCCGCAAACCCTCCGACGTCTTGGGCAACTTCTGTAGTTCCACTGCGGTTTCCAATTCCGAGCGGGCCTTGCCGCGGGGTCGCAGACCCGTCTCCCGCAGGTTGTTCTCCGTAAGGTGGACACCTTCTCTGCGGGTCAACTCCGCCAGGATCCCTGTGCGGAACCCGGCCACCTGGTTCTCCACCCGGAAAGTGAACTGCAACCAATCCTGAAGCTGCTCCAACGTCGCAGCACCTACCGACCGGGACGGCAACAACAGCTTGGGCTCGTTCACCGATTGTCCGTTCATAGCTGTTTTCTCCATGACGCCATTATACCACGGATGGTGTGACAAACAATGTATTATATGATGAAGTAGGTAAAACCAACACTCAATAATCCGGCGTTTTGCTGCTGGGAGCAACACGGCCAGGGACTACGGACACCGGCTAAAACTGGACCGCTACCGGGAACAGGGACTGTCCCGACGCCCGCCGATCGGGCCGGTGGGACATCTGAACCTGGCAGGAGCGGTACGAGAGCAAACCGAGAATGGCAATTCCTGGACGAAGTCTTAACCTACGAACCAAGCCATGGTGTCATTTCCTTCCCGACCTCGCCCATCCCGCGGAAAGTGGTGGCTGCTGGCCCTCGTGCTGGTTGCGGGTCTCGGATGGACGTTGAACGCCCTCATCAACACTTCCCGCACCGAGACAACCCTCGGCGAGGAACTCCGGAGCCACACCATCACATTGGACCGGGCGGCCCGATCCTTCGTCAGGCTGATCGAACAGATCGACACGGCGGACCGATCGGAGTTGGCCTCGATCATCACCCAATCAAGGGAGTCCATCGGAGCGGTCACCGCCGCCTTGGAGCAGTCAGACGAGCAGGACAGCAGCCTGGTCATCTTGCTGGGGACCTCTCTGGACCTGTGGGAAGAGGGACTGGAGCGCTTCGAGAACGCCTTTTTGTCCGCGGTGGACGACCCGTTCAACTACGTGGTGGAGGAACAGCTCACCTCGGCCCTGGTCAGCATTCGAAGCGGGGACCGCATATACCAGGCCTTCCTGGAGAGGATCGGCACGGAACCGGGGATCCAATCCTTCTCCGAGTTCAGAACGGTGGTCTTCCTGCCTGTGGTCTATCCCGTGGTGGACACGGCCCAGTTCTTGGCCACCTTCGCCCGGTTGTCCCGGTCCACGTTGGAATTCACTGCCGACCTGGGAATAGAGCAGGTTACTTCTCATCCCGAGTGGGTATCCGACCTGGAGGGTCGCCCGGTAATAATCCCAACCGACAGCTTCGACCTATTCGTGGTGGTGGCCAACCGGGGCAACGTGGAGGTGGTCGAAGAGACCTCTATCCAGCTGACCATCTGGCCGCCGGGCCAGGCGGTTCTATCCCGGGACCTCACAGTTCCTCCCTTGGCGCCGGGAGAGAAGACAACCGTCACCTTCTTCGAGTTGGGCGTGATCCCCGACACCACCTACCAGGTGGAAGTTCGCCTGGGGCTCGCCCAGGAGGAACAAAACCTCGAAGACAACAGCTACGTGTTCACCCTGAGTGTCGGTGGATAGGGACTCCTCCCACGTTGAACTGCTTTCCCACCTGTAGCGTTCACACTTAAAATGTACCCCAATGCTTGACCTCGCCATACTCCGCTCCTCTCCGGAGACCATCCGCCATTCCATGGCCCGCCGAGGGTTGGAAGTACCCGTAGAAGACTTGGCGGAGACCGAGGCCGGGATCCGGCAGTTGCGCCACGAAGCCGACAACATGCGCGCTGCCCAACGGTCTCTGGGGAAGGAGATTGCCGGTCTCGGGGGGGAAGAGAGGCGCCAGGCCATCGAAAGCGCGGCTTCTTTGGCCGGCCGTATAAAGGAGTTGAACACCAGGGCCGGGGACCTCTCGGAGCGGTTCTACCGGAAGTGGCACACCCTGCCCAACCTGGTCGATCCCAGTGCTGCCGACGGTCTCACCGAGGATGACTCCCAGGAAGTAAGGCGGGTAGGGGAGATTCCCCGGTTCAGCTTCGATCCGGCCGATCACGCAACCCTTGGCGAGCGCCTCGACATCATCGACACCAAACGGGCGGCCAAGATGGCCGGGTCCCGGTTCGGATACCTGAAGGGCAAGGGAGCCCTGTTGGAATTCGCGCTGATCAACTGGTCGATGGACCACTTGGTCACAGCTGGCCTGGTTCCCATGATCACCCCGGTGCTGGTCCGGGAGATGGCCCTGTTCGGCACCGGGTTCTTTCCCGGAGATCGCCAGCAGGTCTACGAGATACCCGCCGACGATTTGTTCCTGGCCGCCACTTCGGAGATCAGCCTCGCCGCCTACCACGCCGACGAGATTCTGGACCCCGCCCAGCTTCCCATCCGGTACGCCGGTTTCTCCAGTTGCTTTCGTCGTGAGGCCGGGACCCACGGCAAGGACACCGGCGGCATCTTCAGGGTCCACCAGTTCGACAAGGTGGAGATGTTCTCCTTCACCCGTCCCGAAGACTCGAACGACGAGCACGAGCGGATATTGGAGTTGGAGGAGAAGCTGGTCGGAGAGCTGGAGATTCCCTATCGTGTGGTCAATGTGGCCGCTGGCGACCTGGGCGCCTCCGCCGCCAAGAAATACGACATCGAGGCCTGGTTTCCCTCCTGGAACACATACCGGGAGATAACTTCCTGTTCCAACACAACCGACTACCAGGCCCGCCGCCTCAAGATCCGCATGAGGGAGCCGGGAGGCAACCGCCTGGTCCACACCCTGAACGGAACCGCGGTGGCGGTGGGCAGAGTGATCATCGCCCTGTTGGAGAACCACCAGCAAAGCGACGGATCGGTTCTCATGCCCGAGGCTCTGCGACCCTATCTGAGCTTTGACCGGATCGATCCCCCCTAGGGGACGGCGGAGGTGACCCAGCCATCTCCCGACCGCATCTTCTCGCGCATCCACCGACGGTACGACCGGTGCAACCGGGTTCTCTCCTTCGGTCGGGATCAAGCGTGGAGGAAGAGGGGAATCGACCAACTCCCTGACGGGTTGATCCTGGATCTGGGAGCCGGTACCGGGGTGGCCATGTCGCTCTTCCGACCAAGCCAGGACATAGTGGCTCTGGACCCGGCCTGGCCGATGCTCTCTGTCAATCCCGCGCCGCACAGGGTGATGGGAAAGGGAGAGAGTCTGCCTTTCGTCGACGCCAGCCTTGACGGCATCTGGTCCGCCTTCGTGTTCCGCAACCTCGAGTCGGTGGGGAAGACGCTCGCCGAGGCCGCTCGTGTGCTACGCCCGGGAGGTGTGATGGTGGTAGTGGATGCGGGAAGGCCACTGGGCCGACTGAGCAGGACAATCCACAGTCTCGGAACCGCGGTGGTCAGCCCCCTGGTAGGGCTAATGGCGGGAGCCGTGCGGGAGTACTGGTACTTCCACCGGTCCCTGGACAAACTCCCCCATCCTGAAGAGATGTTTCAACGCGGACCGCTCCGAATGGCACGTCTATGGAGAATGGGGTGGTTCGGAGGCGTGTACGGAGTCACTTTGATCAAGTCTCCGGAGTGAACACCAGGCCGTGCTGTGCAAAGCGTGCACCCCGCCCTCGGACTCGATGCCTCCGGTCGGCTGACAAACCGCTGGCTCGGACCAGGCACCCCCGTGGCGCCGGGACACCCGCTTAGGGCTGCTTCCTTCCGGACCTGACCCGGTTCACGACCAACCCGACTCACAGGACCCGGCCGTCATCACTGCGCTCTTGTCGCCTGCCCGGGGCTCGGCACCCTCAGGCGGGGAATTCGGCCCCGCATGTAGAGGTTTTCGGGTTCAGGGAACCCCTAGTGCCCCGCTTAGCACGCGTGCCGACCTTAGCACGATCCCGAATGAAACTGCGATGAGATCAGCCGTTGTTCCCACCCCTCTTGCTGCTGAAAAACGATCTGAGCATCTCGGCGCTCTGGGCGGCGCCCACCCCCGCCACTATCTCGCATTGATGATTGAGACGCCGATCCCCGGGGATGTTGTAGAGGCTCAACACCGCTCCCGCCTTGGGGTCGGTGGCACCGTACACGATCCGGTCGATCCGCCCGGACACCGCTGCGCCGGCGCACATCGAGCAAGGCTCCAGGGTCACATAGAGAGTGTGTCCCAGCAGACGCCAAGAGCCCACCCGGCGGGCGGCCTCGGCCAGCACCAACACCTCGGCATGGGCCGTAGGATCCCCTCGTTCCTCTCGGCGGTTATGGTCGGCGGCCACCACCCTCCCGGTCGAGTCGACCACAACCGCCCCCACGGGCACATCGCCATGCGCCGGCGCCTTGGCCGCCTCGGCCAGAGCCAGTTCCATGAACCGATAGTGATCCGTCGACTCGGCCATTTTCCCGGTTTCTCCGTTTTGGCGTTTTGCTAAAGTTCTAGGGCGAACTCAGCGCTTTCTTAACCTATCCACATTACGGGGATGGAGGGATCGCATAGTCTGGTCTAGTGCGCGGCACTGGAAATGCCGTTGGGGGTGATCACCCCCTCGTGGGTTCAAATCCCACTCCCTCCGCCAGCGCCGGAAGATTCCTTGTCCGACGCTGACCAAAAGGAGAGGTGGCCGAGAGGTCGAAGGCGCTCGCCTGCTAAGCGAGTAGGGGGTTTGTAGCTCCCTCGAGGGTTCAAATCCCTCCCTCTCCGCTCAGCCTCAGTTGGGCTACTGTGCTCAATGCTCCGATGCGTTCCGGGTGGCCCTCTGAACATCCCGGCCGGGGTCTTCCAAAAGCACCCTCAGAGCCCAGGAACCAATGTTGGAGCGCTCCGCACGAGACGACGCACTTTGACATTGGGTTCCGACGCGAGTACGTGAGTCGCTTCCTCATGAGCGTTCTTGTTCCGAGCGGCCCTGGCCCGCACCTACGTCGACGCGTAACGGGTTAGCTTGTCCTATTTCGGAGTGGGGGCGAC
>JAAXHN010000065.1 GCA_012270885.1 Acidimicrobiia bacterium | reverse complement strand
GGCTTGAAGGAGCGCTACGAGGTGCACCACGGAGTGCACATCACGGACTCCGCCCTGGTGGCCGCCGCTACTCTCTCGGATCGCTACATAACGGGACGGCACCTTCCCGACAAGGCGATAGACCTCGTCGACGAGGCGGCCTCCCGCCTCCGCATCGAGATCGACTCGATGCCCGAGGAAATCGACAAGCTGACCCGCGTGGCGACCCGACTCGAGATCGAACGGGAGGCGCTCCGGATGGAGTCGAACAAGAACGCCCGAACCCGACTATCGGAACTGGAACAGCAACTGGCCGACATTCGGGAGGACCTTAACGGCCTCACCGCCCGTTGGCAGCAGGAGAAGCAGGCCATGGCCTCTATCCACGGCATCAGGGAACTAATCGAGGAGGCAAGGGCCGAAGCCGAGGTGGCCGAGAGAAAAGGCGACCTCCACCGGGCGGCAGAACTCCGGTATGGCGTGCTGGCCGGTCTGGAGACCGAACTGGTTGAGAAGGAGGAGCACCTCGAGAAACTGGCAGCCAACGGCCGCATGCTATCGGAAGAGGTGACCGGGGAGAACATCGCCGAGGTTGTTGCACACTGGACGGGAGTGCCGGTCGCCCGGATGCTGGAAGGAGAGGTGGCCAAGCTCATCAACCTCGAGAGCCATCTCCACGAGCGGGTAGTCGGACAGCGCCAGGCCGTCCAGGCGATCTCCAACGCCGTCCGCCGCAGCCGGTCGGGCCTCTCCGACCCCAACCGGCCCGTCGGTTCGTTCCTGTTCCTGGGCCCGACCGGGGTCGGCAAGACCGAACTAGCTCGCGCCCTGGCCGACTTCCTGTTCGACGACGAGCGGGCCATGACCCGGATCGACATGTCCGAGTACTCCGAAAAGCACTCCGTGAGCCGTCTCATCGGAGCGCCACCGGGCTACGTCGGATACGACCAGGGTGGGCAGCTCACGGAAGCGGTGCGCAGGCGTCCCTACACGGTGATTCTCATGGACGAGGTGGAGAAGGCCCACCCCGAGATTTTCAACACCCTTTTGCAGCTGCTGGACGACGGCCGGCTCACCGACGGCCAGGGCCGCACGGTCGACTTCACCAACTCGGTGCTGATCATGACCTCCAACCTGGGATCGGAGTTGATCGATCCCGGATTGGGAACCGAGGTGATCGAGAATCGGGTATTGGGAGCGGTGCGCGGCCACTTCCGGCCCGAGTTCCTGAACCGGGTTGACGAGATCGTGGTGTTCGGGCGATTGACCCGGCCCGAGTTGGCTCGGATAGTAGACCTGCAGTTGGGCCGGCTCCGGCGGCGATTGGCCGCACGCGGCCTCGGACTCCTGGTTACCGATGGGGTGAAGGAGATCCTGGCCAACGAGGGATACGATCCCGCATACGGCGCGCGTCCGTTGAAACGGGCGATTCAGAGGCGGCTGGCCGATCCCCTGGCGATCACGTTGCTGGAAGGCGAGTGGCCGACCGATTCGACAGTGGAGGCCTACACAGAAGGTGACGCAGTCGCGTTCCGTACGGCGGCCTGAACCGGGTCCTCCCGACGACCCAGACATAGACATGACCGACCCCCGGGTCAGTACCCTCTAATAGGATGGGCTCCCGGGAACAGTGGTCGGACATGTGGGTTGGCCTGCGGCTAATTGTCTCGGGAGTGAAGCGCTACCCGCGCATGACGGTGATCGCCGTCATGGGAGCTATGACCTGGATGGTGGTCACCATCATCAGTCCCTACCTGCAGAAGTTGGTGGTGGATGACGCCGTAGAGGGCAACCAGCCGAACCTCCTGCTACCCCTGGTTCTGCTGGTTCTGCTGGTCGGGCTCATGCGGGCCAGCAGCATCGCCTGGCGGCGGTGGAATGCCTTCAAGCTCTCCTACAGCTTCGAGGTGCATTTGCGCGGGCGCATCTTCTCCGCCATCCAGCGGCTGGGATTCGACTATCACGACCACGCCTCGGCGGGAGAGTTGATGGCTAGATCCTCCACCGACGTCACCCAGGTGCGGTTGATCTTCATGATGCTCCCCATCACCGTGGCCAACCTCATCACCATGGCGATGGTGGGAGTAATGGCGTTCGTGCTCGATCCCGTTCTGGGTATGGTGGCCGCCATCACCCTGCCGGCCATGATCGTCTTTGCGGCGTTGTACTCCCGCCAGGCCATCGGCATCTCCTTCCAGGTCCAGCAGGCGCTTGCCGGGATGAGCAGACTGACCCAGGAGGGGATATCGGGGATCGCGGTGACGAAGGCTTTCGGTCGGGAGGCCAGGGAAGCTCGGAAGGCACAGGGAGTGGCTACGGACATCTTCGAGAAGTCCATGAGCCTGGCCCGCTTCCGGTCGGTGTACCTGCCCTGGCTGGAACTGCTCCCAACCCTCACCACCCTGGGGGCGCTGTGGCTGGGTGGGCTCAGGGTGGCCAGCGGCGAGATGACCATCGGCGATCTGGTGGCCTTCACGCAGTATTTGGTGATCCTGTACTTCCCGCTCCGGATGACCGGTTGGTTCTTCGCTGAACTCCCCCGCGCCTCGGCGGCCGCGGCCCGGATAGTGCAACTGCTCCAGACCCCTCCATCGGTGACCAGCCCCCACGCTCCTCGTCCGTTGGGCCCGGGAGGCGGTGAGATCCATTTCGACGGAGTCTCCTTCTCCTATAACGGGGTGGATGTGCTGTCTGACCTTGACTTGTCCATACCGGCGGGAAGCAGCGTGGCCCTGTTCGGAGCCACCGGTTGCGGCAAGACCACCCTGGCTCAACTCATCCCTCGTTTCTACGATCCCCAGGCCGGCAGCATCTCAGTAGACGGAACCGACATCCGCGAGCTTCATCTGACCGATCTCCGCCGGGAGGTGGCGGTCGCTTTTGAAGAACCATTCCTCTTCTCGGCCACCATCGCCGAGAACATCGGGTTCGGGACACCCCACGCCGAACGCTCCCAGATAGTGGCCGCCGCCCGGATCGCCGATGCCGACGAGTTCATCCGAAAGCTGCCCGAGGGATACGACACGGTGGTGGGCGAGCGAGGGATAACCCTGTCCGGTGGCCAGCGCCAGCGCGTGGCCCTGGCCCGGGCTATCGTCGGCAACCCCCGGATCCTCATACTGGATGACGCTACCTCGGCGGTGGACGCCATCACCGAAGCGCACATCCATGCCGAGCTGGTGGAGATGATGAGGGGCCGCACGACCATCGTGATCGCCCACCGCACCTCCACCCTGCTCTTGGCCGACCGGATCATCCTTTTGGAGGACGGAAAGGTTCTGGCATTCGGAGAACACCAGGAACTCTGGGACAGTGTGCCCCGCTATCGCCAACTTCTCGCGGAAGCTAGCCCGGCCCGCTGATGTACTCCCGCTACGGATCCGCCGACCCGGTACCCCACCGGATGAACCTTCTCCGCCGGGCTGCCAAGTCCGCCCGGTATATGGCCCTCCCTGCCCTGGGCGCCGCCACCGCGGCCATAGTGTCCTCCATGTCCAGGGTGGCAGGGCCGCTGGTGATACGTGAGGGGGTTGACAAGGGCATCATCCCCCAGAACACCGCGGTGATCACCAACGTGGCCCTGATTTTCAGCGGCATCCTAGTCGCCCAGTACGTGTCCACCCGCATCACCCTGTACATGGTGGCCTGGCTGGGCGAGAAGTTCATGATGGACCTTCGGAACCAGGTGTACTCCCACGTTCTGAGAATGGACATGGCCTTTTTCGGGAGAACCAAGACCGGGGTCCTGGTGTCCAGGCTCACCGCCGACATCGAGTCTCTGCAGGTCTTCGCCACCGAAGGCGTCATCTCGGTGGTGGGCAGCACCTTGATGGTGACGGGGGTCTCCGTGGCCCTGTTCGTGATCGATCCCTTCCTCGCCATGATCGTGATGCTGCTCATGCCCATTCTGGTGGCTATCTCGGTTCACTTCGGCCGCCGGTCGGGACAGGCCTACCGGCAGGTGCGCAGCCAGGTCGGGAGAGTGTTGGGCGCCCTTCAAGAGAACATTTCCGGAGTGAGGGAAGTCCAGGCCAATGCTCAGGAACTTCGCCAGGAAGAGCGTTTCGAGGCGATAGACCAGACTTACTACCAGAAGGGTATGGCCGCCGCCAAGACAGTAGTCCGCTACTTCCCCCAGGTGGACACTTTGCGGGTAGTGGGACTGGTCCTGGTCTTGTTCATAGGAGGGAACCGGGTGCTGGACGGGGAGATGAGCCTTGGGTCGATGATCGCCTTCCTGCTCTACCTGAACTGGTTCTTCGAGCCCATCGTGCAACTCGCCAACATCTACAACCTCCTGCAGGGAGCGCTGGCCGCCCTTTACAAGCTTTACGGGTTGATGGACGAAGAGCCTGCGATTCAGGAGGCCTCCGAAACCATCCCTCTCGCCCCGGAGGTGGAAGGCGAAATCCGGGTCGACCGGTTGACCTTCGGTTACAGCCCCGACGAACCGATCATCACCGACCTGAATCTCTCAATTCCCTCCGGCCAGCGGGTGGCCGTGGTGGGCGCCACCGGATCGGGAAAGAGCACCCTGGTGAGACTCATCGCCCGCTTTTACGATCCCCAGACCGGCGCGGTCTTCCTGGACAGAGTCGACCTCCGGAAAGTCAGCTTTGCCGACCTTCGCCGGACCCTGGCGCTGGTACCCCAGGAAGGATTCCTGTTCGAGGACTCGCTGCGATTCAACCTCTCCTTCGGCCGGGGGGAGATGAGCGATGAGGAGGTCTGGGAAGCTTGCCGGGCAATGGGCATTGCCGAATGGGTGGAGAGCCTGCCCGAGGGGTTGGACACTCCCATGCGGGAGAGGGGCAACCGGCTCTCGTCGGGGGAGCGCCAACTGGTTGCCCTGGCCCGGGCGCTGGCCGTCGATCCGGCGATAGTCATTCTCGATGAAGCCACTTCCAATCTTGATCCCGGAACCGAGAGCCAAATCGAAGCCGCCCTCGAATCGCTGCTGGCAGGCCGTACCTCGATCGTGGTGGCTCACCGCCTCCGAACCGCCCGGCGGGCCGATCGCGTGCTGGTCATGGACGGCGGACGAGTGGTGGAAGACGGAACCTATGATGACCTGGCCGGCAGCGACGGACACTTCGCCGAACTGATACGCACCTGGGAGTCTTCCGAGCAGCGGGTGTGACAGACAAGGCCAACGCTTGACACCAAGTCTGCCTTATCCGGCTCCGGGGAACCGGGGGAACAGGGTCTCGGTGTGACCGTCCACGGAGATCACCCGGCCACTGATGTGGCGCCCTGAGGGTCCGGCCAGGTAGAGCACCAGGTCGGCGATTTCTCGGGGAGTAACGAAAGTTGCCATTGAGGTGCCCTGGACGTACATCGCAGTGGCAGCCTCGAGGCTGATCCCCTCGGTTTGGGCGTGGGCGTCTATCACCCGGTCCAATCGTTAACCGGTGATCGATCCGGGTGCGATGGCGTTCACCCGGATGTTGTCACGACCCAACTCCATGGCCCAGGTCTTGGTCAACCCGACTACCCCGAACTTGGCCGCAACATAGGGAGAACGATTGGGCATCCCCAATCTGTCCGAAGGTGGAGGTTATGTTGACGATCACTCCACCGCCCCGTTCCTTCATGGCGGGAACCACCCGGCGGGCACAATAGAACTGCCCCGAAAGGGACGCCTCCACACACCTTCGCCACTCCGATGGATCGATCTTCTCCACGGGCGCGGTTGGCCCCGCCGGACCGGCGTTGTTCACCAGGATGTCGACTCCGTCCGCCGGGATCGGATCGAGCCAGGCGGCCACCGCCTCGGCCACATCCACTGTCGCTCCTGGAGATGAGAAGGAAGCGCCCCCACCGCCACGGGATCGATGTCGCACACAAAGGTGGTGGCGCCCGCTCCGGCCAATGCCTCGGCCACGACCAGTCCCAATCCGGCCGCACCTCCCGTCACTACCGCCCGTTGGGAGTCCAGACGGTTTTCCATACGCCGCCAGTGTATCAAGGGGCGTCCCGATTACCCCCTACGTCCTGGAAACCGGGGGTAGAGGGTCTCGCTATGCCCGTCCACTGCAATCACCTGGCCGCTGATGTGCCGCCCCGAGGGACCGGCCAGGTAAAGTACCAGGTCCGCCACCTCTTGAGGATCGATCGACGTTCCCATGGAGTTGGCCTGAGTGGACATCGACTCGGCTTCTTCCACGCTGATGCCTTCGGCCTCGGCGCGCGCCGCGATCTGCCGTTTCCTTCTCTCGCCCCTGAGGGCTCCCGGTGCGATGGCGTTCACCCGGATGTTGTCCCGGCCCAACTCCATCGCCCAGGTCTTGGTCAACCCGACCACCCCGAACTTGGCCGCCACATAGGGTGAGCGATTGGGCATCCCCATGAACCCGGTGGTGGAAGTGATGTTGATGATCGCTCCACCTCCCTGCATCTTCATGGCGGGGACCACCCGGCGGGCGCAATAGAACTGGCCCGAGAGGGACACCTCCACACACCTTCGCCACTCCGATGGATCGATCTCCTCCACGGGCGCGGTGGGTCCCCCCGAACCCGCCAGGTTCACCAGGACATCCACCCCTTCCGCCGTGATCGGATCCAACCAGGCGGCCACCGCCTCGGCGTCGGCCACATCAACGATGGCTCCATAGAGGCTTGCAGGAAGCGCCCCTACAGCCACAGGATCGACATCGCATACGAAGGTGGTAGCGCCCGCTCCAGCCAATGCCTCCGACACCACCAGCCCCAGGCCACCCGCTCCTCCCGTCACCACGGCTCGTCGCAAATCCAAACGGATGCCCATACCGACAGCGTATCACCCAGGGCGCGGGCCGTCCCCCGGTCCGGGCGGCGGTACCTGGGGTGATCCCGGCGGCACGGTGACTTTCCGACGCCTCGCCCGCGCCAGCGCTACCCGCGCCAGCACCGCCATGACGGCGGCCAGCGAATTGAACACCATGTCGACCGGATCGAAGTGGCGGCTGGGCAACAAGAGTTGAATGCACTCGTCCAGCACACCTACCACCCCGGTGGCCAAGACCGCCATCACGGAGGGCACGGGAACCCGGCCACCCTGGCCTCTACGTTCTTTGAGTGCGTCGTAAATGAAAGAAGCCACCACCCCGTATTCGATGAGGTGGCTGCGTTCCGCCAGCGCCAGACGGAGCAAGACCATCAGATAGACCACCGCCACCCCCAGAGCCACGCCGATCTCGGCGCCGGAGGGCTTGGTCCTCAGCCCCTGGATGACCACGGTGACCCCGACCAAGAGCATCGCCCCGGCGAAGCCCACCGTGGTCAGACCGGTCTCGGAGAGCTGTTCGGCCAGCGCCCCCGCCAGCCCCAGGGTCGAGAAGATCGCCACCACAATGGCGATCGTCCAGAACCACAGCCGACGCTCCCGGTGTGACACGAACAGAGCCATCCAAATTGAAGTTACCGGACCGGAAAGGCGCCGTTGCCCAAGGTAAGTCGCATCGTGCATAAAACCCGAGGTCACGTTTCCTCCCTTGCCGCCATACTGGCCGCGTATGGGCTGGTTCATGGGTGAAGCCCCTCTCGTACAGAAGTCACTTCCCGAGCCGCCTGCCATTCAGGGTTCGACGAAAGCTGGGAGCAGGTCGGGATCCCCATTGGCGTGGGTGCCAGTCGCCGTCCTGGTTGGTTTCTTTCTTCTACCGGCGTGCGGGAACGGGGCTCTCACAGAGGCGGAGCGTGCTTCCGCGGAACCGTCGATCTACGCCGCTGTGGCTCGGCAACTGGTTGAGTTCGACAACACATTCGGCCCTGAATACCGATTCAGCCGCATCCTGATACTGGACCGCCTTGACCCGCACGCCGGAGATGCGATGAACCAAGGCCAGTCGGACCGGTTGCTCACCGAGGAGCAACGACAAGCGATCATCGCCGCCATCGACCATCTTGGACCGATCGAGTTCATCGACGATTGGGGCCAATTCGTACGAGAGGATGTACTGGAGCCGGTCATACCCGGCAGTGTCATCATCACGCTTGCTCCTGCGGAATTCGATAACGAGGGTGCAACGGTCGGAGCCAACCTCTGGTGCGGTGGTGTTTGCGGACTATGGCTCACATACCGTGTCGTCGAAGGACCGGACGGCTGGACAACTGCTGGAAGGGAAGGAACCTGGGCGATCTCCTAACGAGGAGGTCGACTCTCCACTCGGCGTGCCGGTGGCAGCAGGAGTGCGGGTAGCCCGCAGCCGTGATAAGAGGGTGCTCGCGCTTACCTGCCCAGGTTCGTGCCCCTGATCTTGGTCGGATGGATGAACACCCCTGCCCGGCATTCGGCCGCCATTACCCGGTCGTACTCTTCCCAGTCTTCATGAGTTCCTCCCGCCGCTGTGAAGATGTCCCTCAGCAGTCGGGGGAGGTCCGCCGCGTCGAACCCCTCCATGGGATCGTCGGGGCCGACCTGGGTCACCGAGCCCTCCACGCCGATCCATGACCATCCGGCCCGGAAGGTAATTGTGGCTGTCGGGGTGTGCCGCCAGTGGCGCAGTTTCACCGTATCTCCCCTCACAACGAACGCCACCACCTCCTCGTCCGTGACCGGATGTTTCATCACACCGGCGTTGATCAGTGTGGAGTGCACAGTCCCGTCTGCCCGGGCGAAGGAGACGAACGCCAAGCCTTGGTCTGCAGCGGCAAACTCCCTCACATGTTCGATGGTTCGTCTCATTGGTGCTCCTTCCCGTTGCAAACCTTGGGGAGATCATCCGAGAATACCCATGGTCCCTGGTCGTGCCTTTGAGGCAGGAAAAGGGAAAGAATATTTCGTGTTTTTTTTACTAATGTAGTGCTATATAGCGGTGTTTTGTCACACCCCTGTGGTATACTGGTAGACATGGAAAAGACAGCTAGCGACCGTCGGGTCATCAACCAGATCGAGGTGGTTCTACCCAACCTGGTGGTGGGAGACGCAACCCTGGAACAGCTCCGGGAACGGTTGCAGTCGACGTTCCGGGTGGAGAACCAGGCCGCGGCGGTGCGTGCTGAGACACTGGCGGAGTTGACCCGCAGAGCAGGAGTCCACATTACCGAGGACAACCTGCGGGTAAAAGGCTTGCGACCTCGCGGCAAAGCCCGCTCGGAAGTGGAAACCGCAGTCGAGTTGGAAGAGTTGCCCCGAAC
>JAAXHN010000064.1 GCA_012270885.1 Acidimicrobiia bacterium | reverse complement strand
AACGTCCCTGGGAAGGACACCTAGGGAGCCGATTGTCCAGGCCGAGATTGATGTAACTGACGTCCCTGTGCTGTCGGACGACTCCGCGACTGTGATCATCGAGGCCCCGGATCCAGCAGAGGTCGAAGTATCGGCGCCGGTGCAGATCCAGCGGATCGAGAAAGTGGCCGCAGTGTTGAAGCCTCGCCTGGCGGCCGCCATTCCCACCTTCCGCTCCGGTAAACAGAGAATCACGCCGGTGGTCAGGAGTGAGTTGATCCGCATCCGGCTGGTCAAATCCACCAATGAGGAGGACAATCGCTACTTCTCTATAGACAGGAGCACCAACAGGGCCGTCTTGTCCGGGAAGGATTTCCCCCTGGACTGGGATACTTCGGCGGTTCGTACGGACGCGAGGCTGTTGCTGGATTTCTTCGGGAATTACGAGGGAGCGTTCGAAGGCGATGTTCCGGCACTGCAGCGGGATTACTTCACGTTCATGGCTTGGTTGTATTTCTCGCCGCTCATCTGCGACCTCCGTTCACTGGCGCATCTGAGGGACAGTGATGTCGTGCGCTATCCCTCGTTCGCCATCATCTTCGGCAAGTCCAACTGTGGCAAGACCAGCCTGGTGGATACTTTGACGACGTCGATGTTCGGTCGTTCTCACACGGTTGACAAGAGGGGTTTCACCACCGCCCAGCTGCGCGGTCTGCAACACGCCTACCGGCGCCATCCCGTGGTCTTCGATGATGTCGGGAAGCGAGCTTTCAACCAGCATGGCAAGGACATGATCAAAGACGAGATGCCACCCTCGGTGGCGGAGTACCCGGGGTTTGTCCTGTCGATGAACGCCGAGCCTCACTCCTTCCCCGACGAGATTGCCAAGCGAAGCATGATGATCTACACCACAACTGCCCTTCCTGCTCACAAGGAAGGTCTCAGGCAAAGCCTCCAAGGTGATGTCCAGCAGATTCGCAAAGGTCTGATCGGGCACTTGTACCGGCGGTATCTATCCGAGGTTATGACCCGCATGGAAGAGGACCGGCTTCCCCAGGACTGGTTATCGGTTTCGTCTTCAGTGCTCGGGGACATTCTGGCAGAAGCGGCCGAGGGCGTACCGCCGCACTGGTGTGGGGAGGTCACCTGGCTCGACTATGCCGACAAACGCTNNGCCGGCCTACACGAAGAGGGAAAGCGAGGGGCCCACGGGCTGGACCACAGAGGGGGACACCGTCATAGTCTGGGAGCAGCGGGACGCATTCGGCAGGCGGGCTTTCGATTGGGACGATCTGCCTTCGACCCTCATCGACGAAGCCGCCAGCGGCGGCGACCGAACGGTCCTGCACCGAAGGAACCTCGAGAGTTTTCTCGGCCGACCTTTACGCTCGAAGGAACGCTGGTGGCGGCGCGGCAAGTAAGGGGCTGCGGTTTTTTCACAACCACTGACACATGTCGGCGCGCTGCGGCAGGACGCTTCAGCCTTGTGCTGCTGCGTCTCGGTCGTGGATGGGCAGGTGGATGAGGAAGGCCGCCACCGAGAGGGCGATCGCAAGGAGCCAGACCGGAACGTAGGAACCGGTGGCGTCGAACACCCGGCCGGGAAGCCACCCACCGATGGAGGCTCCGATCTGGTGGGAGAAGAACACCACCCCGAACAGCGCCGACAGGTAACGGGCGCCCAGGAGGTGGGCAACCGTGGCCGAAGTCAACGGCACGGCGCCCATCCACATCACCCCGATGCAGAGGCCGAACCCCAGGGCGGTGGCTGGACTGAGGGGAAGGATCAGAAGCGCCGCGATCAACACTGCCCGCGTCCCGTAGATGAGCATCAGGAGGTTCCGCTTCCGCAGCCGGTCGCCCAGCCGTCCGAACATCGGAGAACTGAAGATGTTGACTCCGCCGATCACCGCCAGCACCACCGAGGCCACGGCGCCGGTTATCCCTCCGTCTATCAGGAAGGCGGGAAGGTGGGTGACGATCATCCCGATGTGGAACCCGTTCACGAAGAAGCCGGCAGTGAGCAGCAGGTAACTCCGGCTACGCCGGGCCTTGCGGACAGCGACACCGAAGGGCTCGTCGATCACTCCGTCCTGTGCCGCCTGCAGGGTCGCCTGGCGAGGAAACAGGAATGCCAGCGAGCTCATGGCCAGCACCACCGCGCCCATGGTGGCGAAGGAAGCCCGCCAGCCGAAGGCCTCCAGGCCGAACTGGGCGGCGGGCGCCACCAGCAGCATTCCCATCGAGGTCCCGGCCGCAATTACCCCCATCATCGCCGACCGCCGGTCCACCGGCACCAGCCTCCCCACCGCACCCATCAGCACCCCGAACGACAGGCCGCTCGTTCCGAGGCCCGCCACCACGCCCAGATAGAGCACCAGCCCCCCCGACGAGTGGAGTTGGGAGACCATCACCAGCGCGCCGCCGTAGAGGAGAGAGCAGACCAGCAGCACCCGTCGGTGGTCGTACCGGTCGGCCAAGTACCCGGCCACCGGCAACCCCATCAGGAAGCTGAGCACCGCCACCGCCAGGCTGAACGGCTCCCGCCCGGGTCCCAGGTCTTCTGAGACCGCCAGCAGGAACACTCCCAACGATTGGCGGATCCCCATGGACAGGAGACCGATCACCGCACCCGCCAGAACTATCGCCCAGGGAACCTGCGAGGGGGAGGAGGCCCCCGGCAACTTATCAGCGGTGTGGTCCCTCTCAGAAGGGGTGTCGGTCACCCGGTCACGTCTTCCCGGCTGCCACCGCCGGATTGACCAGGACCGGCTGCCGCTGGTCCTGGATGGGAAGGTGGACGATCACCGCCGCCGCCGCCAGCCCGATGGCGATCAGCCAGATCGGGACGTAGGAGCCGGTGGCGTCGAACACCCGTCCGCCCAGCCACACCCCCAGGAAAGCGCCCACCTGGTGGGAGAAGAACACCACGCCGAACATGGTGGTGAGGTAGCGGGCGCCCAGTAGGTGGGCAACCGTGGCAGAGGTGAGCGGCACGGTTCCCAGCCAGACCATCCCCATGGTGGCGCCGAAGAGGATAGCCGTGACGGGAGTGATCGGCGCCAGGAGCAAAGCGATCATCAACAGCCCCCGGATGCCGTACAACAGAGCCAGCAGGGTCCGTTTGCGGTAGCTGTCGCCGAGGCGGCCGAAGAGGGGGGAGCCGAGGATGTTGAACAGCCCGATCATCGCCAGGGCGATGGAAGCAACCCGGCCCGAGAGCCCGGCGTCGGTCAGGAAGGCGGGAAGGTGGATAGCGATGAAACTCACATGAAAGCCGCAGACAAAGAACCCGGATATGAGCAGCAGGTAGCTCCGGTTGCGTCGCGCCCTGCGGAGGGTTTCGACGAAGGGTTCGTCGATCGTGTCTTCGCTTCGCGCCCCCTCGCTTCGGGGGCCGGGGAACAGGAAGGCCAGCGTTCCGATAAGCACCGCGGACATCGCAATGACGCCGAAGCTCCATCGCCATCCAATCGTATCCAGGCCCACCTGGGCGACCGGAACGGTCAGGAACATCCCCACCGAAGCACCGGCGGTTATCACTCCCAGCATCGACGAACACCGCTCTGCGGGGACCAGCCGGCCCACCGCCCCCATTACCAGCGCCAGGGACACCCCGCTGAACCCGATGCCGCCCAGGAGTCCCAGAAAGAACAGCAGACCGGCCGCCGAGGTGAGGCCGGCCACGCCCACCATGGCGATCCCGTATATGACCGCAGATCCCAGGAGCACCCGCCGGGGGTCGAAGCGGTCGGCCAGGTAGCCACCGACCGGCAGACCCATGAGCAGGCTGAGGATGGCCACCGCCAGGCTGTAAGGCTCCCGTCCCGATCCCAACTCCTCGGTCACTGCTCGCAGGAAGATGCCAAGGGTCTGGCGGGCACCCATAACCAGAAAGGCGATGGCGGCCCCAGCTAGCACCACACCCCAGGGAACGGGGATGGAGGAGAGCGCAACGGGCGAGAGGGATTGTGGGCTCTTGGACAAAGGTTCTTCCGAAGACGGTTGGTGCTCTGATGGTATCCGCATCTTCGGGTGGCCCAATCCCGCCCGTCCGCTGCGGACGGGCGGCTGGACCTCGGGAGTCGAAAGACCCTGCGCCGCAACGGACTCGATTTATTCTCGGAGATGGCTTGGTCGCTCCCCGTCTAAGAACCTTTCTGGCTGGCCTGTCCGCCCTGTTGGTGGCTGTGGCTCTTCCTTCGGGGTTGGCGGCCGCCCCGGCCCCTGCGGTGATTTCCTGGTATGATGACATCGCCGAGGCGGGGGAACACACCGCTGCGGTGGAGGCCCTGGCGGAGGCGGGCGTCTTCATCGGTACCGAGTGCGCCACCGGCAAATTCTGTCCGGCCGAACCCCTGCCGCGTTGGGTGATGGCGGTGTGGATGGTGCGGTTGGTGTTCGGAAGGGAGCCTCCCCCTGCCGACTCCCCCAAGTTCGCGGATGTGGAGGAAGACGCCTGGTGGGCGGCGTACGTGGACAAGTTGGCCGAGTTGGAGATAACCCGCGGCTGCTATCGCAATCCGGCCCGGTACTGTCCCGACCGGTCCGTCACCCGCGCCGAGATGGCGAGTTTCCTGACCCGAGCCTTTGACTTGGCGCCTGCCGAACCGGCCGGTTTCGCCGATACGGTCGGCAACTCCCATGGGGACAGCATCGATGCGCTGGCTTCCGCCAACATCACCGTCGGGTGCTCCACCAGCCCGGCCCGGTACTGTCCCGACCGGCCTGTCACCCGGGCCGAGATGGCGACGTTTCTGGCCCGGGCCGTGCGCCTGGTGCCCAGGGCCGATCCGGTGGAGGCCCCCGAGGAGACACCCGAGGTTGAGTGGCAGGGCGAACTTCATCTGGTGTCGCAGTTCACCACCTACCACTACTGCTGCTCGGCCCGGGTGACCAACATCCACCTCTTTGCCGACCTGGTGGACGGTGCGGTGGTGAAGCCCGGCGAGAGGTTCAGTCTCAACCGGCGCGTGGGCGAACGAACCACCGAGAAGGGCTTTGTGGAAGCGGGGACACTGGTGAACGGCACTCTGGTCAGAGGTGTAGGAGGGGGAGTTAGCCAGTTCGCCACCACCTTCTACAACGCGGCGTTCTGGGGCGGCTATGAAGACGTGTTTCACATGCCTCACAGTGGCTACTTTCCCCGCTATCCCGAGGGCATAGAGGCAACCATCAACTGGCCCGACATAGACCTGATCTTTCGCAACAACTCTCCTGGCGATGTGTTGATCAGGGCCGAGTACACAGACACTTCACTCATCGTCAAGTTCTTCGGGGACAACGACGGACGCTCCGTCGTGGGGGAATGGAAGGACGGCATGGGCCTAGTGGAGGTTGCCTTCGAGGGAGGCCCCGAGGCGCGGGTGGTGACAGCCGACGTGTCGGAGCGTCTCGACGTCGTGGAGCCACCCGGACCCCGGTTGATTGCCGATCCAGAGATTGCGATGGGTGAACGGAAGTATGTCCAGACCGCCCAGGTAGGTTGGAGGACCTGGGTCACCCGCACAATCCGCCAGGCAGGGGAGGAAACCACCGAGATGTGGAAGGTCAACTACGAACCCCGGCAGGCGATTATCAAGGTCAACCCGTGTGTGCTGGCAGGCACCTGCCGGTAACCGTGAGGTTGACCGCCCTCTTTCCCCGGGACAGCACGCCCGGGAGACTCTTGTGGCGAGGACTCACGGGCCCGGCGCGGTCCGGGGGTTTGGAAGCTTCTAGT
>JAAXHN010000063.1 GCA_012270885.1 Acidimicrobiia bacterium | reverse complement strand
GGTGCTAGCGGTCGACGTCTCCCATCACGGGATCGAGTGAGGCGATGGTGGCGATGGTGTCGGCCACCATCGATTCGGCCAGCATGACCGGCAGAGCCTGGAGGTTATAGAAGGACGGGCCCCGGATGTGGCAGCGCCAGGGCATTCCGCCCCCGTCCGACACCAGGTAGCACCCCAGTTCGCCCCGGGGGGACTCCACTGCCGCGTAGGCTTCTCCGGGGGGCGGCCGGAAGCCTTCGGTGAAGATCTTGAAGTGGTGGATCAGCGCTTCCATCGACTCGTCGATGCGCGCCCGGGGGGGAGGCGTCACCTTGCGGTCATCTGTCCGGAAATCGCCCTTGGGCATCATGTCGGCGGCCTGCTCCACGATCCGGAGGGACTGGATGATCTCCTCCACCCTCACCCGGTAGCGGTCGTAGACGTCGCCGTGGGTGCCCACCGGCACGTCGAACTCGTACTGCTCGATCCCCGAATAGGGGAAGACCTTTCGGAGGTCCCACTCCACCCCCGTGCCTCGCAGGATGGGGCCGGTGATGCCGTAAGCCCGGCACTCTTCGGCGGTGATCACTCCCACGCCCTGGGTGCGCGACAGCCAGATGGGGTTGTCCTTCAGGAGATCGTCGTATTCACCCAGCCGGACGGGGATGGTCTTCAGGATGTTTGCCACATCTTGTCGCCAGCCGGGAGGCAGGTCGGCTGCCACCCCGCCGGGGCGGATGTAGTTGTGGTTCATCCGCAGGCCGGTGGTCTTCTCGAAGAAGGCGAGGATGAGCTCCCGCTCCCGGAATCCGTACATCATCATGGAGATCGCCCCGATGTCCATCCCGTTGGTGGCGAGGGCCACGAGGTGTGAGGAGATGCGGTTCAGCTCGGTCATCAGCACCCGGATGGCCGCCGCCCGGGGCGGGACCTCCACTCCCAGGAGCTTCTCGGTGGCGAGGGAAAAGGCCAACTCGTTGTGGAGCGGCGCCAAATAGTCCATGCGGGTGACGTTGGTGGGCCCCTGCATGAAGGTGAGCGTCTCGGCGGTCTTCTCCATGCCGGTGTGGAGGTACCCGATAACCGGCTTGCACCGTTTGATCATCTCCCCCTCCAACTCCAGTTGCAGGCGCAGCACCCCGTGGGTGGAGGGGTGCTGGGGACCCATGTTGATGATCATCCGCTCGTCTTCTGAGACCTCCTCCTCATAGAGGTAGTCGTCGGTGACTACCGCACCCAGTTGCTCGCGGAACCGATAGCCGCTCTCTGTGAGGGCCATCTCCTGGGCGCCCTCGCCGGTGGCCATCTCGTCGGGGACCTCCGTGCCCGATACCCACTCCTCCACGAACTGGGTCTCAGTCTCGTGGTCGGCCGAGACGGTGGAGCGGCCCGAGGCTTCGTCCATCTCAGATCACCTCCGGGGACTCTTTGAACCGGACGGGGACCGACCCGACCGCGAAGTCCTTGCGAAGCGGGTGTCCCTCCCAGTCGTCGGGCATCAGGATCCGGGTCATGTCGGGATGGCCCTCGAAGGTGATCCCGAACAGGTCGTAGACCTCCCGTTCCGGGAAGTTCACCCCCGGGTACACCGGACACAGGGAGGGAACCGAGGGATCGTCGGCGGGAACGCCTGCGGTAACCCGGAGGCGTCGTCTGTGCTGATGGGAGAGGAGGTTCACCACCACCTGGAAGCGGGGGCGGCGCGACCGGTACCAGTCCACGGCGGTTACGTCCACGCACACCTCGAAACCGGCGTCCCTGCAGGCGGCGGCCAGGTCTGACAGTTGGGAACGGTCCACATCCACCAGCCAGTCCGTCCCGGAGATCTCCCACCGGGCCTCGGGAAACTGATCTATCACCGGGGCGATCACTGGATGGGGAGCGTCCTCTTCAGCGACGTGTTCGGTCTTCTCCTCGGACATGGGACCGGTTTAACCGGAGACCTTCTGGCCGGCCATGATCTGGCGCTGGAGGGTGAGGATCCCGTGCATGAGGCTCTGGGGTCCGGGGGGACAGCCCGGGACGTACATGTCGACCGGCACCACCTGGTCGACCCCCTGCACCAGAGCGTAGTTGTTGAACATCCCGCCCGTGGAGGCGCAGGCGCCCATCGAGATCACCCACTTGGGCTCGGGCATCTGGTCGTAGACCTGGCGGAGGACCGGCGCCATCTTCTGGCTGACCCTGCCGGCCACGATCATCAGGTCGGCCTGGCGGGGAGAGGCCCGGAACACCTCCATCCCGAAGCGGGCCAGGTCGTTGTGGGCGGTCCCGGTGGCCATCATCTCGATGGCGCAGCACGCCAGCCCGAAGGTGGCCGGCCACATCGACTGGGTCTGTGCCCAGCGGGCCGCCCAGTCGATGGTTGTGGTGACGAGGTTGCCCGGGGTGGACCTGCGGGCCATGCCTAGCCCATCCTCCTCGAGACGGTGCCCGGCAGGTAGCGGCGGCGCCCGGGGACGTTCCAGTCCAGGGCGCCCCGCTTCCACACATAGACGAGGGTCTCGATCACGAAGAAGGTGAATATGGCCATCGCGGCGATCCCGAACCAGCCCAGGTCGGTGAACCGCGACGCCCAGGCGAAGAGGAAGATGATCTCAACGTCGAACACCACGAACAGCATCGCCACCAGGTAGAACTGGATGGGAAAGCGGGTACTGGGCTCGCCTTCGGCGATGATCCCGCATTCATAGGGAGCCAGCTTCTCGGGAGTGGGCCGATGGGGCGAGAACATCTTGGAGACGATGAGCGACGCGCCGACGAACACGGTCGCCAGCACCAGCATCACCGCCACCGGCAGATAGTCGACCAGTTCCATACCTGGTCGGAAGTATAGAGAGCCGAAAGGGGCCAGTTTTGCTTGACTCCCGTAGGCGGCCGGGATATGATATTAGAGTGAAATGTCCTAGGGGATGAGACGATAAGAAAAGAGGGGAAGTGATGTCTATGAGCACCCCGATAGCAGGAGGCGACTGGTCGGCGCCTGCCACCCGAGGCGAGTTGATGGCGGTGAAACACGACCTGCAGGTGGAGATGAAGGACCTGCAGTTGGGCATTTACCGGATGATCTGGATTGCAGCCGGAGCCATGACTGCGGTGGGGATCCTGCTGCGGTTCTTCTAGCAGCGAGAGAGGGGTGATGATGTCTATTGGTTCGTCCGTCGCAGAGGGTGATTGGTCGGCACCGGCCACCAGGGGAGAGTTGTTGCTGGTAAAGACCGAGTTGGAGGACAGGATAGATCAGCTCGCCACCGACCTCAAGGCCGAGATTAAAGGGGTTCGGGCGGACCTGAAGATCGGACTCAAGGATGTGCAGGTAAGCCTGCTGCGCATCGTTTGGACCGCCGTGGCCACGCTGGAAGCCGTAGGGATCCTGCTGCAGTTCTTCTAGCCATCGATAAAGGGGTGATGAGCCTGTTGGCACTAGTGCAACCCCGGCCGCCCAACCGGAGTTGGCTGCCCACCGGTCACTACTGTTGAAACGCCGGACGGGTACAGCCGAGGCTTGGTATTCTCCCCGAATTAGATGGATGACCGGCTGACTCGTTTGACTCCCGGGATGGCCATTCCCTACGGGGGGGACCGGGTGGCGCTGGTGACAGAGAATCTGGCTGCCGCCTTCGCATCTGGGGACCGGCTGGTGGTGGTGCAGTCCACCGGAGATCTGTTGCGCATCCCCGCTGCCGACTGGGAGATTGCGACCAATGCGGTGGATCGGGCGCATCGAGCGTTCGCTGCGCTGGGGGAAGCTGGAGATCACCAGATCACCGACTTCTACGGAGCCTTCGCCGGGCGTCTCCTGGACGACTCTGCGTTCGCGCCCATAGCGGAGGCCAACCAGGCCGATGTGGAGCGGGCCCAAGCCAGGGGGCAGACGTCCACCCGGCTGGTGCTCTCCGACAAGATGCGCTCCGGCATGGTGGACGGCCTGAACACTTGGAGGGACGCTGCCTCCGGCCGGGGACAGGTCATCGAAGAGGCTTCCCACCAGGGTTGGGATGCGCAGTTGATCCGCTCCGGCCTGGGGGTGGTGGGGTTCGTCTTCGAGGGCCGTCCCAACGTTTTCGCAGACGCCACTGGTGTGCTCCGTTCCGGTAACACGGTGGTCTTCAGGATCGGCTCGGCGGCCCTGGGAACCGCTCGGGCGATCGTCGAGCATGCGCTGGATCCCGCATTGGCCGAGGCCGGGCTGCCGGAAGGTGCGGTCACCCTGGTGGACAGCCCGTCGCGAGCCTCCGGATGGGCGCTCTTTTCACAACCCAAGCTATCTTTGGCCGTGGCCCGCGGGTCGGGGCAGGCGGTGGGCCAACTCGGAGCCGTGGCCCGCCAGAGCGGCATCTCGGTGAGCCTCCATGGCACGGGTGGCGGGTGGATGGTGGCTGGTCCGAACGCCGACGCGGCCCGGTTCGCCAAGGCGGTCCGACACTCGCTCGACCGAAAGGTCTGCAACACCCTCAACGTATGCGCGCTTGTGCGCTCACGGGCCGATGAGTTGGCGCCGCTGTTCCTCGACGGCCTCGAAGCGGCCGCCCGGAGCCGGGGCGTCAATCCCAAGCTGTGGGTGACCGAGGGAGACGAGGGACTGGTGCCTTCACACTGGTTCCGGTCCGACACGGTCACCCGAGCCGAGGGGGCGGTGACAGAGCCCATCACCGAGACCCTTCCTCACAGCCGGTTGGGAGTCGAGTGGGAGTGGGAAGAGAGCCCCGAGGTCACCCTGACCACCGTGGACTCGGTGGAACAGGCCGTCGAGTGGTTCAACACCCTCAGCCCCAAGCTGGTGGTGAGCCTGATCGACGACGACCCTGCGTCCCAACAGCGTTTCTACGAAACGGTGGACGCTCCCTTCGTGGGCAACGGCTTCACCCGCTGGGTGGACGGCCAGTTCGCGCTGAACCGCCCCGAGCTGGGGCTCTCCAACTGGGAGGGCGGCCGCCTATTCGGCAGGGGCGGGGTCCTGTCAGGAGATTCGGTATTCACCATCCGCACCCGGATGATCCAGGATGACCCCGACCTCCACCGCTAGGAGCGGCCGGTCGGGTCCAGGAGGTTAGAACATGCGCATTGTGCGTTTTTTGCTGGGACTCAGCACACGGGTCAAGATCACTGTCGCCGTGGTTGTGGTGGCGTTGGGGGTCTTCGTCATCGCCTACTTCGAGCCACACAAGCTGTTCATCGACGAGGTGGTGGACGAGGCCTTCCCGGCGCCGGTGGCAGTGGCGACGACAACCCCCGCTGCCGAGGCCACCCCGGCTACCGCCGCTCCCACAACTACTTCGCCGCCGACGACCACTGCGCCTGATGATCCGGTAACCACCATCACTGCGGACACAACCCAGACAACCGACGAGCATTCGGAACGGGACTTCACTCCGGCCACCGAGGAGGAGCAGGAGAACCCGCCTGTCACCACCACCAGCACAACCACCACAACGGCGGCCGTCACGACGACCACGGTGGGTCCCACAACCACAACCGCGCCGCCCACGACCATTACCACGGTTCCAGAGGGGCCGGTGTTGCTGTCTGTCTCGGAGTGGATCAGCATCGGGCACCCCGGGACTGGCACGGTGCTGGTCTACCGCCAGCCCGACGGATCCCACGTGGTCCGCTTCGAAGACCTCGACGTCTCCAACGGTCCCGACCTCCTGGTGATCCTCTCCGCGGCGCCGCTGGTCGACGACCGCGCTGCCTATTCGGAGGTGGCTTACCTGTCGCTGGGAGACCTGAAGGGCAACCAGGGCAACCAGAACTACATCGTGCCCCCCGAAGTGAACCTGGACGACTACCAGACGGTGGCCATCTGGTGCCGCCGCTTCAACTACACCTTCAACGCGGCCGAGATTCACTCGCCACCTGCCTGATTCTGACCCTCAAATCCAGATAGCTGCGGGATCGCCAGTATGTGGTCTCTGCCGTTCCCGTCCAATCAACGACACCTGAATCCCCTGAACCGCCCACTCCAGCAACCCACCCCAACAATTCGCGAAGGGCCCAATCCTTTGATGAAAGCGCCGCTCATTTTACGGAGTTGAGCCTATCCTCGATCATCGACGGCGTGACAGCGCCGACGGTCCGGCGCCTACCCTGTCTCCTGGTCGGTTTCGGCCATGGGCGGTAGGAAGGCCCTTATGATCCTGTCGTTCGACCTCCATCCTTTGGGTCCCCTGGTTACCAACTGAACGTTCTGGAGCCGATTGAGATCACGGCTCAATGTTCGGGGCCCTTTTCTAGCGTAAAGACCTGCGAGTTTCGGGCTGAGTTCGGGCAGTTGCTCTTTGGGTTTGTCAACTCCAGAGGGCAAGGCGAGGACCAGTGATCTTTGGCGCTCTCGCGCCGGGCTCGCAGGGAACTGCCTCATCGTCTCATGCACGAAGTTGATCCAAGTCACTTTGAAATGCTGCTTCAGCACTTGATCGATCTGATCTCGAATGCCGTCCACCAGCCCCTGTATGGCGTAGCCCAAGAAACCGCCGGTCTCGCTGTTACTACTGGCTTTGGCCAGTTCGCGGTAATACCGGTCTCGTGTCAGGTTGTAGTGATTCGACATAAGGTGAGCAGCCGGGAGAGGAATCATCCCACACCTAGCGAGGATCAGAAACTCCAGTAGCCTCGCGGTGCGTCCGTTACCGTCTCCAAAAGGATGTAACCACGCTATGTAAAGATGGGCATAAATCGCGCAGGCAACAGCCAAGGCGAACCGGATCTCAGTGTCCTCTGACCGAAAAACGTCGCTTTCCAGCCATTCGGCTAGCCGATCCATGAGGTATTGACAGTCTTCTGCCGGGGCTCCTCGGTATCCAAGCACCCCGACTCCGTACTCGCGAATTCGTCCGGGCACAACGTGCGGTTCGTAATCGGTTTCCTCCAATACCTGGCGGTTGAACTCACAGATGAGCTCGCTTGTGATAGTGGGGAGTTCGCCCCGCATGATCTCCCTGGAAAGGGTTGTAAGAGCCTCGAGCACATTCTTGACTTCCCGCTCTTGATAGGCGCGAGAGGGAGGAGCGCGGAAGGTTCCGCGTAATATGCCGGCTACCTGTTCCTCGGTGAGAGTGTTCCCCTCAATAGCCGTGGTTGCTTGCGCCCCCTTAATGAGGGCAACCTCATAAAACCTACGGGCTACTTTAGGTTGTAAAGGAGTCCCGGCAAGATGCTCGCACTTCGATCGCGCCTCCCCCAGCAGCATCCAAACTCTGGGACCGAGCGAGTTGATGTCGGTGGCCTTGAAGGTGATCCATGGATGAGATTTCGTGTAGGAGCGCACAGACACCACTCTACTATCACTATATCATCCTGACCATTTGTGTGTCCTATTCCTTGTCCACTCGGATGTCGGTCGTCGCCGGAGAAATAGAACCCCTTCTTCCCGGCACCAGCGTCCGGCAGGGACATCTACCAGATCAAACGTCCGCAGAGTACACTCACCATCTGGCGCCACTCGGTGGTGACCATCGGACCCACCGAAGCTTTGAACAGCCTGGTCAAACGGATCAAGCGAGCCGCGTTCGGCTTTGCGGAACTTCGCCAACTACCCCTCATATCCGATGAGCCTCTAAAGTCGGGGGATCGTTTGAATAGCCTGGGCCAGGGGCCCATCGCCAGAGAAGGTGATGGTGAGGGTCTCCGTTGCGCGAGTCATCGCCACATAGAGGAGTCGCTTTTGCGCTTTCACCCTGTCGGCGCCATCTGGTTCCCGCACCCATACGTGGTTGGCGCCTCCTATCAAGACATGGGGAAACTCAAGACCCTTCAAGAGACCGAGAGTCGCTACGCGGACTCTGCCTCGGATGCTTAC
>JAAXHN010000062.1 GCA_012270885.1 Acidimicrobiia bacterium | reverse complement strand
TACTGAGTGATCGGGACATCTGGGAGCTGCGGCGGGGAGGTCACGACCCTCACAAGGTGTATGCCGCCTACGAAGCGGCCACCCGCTCCTCGGGAGCCCCCACGGTGATACTGACCAAGACCATCAAGGGCTGGACCCTGGGGCCCGACGTGGAAGGGCGGAACGCAACCCACCAGATCAAGCAACTCACCAACCAACAACTCATGCAGCTACGCGATCGACTCGAGCTGCGCCAGGAAATCCCCGAAGCGGCCTTCGAGGGAGATCTTGACCCCCCTTATTACCGGCCGCCCACCTCGTCCCCCGAATACCAATACCTGATGGAGAGCCGCAAACGCCTGGGGGGCTGGCTTCCCAGCCGGGTGATCCGGATCCGAAAGCCCCTGACCCTCCCCCCGCCCGAGACCTTCGACGTGCTCAACCAGGGCAGCGGCAAGGTGGAGGTCTCCACCACCACCGCCTTCGTAAGGCTGCTCCGCAACCTGTGTCGGGTGCCCGAGTTCGGACCCCGGGTGGTGCCGATAGTCCCCGACGAGGCCCGCACCTTCGGCATGGATCCCCTCTTCCGGGAACTCGGCATCTACTCGTCGCGCGGCCAACTCTACGAACCGGTGGACGCAGCCATGATCCTGGCCTACCTGGAGAGAAAGGACGGACAACTCCTCGAGGAGGGAATCACCGAGGCGGGATCTCTCGCTTCTTGGACGGCCGCCGCCACCTGCTATGCCAACCGGGGAATCCCGATGATCCCCTTTTTCATCTTCTATTCCATGTTCGGCTTCCAGAGAGTGGGGGACATGATCTGGGCGGCCGCCGACGCCCGGGCGCGGGGGTTCCTGTTGGGCGCCACCGCCGGGCGCACCACCCTGATGGGCGAGGGTCTCCAGCACCAGGACGGCCACAGCCTGCTGCTCTCCACCACCGTCCCGTCTATGAGAAGCTACGACCCTGCCTTCGCCTACGAGTTGGGGGTGATCGTCGAGGACGGCATCCGGCGGATGTACCAGGAGAACGAGGACATCTCCTACTACCTGACCGTGTACAACGAGAACTACCACCATCCCACCAAACCCGCCGGTGTGGACGGGGGCATCCTGGCCGGGCTATACCGGTGGGTCCCCTCCCCCGAGGGAGTGCCCAAACAGGGGTCCATCCTATTCTCGGGATCGACTGTGGGCGCCGCTCTGGAGGCCCAGCAGGAGTTGGCCGAACACTACGGGATCGGAATGGAACTGTGGTCCGCCACCTCCTACCAGGCCCTGCGCACCGAGGCGATGGAAGTGGAACGCTGGAACCTGCTCCATCCCAACCAACGTCCCAGGGAGCCGTACGTAACCCGGAGACTGGCGGCGGCAGGGGAGGTGATCACCGCGGTCACCGACTTCATGCGCGCCGTGCCGGACCAGATCTCGAGGTACGTGCCAATCCCGTACGTAACCCTGGGCGCCGACGGCTTCGGACGCTCCGACACCCGCAGGAAGCTTCGGCGCTTCTTCGAGATCGACACCGGCTACCTGGTGGTGAGCGTCCTCTCCTCGCTCGTCACCAAGGAATTGCTGGCGCCGTCGGTGGTCACCGAGGCGTTGAAGCGCTACTGGATCGACCCCGAACTGGAGCCTTCCTGGAAGCGCTGATCAAGCAGCCGGACAGCCCATCCGGCACCTCTATCGGGAGCGGGAGAAGAGTCCTTTGATCCGGGAACCGAGCGTCTGGAAAAACAACGCGATCCCCCTCACCTCTCCCGCCTGTACCTGGGCCGCCTCCTCGACGGTGACCGCGCTGAGCTTTCCCTCCAAACACTCGGCGAATTCGCCGATCAGCCGGTTCGAGATCTCCTTGATCAACCCGCTCCGTCCGAACTGGGCCACCGCCCCGGCCAGGGACACGTTGGCCTCGATTTTTACCCCGGTGCCCCCCTCGGTCTCCCGGAGCTGATACTCAACGGTCATCCGGCCCCGGCTCCCTCCCCGCCTGTCCACTCCCTTGCCGGTGATGGTGGCAGACCGGGCATCCGGATCCGGGGCGATTGTGGCCTCGCCGTCGAAGTTGGCGCTGAGCGGTCCGAGCTTCACCGAGATCTTCCCGGCGTACACGCCGTCGCCCTTGTCCTCGGTGAGCTCCGCTCCGGGCATGCACTGAACCACGGAGGGGATGTCCTGGAAGAAACCCCAGACCATCGGAAGCGGCTTGGCTACTTCAATTTCGTGTTCGATCTTCATGTGAGGCTCCTCCGGTTCCTGGATCGATCTCGTTTGCTGGATGTAAAGGGTGTGTGGAGACAATCAGTCTCGTCGAGATGATACCGGACCTTTGCGATCCCGCAGGTAGCCGCCGGATTGATGACGCCGCACGGCCAGTATCTCCGCCATGACCGCCCAGGCGATCTCCTTGGGTCCCTCGGCGCCGATGTCCAAACCGGCAGGCCCGTACGTCTTGGCGAGGTCTTCAGTCGAGGGCGGTGATCCCGACACCTCCAGGTCGGCTATCAGACGCTCCAGTCGGGCGCCGGGACCCAGAGTCCCTATATATGGGACATCGGTGTCCAGGAGGGACCGCAGGTATTCGAGATCCCGCAGGTAATTGTGGCTCATCACCACCACATAGGTCCGCCGGTCGAGGCTCACCTTCGAGCCCAACCGGGAGGCAAGTGTTGGTACCAGGTGGGCGGAGGGAAACCGCCCGGGAGTGAGCATCCCTTCCCGCTCATCGCTCACCACCACCTCGAATCCCAACTCTGCCGCGTAGTGGGCCAGCGGATCGGCGTCGTGGCCCGCCCCGCAGATCAGCAGCCTGGAGGGAGCGCCCAACGCCTCCACCATCATCCGCCGACCCTGGGGAGCGCTGATGTGAGAATTGCCCTCGGCTATGGCTTCCCGCGCCATGGAGACAGCCTGCGATTCCAGAGAGGAATCCGACAGGGCGCCGGCCCTCACCCCGTCCGCCTCCACATACAACTTGGCGAACCGGGGCCCGAACAACTCATGCACCACTGCCAGGGGCCCCCCGCGGGTGCGGGAGGATGCGACCTGCTCGGCCCACTCCCGGGCATCGGCCGCCGGGACTACCAGCAACTCCGTGGCTCCGTTACACCCTATCCCCCATCCCCATATCGCCTCATCGTCGGCGGTCAGGTCGAATTCCACCAGTCTCGGATCATCCGATGCCAACACCTCTTGCACCACCCGATGCAGGTCCTGATCCAGGCATCCCCCCGACACGGTCCCCACCGAGTAGCCATCCTCCGCCACGAGTTGGCGGGCCCCCAACTGCCGGTAGGTCGAACCCCTCACCGCCACCACGGTTGCCAGGGCAAAACGCTTCTTCGCCCTACCCCAATCCAGGGTGGTCTGCAGAATGGTTTCAAGGTCCGACATGTGCGTCAGAGGATAGAGAACCTCCGGCCCGACCCGGACACCGGCGACGGAAGGCGATCCATTCGCCGGGCCCTACATAGCCTTGATCAAAGGAATAGTCTCACCGGGCGCGGTTTCGTCGGTGGGGGTCATACCCCGATTGCTGCGCACCGAGTCGACCTGGCCGAAGACCCTCTCCATTGCCTGATACCGCTTCCCGGTGATCTCGTCCACCTTCTTGTCGGCGTTCTTGATGTGGGTCTGGAGCACCTCGATCACCTTCTGGGTGTCCATCCACTCCCTCTTCACCAGGTTGAAGATCTCCAGCACCTCGTCGCCGGCCTGCTCCAGCGCGAACGCTGCGTTGGCCTCCCTCACCAGGGTGAGGATGGCGAAGAGGTTGGAGGGACTACAGAGCATCACCCGGTTCTCGAACGCGAAGTCCAACAACCCCGTGTCGCTCTCCCAGATGAAGGAGTAGATGGATTCGAGAGGGATGAACATCAGGACCATCCCGGCGTCTCCGTAGGACTTGGCGGAGAGAGCCTTCACATGCCCACGCACCACTCTGAGAAACTCCCGACGGTGTTTCTCCTTGTCGGCTTCCGGCGCCTCCTGGTAGCTCCGATAAGAATCGAAGGGAAGTTTGGAGTCCATGCACAGCAACTGTCCCTTGGGCAGACGGAAGGAGAAGTCGGGGATCTCCCCGCCGGGAAGCCTCTTTCGCACATCGTAGGAGACGCCCTCTGCCATTCCCATCGCCCGGAGGATGTCCTCGGCCACCTTCTCACCCCAGCTTCCCTTCTGCCCCGGAGAACTGAGCATGTGGGTGAGTGACTCGGTGGTTCCCCCCAGCTTCGCCAGGGTCTCGTTCACCCGACCGAACTGCTCGGACCAGTTTCCCTGCCGGGAGGCCATGTCCTGTTGCATTCTCTCCATACGGACTCCGATTTGCTGGGCGGTCCGCTCGAAGGTCTCCTGCTGCTGCGAGACGAGTTGGGCGCTGGACCGCGCCTGTGTCTCCAACTCGGCCTTGGCCATCCGGGCCGCCTCCGCCGCAGCAGCCGTGGCGGTCCTCGCCGAAAGAGCCTCGGCTT
>JAAXHN010000061.1 GCA_012270885.1 Acidimicrobiia bacterium | reverse complement strand
ACCATGCCGGCGGCTGCATCGTGGTGAACCCGCTGGGCGAGGTCACTGCCAGGACCTCGTTCGAGAAGATCGAGGAGGAGATGGTGGTGGCCGATCTGCTGCCCGAGAAGCTCTGGGAAGCCCGCAGCCAACCCAACTACACCCTGCGCCAGAGACGCCCCGAACTGTTCGACGCCCTGGTGGAGTGAAGGCAGTGGTTAGTGATCAGTGGTTCGTGGTCAGTGATCAGTGGTTCGTGGTGGTCACCCGGACTTGTTTCCTACCTCTGGCGAATTGGTTTTGAGCCTTTTCCGACCCCTTCGTGGCCCTTCGTCGTCCTTCGTGGCCCTTGGTGGATCACTCTTTTGGCGACCCGCCCGCATCACGGCATCAGCATTCCGCCGTTGACTTCCAGAATTTGTCCGGTGATGAAGGAAGCCTCCGCGCTGGCCAGGAACAGGGCCGCTCCGACGCAATCCTCGGGCTGGCCGTCGCGGCCCAGGGGGATGCGCTGGATCA
Organism: Acidimicrobiia bacterium; assembly: GCA_012270885.1. Taxonomy (GTDB): domain Bacteria; phylum Actinomycetota; class Acidimicrobiia; order Spongiisociales; family ZC4RG35; genus Bin76. Next base: position 1,920 of record JAAXHN010000061.1, on the reverse strand, counting down.
GGCCCCGGTAGACCTCCGGAGGCGTCCGCTGCTGGTGGATGCGGGTCCGGATGACGCCCGGAGCGACGGCGTTGACGGTAATGCCGCGCCGCGCATACTCCTTGGCCCACCCCCGCACCAGGTTGTTCAGGGCCCCCTTGGCGGCCGTATAGGTGATGGTCCCGGGACCGCCGCCGCTGCGGGCGCTGATGGAGGAGGTGATGAGGATCCGTCCCCGGCCGTCGGGCAGGTGGGGGGCGGCGTGCTTGACGCACAGGAAGACCGACTTGCAGTTCAAGTTCAACCCCGCATCCCAGTCCCGGCTGGACAGCTCCTCGGTGGAGCAGCTCTCGGTCGGCCCCCCGGCGTTGGCCATCAGGATGTCCAGCCCGCCGTAGGTTTCGACAGCGGTCGCGACGGCCCGCCTGACCTGGTCCTCGTCGGTCACGTCGGCGCGAAGGGCCAGGGCCTGCCCACCCTGGGCCGCGATTTCGGCCACGGCAGACTCCGCCTCGGCGGCGCTCCGGGAATAGTTCACCACCACCCGGGCCCCGCAGCGGGCCAACCCCATCGAGATGGCCCGGCCTATCCCCGTGCCGCCACCGGTCACCAGGGCGGTGCGTCCCTCCAGGTCCACCGTCAATGGCCGTGTCATGCAGTCAACTCCTCGTCCAGGACAGCCGCCACCACCTCCACGGCCTCCTTCAAGGCCTCCCGGTCAATCGTCAGCGGAGGCACGATCTTGAGGAAGCCCCGCCCCGTCACAAACAGCAGGACACCCCGGCGGACGCACTCCAGGGCCACCCGATCGGCCATCCCCACCCCGGGCTCTCCCGTGTCCGGATTTCTCAAGTGAATGGAATAGAACAACCCCTTGCCGTTGACCTGGCCGATGGATCGAGGATGCCTCCGCGCGACCGGGGCCAGCCACTGTTCCAGCAGCTCTCCCAGCTCCGCCGCCCGCTCCGTCAGCCCTTCCTCTTCCATCAACTCCAGGTTGGCCTCGGCGGCGGCCGCGCAGACCGGGTTGCCGCCGAAAGTGCTGGACATCTCGCCCGGGGGAGCCAGGTCCATCACCTCCCTGGCCCCGATCACGGCCGAAACCGGCAGGCTGGAGCTCAGCCCCTTGCCGCAGGTAATCAGGTCGGGAGCAATGCCGTAGTGTTCGATGGCGAACATCTTCCCCGTCCGCCCGATCCCGCACTGGATCTCGTCCACGGCGATCAGCACCCCATGGCGGGTCGCCCACTCCCTCAACTCCCGCATGTATTCCAGGGGATGGCAGGCGGTGGTGACGCCGGGAATGGATTCCAGGAGGATGCCGGCGACGTCTCCCGGGGCCAGGCCGCGGGACTGCAGATCGGCGGCGAACCCGTTTTCGCCGGGAGTGGGGAGCAGAAAGTGGCCCAGTTGATCCCGAGGGATGCCGTCCACCCGGTCTGGTCCCCAACTGGCAGCCTTGGCCGCCAGCGTCCGCCCATGGTAGTTCCCCTCCAGAGACAGAATTGCCGACTTACGGGGCGAGATCCGCTGGCCGTTCCGCCGCATCAGCGTGATGGCGCACTCGTTGGCTTCGGTTCCCGACGAGAACAGGATGGCCTTGTCCAGTCCGGGAGGCGCCAGCCTGACCAACCGCTCCAGCAGCCGCTGCCGGACTTCTCCCGGGTAGGCATAGGTGAACAGCAGCGGCGAATCCGTCTGTCTCCGGATGGCTTCCAGGACGCGGGGGTGGGCATGGCCGCTGTTGGCCATCACGATGCCGCTGCTCAAGTCGATCCACTGGTTGCCGTAGGGGTCGCCCACCTGGAACCCCTGGGCCTGATGCCAGACAATGGGCACCATGCCGGCCATGGACCGCGGCTCCACCTCCCGCAGGCGCCGGATCAGATCGATGGATTGGGGAACGGGAATGGGGGTGACGATACGGCGGAATCGGGTCTT
>JAAXHN010000060.1 GCA_012270885.1 Acidimicrobiia bacterium | reverse complement strand
TCACGCCGAGGACCACGTCCACCGCCATCACGCCGGGGACTCTCCTGGCCGGGTGCGGGGCCTTGGAGCCGCTCGGCCAGGATCAGGCTGACCCTGCCCCGGTCCATGCCGTCCACGACCACCTTCACCTTTTGGCCCTGGGAGAGGTAGTCCTCAACCCGGTTGACCCGCCGGTCGGAGTCGAGCTTGGAGATGTGTAGCAGACCGTCGCGTCCGGGCAGGATGTTGACGAAGGCGCCGAAGGTGGTGATGTTGACCACCTCCCCCTCGTACTCCTTGCCCTCCTCGGGCTGGGGCGGGAATGCGATCAGGTTGATCTTCTCGACCGCCGCCTGTAGGGCGGGGCCGTCGGCCGATGCAACCCGCACGATCCCCTTGCCCTCGGTCTCCTCGATCTCGATGGAGACTCCCGTCTCCTCCTCGAGTTCTCTCACCATCTTGCCCTTCGGGCCGATCACCTCGCCGATCTTGTCCTTGGGTATCTCGATGGCCTCGATCCGCGGCGTCCACTCCTTGAGTTCCGAACGCGGTTCGGAGATCACCTTGTTCATCTCCTCCAGGATGAAGAGACGGACGTCCCGCGCCTGGGACAGCGCCTGGCTCAGCACCTCGGTGGGGAGCCCGGCGATCTTGGTGTCCAACTGGAGGGCGGTGATCATCTCCGCCGTTCCGGCCACCTTGAAGTCCATGTCACCCATGAAGTCCTCGTCGCCGATGATGTCGGTGAGGGTCACGTACTCCCCGTCCTGGTGGATCAGCCCCATGGCGATCCCCGCAACCGGGGCCAGGATGGGCACGCCGGCGTCCATCAGGGACAGGGTGGAAGAACAGACCGCGGCCATGGAGGTCGATCCGTTGGATGAGAGGACCTCGGAGACCAGCCGGAGCGCGTAGGGGAACTCCTCGGGGGTGGGGACCACCGGCAGGAGCGACTTCTCCGCCAGGGCGCCGTGCCCGATCTCTCGGCGCTTCGGGCCGCGCATGAAACCGGCCTCGCCGGTGGAGAAAGGCGGGAAGTTGTAATGGTGCATGTACCGCTTGCCTTCCTCGATCCCCAGGTCGTCGAGCATCTGCTCCATTCTGAGCATGCCCAGGGTGGCGATGTTGAGTACCTGCGTCTCGCCTCGCTGGAAGAGTCCCGAACCGTGAGTTCGCTTCACCGTGCCCACTTCGATGGTCAGAGGGCGGAGGTCGGTGGGCGAGCGTCCATCCAGACGGACGCCTTCTTTGACCACCCGGTCCCGCATCGTGGATTTGAGGACCTGCTTGAAGGCCTTCTTCGCCTCCGACGCTACGTCGGGGTCGTCGCCGCCCACCGCGGACACCGTCTCTTCCCGCAGCTTTCTCTCCGCATCCGAGCGCTGGCGCCGGTCCGCCATCCTGACCAGGTCCGAAAGCCCCGGTCCGGCGGCCTTCTCCACCTGTCCCACCACATCGGGCGAGAGGTCCGGCGCCGACGGCCAGTCGACCGTCGGGATGTCCACCAGCGCCGCCAACTCCAGTTGGAGGTCGATGCTTTCGGAGATCACGGTCTTGGCCTTCGCAAGTCCCTCCACCACGGCGGACTCGTCGCTGGGTGGGTCTCCGTCGGCCACCAGGCGGACGCCGCCGGGAGTGGCGCCGGCCTCGACCATCATCACGTCGATCTCACCGTCGGGGTTGCGCCGCCCGGCCACGGTTATCTCGAACACCCCCTCGGCGATCTCCTCGTGGGTGGGGAAAGCAACCCACTCGCCCTTGATGAGGGCGAGGCGAGCCGCCCCTATGGGTCCCTGGAGGGGGATGGGGCTCACCGTGAGCGCTGCCGACGCTCCGATCAGGGCGAGAACGTCGAAAGGGTTCTCCCCGTCGATGGAGAGCGGCATGGCCACCACCTGGGTCTCACAGCGGAAGCTGTCGGCGAACGACGGGCGGAGCGCCCGGTCGATCAGCCTGCAACCCAGGATGGCTCCCTCGCTGGGCCGTCCCTCTCGGCGGAAGAACGATCCGGGGATGCGCCCGGCCGCGTACATGCGTTCTTCCAAGTCAACGGTGAGCGGGAAGAAGTCGATCCCCTCCCGCATTTCTTGATTGGCGGTCGCTGTGACCAGCAACTCCACCCCTCCGAGTCGGAGCACGACTGCTCCGTTGGCCGAAATGGCCAGTTTGCCGGTGCTGAGGGTGATTTCCTTTCCACCCACCATCCCGGTAACAGTTCGTTCAGACAAGATTACTCCTCAATGCGTCTAGATGTCCCCAGCGCGTACTTCTTGTACGCAGGGCGTTACCTCCGGAGTCCCAGCGAGGCAATGAGCCGGCGGTACCGCTCCACGTCCTGGTTTCGCAGGTACTTGAGCATCCGACGACGCTTTCCCACCATCTTCAGCAGGCCCCGACGACTGTGATGGTCGTGGCCGTGAACCTTCAGGTGCTCGGTAAGGTGCCGGATCCGCTCGGTCAAGACGGCCACCTGCACCTCCGGAGTTCCGGTATCGGTGTCATGCGCGCCGTATTCAGCAACCAGCTCGGATGTAGTCCTCAAAGGGAATCCCTTCCTGTGAAAACAGGGCTCACTGCGCCAAAATGCGCGCCGCCCCGATTAACTCGCCGTCCATTCTAGCAGTCCGCCGGGGACAAACCTATTCCAATGACGTTGACGGCTCGGCCGCCGCCGACCCCAACCGCACCCGTACCTCCGCGATGTCGAGGTCTACCTGCGCCAACAGCTCATCCACCGACGCGAACTTGACCTCGGGCCTGATCCGGTCGCCGATGAAGCACAGCTTCAGCCGCTTTCCGTAGAGGTCGCCCGAGAAGTCGAGGAGGTGCGCCTCGGTCATGAGCCTGTTCTCCCCGAAGGTGGGGCGCACCCCCAGGTTGACCGCCGCCGGATAGCGCTCCCCCTCCACCTTGGCCCAGGCTGCGTATATGCCCATGGCCGGCATCGACATGCGCGACGAGATCTCCAGATTGGCCGTGGGTATCCCCAGCTTGGCGCCCCGTTGCTCGCCATGGATCACCGTCCCGCGCAGCTCGAACGGCCGCCCCAGAAGTTCCGCCGCCTCACCGGTCCGTCCCTCAGCCAGGCACCGGCGAATACGGGAGGAGTTGATCGGAGCGCAGGAGGAATCCGAGGAGGCGTCGGCGGCCAGGAGACCCACCACCTCCACACCGAATCCGTGTCGTGAACCGGCCCGGCGCAGGGTCCCGGCCGACCCCTTCCCGCCTTTCCCGAACCGGAAGTTCTCGCCCACCACTAACAGCCTCGCCCTCAGCCGCCCCAGGAGCACCTCGGTTATGAAGCCATCCGCCTCCATCTCCCGTACCTCCGAGAACGGCATCACCCCCACCATGCCGATGCCCATCCCCTCCAGTATCTCGAGACGATAAGGGATCGATGTGAGCATCCTGGGGGCCTTCTCGGGGGCCAGCACCTCCAAGGGATGCGGATCGAAGGTGGCCACCGCCGACGTCAGCCCTGACCCAGCGGCCCTGCGCACCAACTCCTCCAGGAGCCGCTGGTGACCGCGATGGACGCCGTCGAACACCCCAACGGTGACAGCCGTACCGGATACGGAGGAGGGAAGGCGCCAACTGTGAGGCGGGCCATCCAATACGATCAACTGCTTTCCCCCTACGGGCCGGCTACCCCCTAAAGATTACGGCCTCGGACGCCCGCGGTCTTCAACGATAAGAGAGGCCGCCGGACCGGATACCATTTAGAGCCAATGGCAGAGAGGATCAAGATCGTCGGCTTCTCGGGAAGCTTGCGACGGGGCTCATACAACAGCGCCCTGCTGAGGCTGGCCCCCGGGGTGGTCCCCGAAGGGGCCGAGTTGGAGTTGGTCTCCCTGGCCGACATCCCCTTCTACAACGGTGACACCGAAGACGCCGGCATGCCTGCTCCGGTGGCGGAGTTCCGGGCGAAGCTGGCGGCGGCCGACGCTCTGTTGATCTCCACCCCCGAGTACAACTCCTCGGTGCCTGCGGTGCTGAAGAACGCCATCGACTGGGCATCCCGCGGCCCGGACTCGCCGCTGGCGGGAAAGACCGCCGCGCTCATGGGCGGGGGCGGAGGCTTCGGTTCTTACCGGTCCCAGTCCCATCTGCGCGAGGTGCTCCGCAACACCGGCGTGTTCGAACTGCCATCTCCGGCCGTGCAGGTCCGCCAGATCTGGAACAAGTTCGACGAGAACCTCCAGCTCCTGGATCCCCGTATACGTAACCGGGTGGCGGCGCTACTGCGGGCGCTGGTCTCCTGGACGATCGCCATGCGTCATCACCGTCGCTGAAGGGGGCGAGAAGCCGGTCTGCGTGGTGGACTACTGGTAGCTCACGAAAACCACAAGCGGGCTCAATTCCAGGACCTGTTCGGGGGTGGCCAGGGGAGAATCCTCATCAAAGAAGTTCTTCCATCCCCAGTGCCAGCCCTGATCGTCGGTGCCCGCTGTGAGAGCTCCCCAGGTCTCGTACTTGGTGGCGAGAGGACCCTGGCCGTCCATGTGGATCACCACCGCCAACTCCGGTGGGGTGGAGATCGTCTCCCGGTCCCGGATCATCGTGAATCGGAATTGGTGGACCATCAGGAGTTTCTGGGGGAGCCGTTCCCTCCTCACCAACGCCGCAAGCCACTCGGCCACCGCGTTGACCTCGGCCGCCTCCACCGACCCTATCTGGCGCAGATGCACCTGATGCGGCTTCAGTCGCCACTCGGGGTCGAGCGCCAGCCCCACATGGGGCAGGGCCAGGAGTTCCTCGTAGTACTTGGCCTGGGTTAGGAAGTCGGTCCGTCCCGGTTGAAGGTCCAGCACCACGTAGATGCCCTCCTGGGCGGCGAACTCGACCCAGGGCATCAAGTCTTCCACGGAGATCTCCCCCGAGTAGTCGCCGTCGCGTCCCGCCCGGGCGGTGGCCAGGGTGGCGATCATCTCGAAAGTGGGGATGGTCTGCACCCCGTCGGCCGCGTACTCCTCAAGGTAGGGAGCCATACGTTCCAGGCCCTCGGCAGGACCCTGCTCCCCCAGCACGCCCAGCAGGTCGGTGTGGGTAGCGCCGTAAAAAGCCACCAGCCGCCGGTCGGGAAACATGGTCCTCCCCCCACCGGGAAGTTCGGGACCCAAAAGGTTCACCTCATACCACCATTGGGCTGACTCGGGGAAGGCGCCGACAGCCCACACTTCCGATGTGCCCACCGCCCGCTCTTCCAGGATGGCCCCGGCTTCGACCCACCCGACCGTCTCCTCTGGGTTCCAATAAAGAGCCGTCTCCCCCAGGGATGAGACCGCTGCCGCCACCGCCAGTCCCGCAGCGGGCCGCCAGGGATCGACCAGCCAAAGGCGCGAAGCCTCCGTCTCCCGGGTGCCATCTCCCATCACCAGATCCGACACCGGAGGGGGTTCGTCGGCCGGCGGCATGCGGGGAACGAACAAAATACCCAACCGGTCTCCGGTCAACACCAAAGAGTGAAGAGCAGGATTGCCGGTCACAGGAGAAGCGCCGGTCACCACCGAAGGATCGTGTGAGGAGACCCAATCGATCAGTTCCTCGGCTTCTGCCGGTATACGGACGATCTCGGCGCCGGAAGTCCGGAGGGAATTCGGTATCCCATCCATCAGCCAGATCCGTCTCGGCGACAGCCGGCCCAGTTCTTCGACCAAAGCTGCCTGAGATGACGGGAGGAAGAAGAGCAAGGGAGAGGAGAGGCCGGCCGCCAACTGGGCGGCGATCGCCGCGGATTCGAGACGGGAGGGATGGGCGACCACCACGTCATCAGCGCAGGTGTGGAGTCGCTGGGAGATGGCAACGGCAATTGCGGCCGGATCGTCGCCCTCGAGATCCACCAGCACCGGCGGACCAGGTGCATTGGGGCGGGGAAGCACCGGGTTGCAGGCTCTTGGCGGGAGGGTGGTAGTGGTGGTCTCGGGCGCGGTGGACGTGGTAGCAGACGGCACCCCACTCTCTTGAAGACCGGCGCTGGTAGTGCGGGTAGGTGTCGTCGGAATCGTGGTGGTCTCGGCGCCCGGGGCAGCCTCGACAGACCCAACCTCCTCGACCGAAGGAGCGACAGACGGGTCTGATTCACCATCCTGGGCTCCGAACCAGAAAACCCCCACCACGATTACGATCACCCCACCGGCCACAGCCGCCACCGCCGGCCCCCTACGGCTCCCCGAATCCGGATGTCTATGCATCGAAAGCGGTCAGCGGGAGGCGTCTGGCTAGATGAACCACTGCTTGCTGGAAAGGCTAGAAGGGAACCTGCTCAAACAGTGGTAACGGTAGCCCGTCGTCGGCCTCTACCCGTTGTGTAAAAGGCCCGATCTGCACTTCGATTACCGCAAAAACGGTGATAGATACCAGGCGGACCTCCAGGTCGAACATTTGGCCGAACGGGAAGGGCTACCCACCCCCAGCGGGATCCGCATACACGTCGACCGAAGTGGCCACGCTGGTACGCCGAACGCAGAAACCATTACCGGCCACTGGTTCGCTATCGGCGCCGCTGGCCCTCCGACCGACCAGTGGATGTACGACGGATCCCAACCACCCACCGACTATCCCAACGAAAATGAATGGGACCATTGGATGGGAGAAACCAACGCCCCCAACTGGGACTGACCCCAGCGACTTCGGGACCCTGGTAACACGAGGCTTCAAAGCTGTGACCTGGGGAGACAGCCCTTTACCCCGTACCCGGGGTGGGACTTGAACCCGCACACCACGAAGGATCACCGGATTTTAGTCCAGCGCGTCTGCCATTCCGCCACCCAGGCCGGCAGAGAGGATTGCAAGCAAAGATTGAGTTGAGCGCCCTCGGATAGATGGACTACGCTTTGGTGATGGTAAGGATACCTTGGATCCTTGTTTCATTATCAAGGAGGCACATGCTTGCCAAGCTCACTTCCAAGAATCAGCTGACTCTGCCCAAAGCGATAATGGCCGGCTATGAAGGTGTGGAATACTTCGATGTGACCACAGACAAGGGCCGGGTGGTGCTGACGCCGGTCCGTCTTGTCCAAGCCGATGCAGTGCGGGCGAAGCTGGCCGAACTGGGTATCTCCGAAGATGATGTGGTGGAAGCCGTGGCATGGGCTCGTCAGGGCTGAATGGCATCCGATACGTTTGGTGATCGACACCAACGTGCTGGGGTCCGCCCTGCTTTTGCCCTCGGGATCGGTGACCTGGCTTCGTAGGGCTTGGAAATCGGAGGCTGTTCTACCTCTGGCAAGCCTTGAAACAACGGTGGAGTTGATTCTGGTGCTTTCCTACCCGAAGTTCTGTCTCACCGAGCACGAGCCGGAGGAGTTGCTTATGGACTATCTGCCCTGGTGTGAGACGGCCACGGTGGCCGAGCCACCATCGGTTCCCGAATACCGGGCTCCCCATGACCGCCCGTTCCTGGAACTGGCGTTGGCGGGAGGGGCGGATGCTTTGGTCACGGATGACAGGGACCTACTTGTCCTCTCCTGACTTCTCCGTTCCGATTCTTGCCCCAAAGAGCCTGCAAGGCCGGTTGATGCGCCCCGAGTCCGGGGACTAAGAGGCCGCGCGGATAGGTG
>JAAXHN010000059.1 GCA_012270885.1 Acidimicrobiia bacterium | reverse complement strand
GGCCCCTCGAGGAATGTGAACTCAACCAGGTCCTGGCGGGCCAAGGCTGAGCGTCAGAAGGTAGCATGGACAAAGAACTACTGGACCCTTATCAAGGAGACGACCGATCACACTTCCCGACATGATGGCGGTGGCCCGGGTGCTGCTTGCGCCGGCCATTATCGCTCTGATCAGGGCGCACGACCGGCTGGAGCATGCCTACGGTTACGCCTTCGCCTTGTTCCTGGTGGCGGCCTTCACCGACTTCTTGGACGGATATCTGGCGCGCCGGATGAAGAGCGAGTCGGTGCTGGGCAGCTTTCTCGACACCACGGCCGACAAGCTGCTGGTGACGGCTACCCTGCTGGCGCTGGTCTCCGTGTCCCGGGTGTCGGTCTGGGCTGCCCTGGCGATCATGATGCGGGAGTTTGTGGTGATGGCGCTTCGGGGACTGGTAGCCGTGGGAGGAGGCCTCATCAAGCCCTCTGCCTGGGGGAAGATAAAGACAACCGCCCAGTTCGCGGTGATCGCATTGGCCATGATGCGCCTGCCCGAGCCCTGGGGACCGCTCTATCTTGACCAATGGGCCATGTGGGTGGCGGTGATCCTCACTATTGGATCTGGCTGGCAGTACCTGACGGCCTATTGGAACACTGTCTTCTCGGAGAGATCCGTATCCTGAACAGCCCGGTGACTACACCATGAGCACGCTGATCACCGGCGCCACCGGGATTGTGGGAGGGGTGATGCTTCGCCACCTCGCCCGCCAAGGAGACCAGCCTCGCGCCCTGGTGCGCTCCGAGGCAGGCGCCGCCCAAGTGTCCAGGGGAGGCGCGGTACCGGTCCGGGGCGACATCACCGATCCCGAGACGCTGGCCCCCGCCATGGAGGGAGTGGATCTTCTCTATCACGTGGCCGGACTCAACGTGATGTGTCCCCGGCGACCGGAAGATCTGATAGAGGTGAACGTGAACGGGTCGGTGAACGTCATGCGAGCGGCCCGCGAGGCGGGGGTGCGTCGCGTGGTGTACACCTCCTCGGCGATGGTGATGGGAGAGCGCAAGGGGGAAGTCGGAGACGAGCAAACCGTCCACCGGGGCAGCTATCTCTCCCACTACGGCCGCTCCAAACATCTGGCGGAGCAGGCGGTGGTCGCCGAGGCGGGAGGGTTGGAGTTGGTGATAGTCAATCCTTCCTCGGTCCAGGGACCCGGTCGAAAGACCGGAACGGGAAAGTTGCTCCTCGACGTGGTCAACGGCCGCCTTCCCGTCATGGTGGACACCTGGGTGAGCTTCGTGGACATCGACGATTGCGCCCGCGGGCATCTGCTAGCTGCGTCCAGGGGTGAGCCAGGCCGTCGTTACCTTCTCAACTCCTTCACCCTGCGAATCAGGGAGGCGGTGAAGATTCTGGGCGAACAGGTGGGGCGGCCGCTCAAGATGCGTTACCTGCCATGGCCGGTGGCCTACGCGGCGGGAGCGGGAATAGAGGGAGCCTGGCGGCTAATGGGTCGGCAGCCGCCGTTCTGCCGGGAGACGGTCCGGATCATCGGTCACGGCCACCGCTACGACGGGGGGCGAGCGGTCCGGGAACTGGGGATGTCCTACGTCGGACCCGAGGAGTTCCTGACCAAGCTTGTGGCATGGTACAGAGAAGAGGGGTTGATCAACCCGACCGCGTAGACCTCCAGGTCCTCTAACATTCTTTGGGCTTGGCTTCAACGCCCCTTTCATCTCTAGTTGACAGTTGGCCTCCGGCCCTCCTCCCGACACCCCCGGGGCGCTGGGCGGTGGCGCCGGAAGCGCGCGCCGTGGCGCTCTCGGCCCTGGCGCGACGGAGCGTCGGACCGTTGGTGGTGGTGGTCTCCGAGGAGCGGGAAGCCGAGGAACTGGCCGAGGACATGTCTCTTTTCGGCAGCGAAGTCCTGCTGTTGCCGGCTTGGGAAACTCTCCCGTTCGAGCGGGTCTCCCCGAACGTCACCACCATGTCCCGTCGCTGCCGGGCGATCCATGCCCTCTCGCAACCCTCGCCGGGACAGGTCCTGGTGGCCTCCGTGAGGGCCGTAACCCAGCGACTCAGCCCCTCCGATCCCTCCCCCCTGGTGATCACGCGGGGCCAGTCCACCTCCCCCCAGGACGTGGCCGCCGCTCTCTCCGCCCTGGGATTCGAGAGAGTCGCCAGGGTCGAGTCGCCAGGGGAGATGGCTGTCAGGGGTGGCATAGTGGATGCCTACCCGGCCGACGAGGGACGCCCGGTACGGCTCGACTTCTGGGGAGACGAGGTGGATGAAATCAGGTTCTTCACCCCTTCGACCCAGCGTTCCGATGAACACGGCGAGCGGGTGTCCTTCTCCCCGGCTAGGGAGTTTCGCCCGGATACGGAGGTAGCGGCCCGGGCGGCGGCGCTCCTGTCCACGCACCCCTGGGCGGCGGACCTCTGGGATCGGTTGGCGCAACGCCAGATCTTCGAGGGCATGGAGTCGTGGATGCCATGGCTCGCTCCCTCGGACTGTCTCCTGGATCGGGCAGGCCCCGAGACCGTGGTGGTGGTGGCCGACCCTCCCCGCTCGATCGGTCGATCCCGCAGCCTGGTGTCCGAGGAAGAGGAGTTGGCAGGCGACCTGTCCGAAACCTGGTCCGATGCTCTCCGGATGCCGGAGAGGAGTCCCCGACTCTACCAGTCGCTCGAGGAGGCCTTGTCGCGCCGTCCCGTTCTCCAGATGCCGTCTGTCCCGATGGGGCCCTCCGATCATGTGTTGGCGGTCCGAGGCTTCGGAGTCTCTCCGGGTGACGGACCCGCGATCTCGACCGCTCTTTCGCGGCTGCGTGCCCAAGGGGTGAGGGTCGTGGTCGCCATCGAGGGCGCCGCGGCGGCCACGCGGTGGGAGAGGGTGTTGTCGGAGGAGGGAATCGCCATCCCGCGGCGGGACAGCCTCGCTGATGAGGGGTCGGCGATCATCCCCCGCGGTATCCGCCAGGGTTTCGTTCTTGAGTTACCGGCGGTGGCGGTCCTGGGAGAGCGGGAACTCGCCGGCAAGCACCGGGCACATCGCGCCCCTCCGAGAGCCAGGAAAAACGCGGTGGGCACCCGTGACCTGTCCCCGGGTGACTACGTGGTCCACTACCAGCACGGGATCGGGAGGTTCGAAGGGCTGGTCTCCGAGGCGATCCTCGGGGTGGAGCGGGACTATCTGCTGGTGGCATATGCCGCCGGTGACCGTCTTTACGTCCCGGTCGACCAACTCTCCCTTGTCACCCGCTACACGGGCGGAGAGGCGCCCCGCCTGTCGCGGATGGGGGGGAAGGATTGGGCCGCTACCCGGGAGCGGGTGAGAAACGAGGTGCAGGTGGTGGCTGAGGAAGTGGTGGCCCTGCACAGGGCCCGGTCCTCGGCGCAGGGGTTCTCCTTCAGCCCCGACACCCCGTGGCAACAGGAACTGGAGGCGGCTTTTCCCTACGAGGAGACCTCTGACCAGATGGAGGCCATCGCCGATGTGAAGGCAGACATGGAGTCGGACCGGCCGATGGACCGGCTGATCTTCGGTGACGTCGGGTTCGGGAAGACTGAGGTGGCGGTGAGAGCCGCTTTCAAGGCGGTGATGGACAGAAAGCAAGTGGCGGTGCTCTGTCCCACCACGATTCTGGCGCAGCAACATCACCAGACGTTCTCGGACAGGCTCTCTCCCCACGGAGTCCAGGTGGCGGTGCTCTCCCGCTTCCTCACCCCCGGGCAGGCCCGCAGGGTGGTGGCAGGGATCGCATCGGGCGAGGCCGACGTGGTGGTGGGCACCCACCGCCTGTTGTCGCGGGATGTGAGGTTCCGCGACCTGGGATTGCTGGTGGTCGACGAGGAGCAGCGGTTCGGCGTGGCTGCCAAGGACGCCCTGCGGCGGATGAAAGTGGGGATGGATGTCCTCACTCTCACCGCCACGCCCATTCCGCGGACCCTGGAGATGGCCCTCACCGGCATCCGGGACGTCTCCCACATAAGAATCCCGCCCCGAGGACGGCGGCCCATCCTCACCTACGTGGGACCCCATGACGAACAGACCGTGTCCATGGCCATCCGCCGGGAGCTGCTCAGGGAGGGTCAGGTGTTCTATGTGCACAACCGGGTGCTGTCCATCGACCATGTGGTTGCCCGTCTGGCCGATCTGGTTCCCAAAGCCCGGCTGGCCGTGGCTCACGGACAGATGTCCGAGGCGCAGTTGGAACAGGTGATGATCGACTACTGGAACCGCCGCTATGACGTTCTGGTGTCCACCACCATCATCGAGTCCGGCCTCGACCTGCCCCAGGTCAACACCTTGATAGTCGAACGAGCGGACCGGATCGGGCTCGCCCAGCTATACCAGCTTCGCGGCCGGGTGGGCAGGTCGCATCAGCGCGCCTATGCCTACCTGTTTCACCCGGTGGACGAGGTTCTCTCCGATGCGGCTCACCGGCGCCTCCAGGCAATCGGTCTGGCCGCCGACTTCGGCGCCGGGTTCGACGTTGCCTTCCGGGACCTGGAGATCAGGGGAGCGGGTTCCATACTCAGCAAGGTGCAGTCGGGCCACTTGCAGGCTGTTGGACTGGACCTATACACCGAACTGGTGGCAGAGGCGGTGGGAGAACTCGAAGGTAAGACCGTTTCAGCGGAGTCCGACGCGCCGTCGGTGCGGATTGACCTGGCGGTCGAGGCCCACCTACCGGACCACTACGTCTCCGATCAGGGATTGCGGCTGGAGGCGTACCGGCGCCTGGCCTCGTCTTCGACCCAATCGGAGGTGGATGAGGTGGTGGCCGGCTGGGAGGACCGGTACGGCGCCCTGCCGGCAGGAGCGCGCGCGCTCGCTCGGGTGGCGGCTCTCCGGGTCGAATGCCTGCGAACGGGGATCGGTGAGGTGATGGGAATCAGGGACGAGGTGCGGCTCTCGGGGGTGAGACTCCGGGACTCGCAGCGGGTGAGAGCGGAGCGACTGGCCCCGGGCGCCTTCTATCAGCCGGACACGGGGTCCCTCTTCATCCCCGCGCCCCGGCCGCTCCTGCCGGGCCTGTTGGGCTTCATCCGGGAAATGTGGCCGCCGGACAGCCCAGCAGCAATGCGGCCGGAAGGCTCTCACGCTGCAATACCATCTAGATGATGAAAAGCGCTTCTTCGCCGGGACGGACACGTCTTGGCATCCTGCTCTTGGCTGTTCTCCTGGTGGTGGCAGCCTGCTCCAGTCAGGGGGACTTGGTGGCCGCCGTCAATGGGGAATCCATCTACATGGCCGACGTCGAAGGTCCCGATGATCTGGTCGGCGGGGACGTCATTGACGACCAGGGGGAGATCATTGACAGGTTTGAATTCCTGAATCGCCTTCACAGTCTGGTCATCACGAGAGTTGTGGTCACCAAGGCGGAGGAGGAGTTCGGCATTCATCCTGACCGGGATCCGCTCGAGGGGATTCTCGAGGACACCTACGACACGGTCAAGACCGACCTGATAGAACTCCACGGGGACTATGAGACAGCCCTACAGCAGGAAGGCATGACCGATCACCTGGTCCGGCTGTTCATCATGACACAGGAGACGATCAACCTGGTGTACGAGGAACTGGCGGCCAGGGAGGGGGATCTCACCGCTCAGGAGGTGGAGGAGGTGTTCGAGTCCAGGCGAGCGGATCTGACCGAAGTGTGCGCAACCCATGTTCTCCTCGACACCCAGGAGGAGGCCGAGGCTGTCCTGGAGCGGGCGCTGGCCGGAGAGGAGATCGGCGCGCTGGCGGCCGAACTCTCCGTCGAACCGGACGCGTCCGAAACCATGGGCGTGCTGGATTGCCAGGCCGCAAGCGCATATGTGGCCGAGTTCGCCGAAGCCGTGATCATCGCCGAGGTGGGTGTTCCACACGGTCCGGTGGAGTCCATGTTCGGTTTTCACGTACTGGTGGTCACCGAAAGGGACGATCCGGTGTTGGCCGATCACGAGGCTGACATCCGCTTCGAATACAACGAGGAACGGCGGAGCATTTTGATCGAGGAGTGGTTCCTACGAGCGGCGAGCGAGTCGGATGTGCAGGTCGAGCCTCAATACGGGAGATGGACGACGGAGCCGAGGCCACAAGTCCTGCTTCCCTCTTGAGCCTGGTAGTGATGGGGTTGGGCCCCGGCGGTCTCGACCGGGTCCCGCCCTCGGTGATGGGGATCCTCTCCGAGCCGTCCCACCGCGTGATAATGCGCACTATGGACCACCCCGCTGCCCGGGAACTGGCCTCCCTCCGCCCGGTGACCGGCTGTGACGATCTTTACCTTGAGGGCGAGGACTTCGAATCGGTTTACCGCGCCATCGCCTCCAGGGTCGTGGAGGCGGCCCGGTCCCAGCCCGTGGCCTACGTCACCCCCGGCAGCCCGCTGGTGGGGGAGAGAGCCGTGGGAATGATCCGCTCCCTGGCAGCACGGGAGGGTGTAGAGGTGAAGGTGTATCCCGCCGAGTCCTTCCTGGACGCGGCCCTCGAAGTGTTGGGGATCGACCCCCTGGACGGGGGACTGGCCGTGCTGAACGCCCATCGGCTGCCCTCGCCGCTTCTCCTGCGGGGTCCCACCCTGGTGGCCGCCCTCGACACGGCGGCCGGGCTGGCCGACTTCTGCGCGCATCTCACCCGGGTGGCCGCCGACCCGGAGGTGGCGGTGCTCGTCGATCTGGGCGGCCCGGAACAGAGGGTGGTGCGCTCTCGGGCGGCACGGGTGGACCCGACGCTGGCCGGTCCCCGCACGTCCCTCTATGTCGACGCCGCCCCGACCGGTTTGGCGGGAGCGGTTGCTGTGATGGATCGCCTGCGCGCCGAGTGTCCCTGGGATCGCCGCCAGACCCACCACAGCCTGGTCAAGAACCTCCTGGAAGAGACCTACGAGTTGACCGAGGTCCTGGCGGCTCTCCCTCTGGACGCAGGACGCCAGGATGCAGGCGCCTCCGAGCCGGAGCCCGATTGGATGGCCTTCGAAGAGGTCTGCGAGGAGTTGGGCGACGTTCTCTTGCAGGTGCTGTTCCATGCCTCCATAGCCCGAGAGTCACAGATCTTCGACATCGAGGACGTCGCCGAGGTTCTCCGTCAGAAGCTCGTGCGCCGCCATCCCCATGTCTTTTCCGACGTGGCCGCCGACACCGCCGAGCAGGTGAAGGCCAACTGGGAGCAGATCAAACAACGGGAGAAGCCCCGGCCCGAGGACGCCTCCCTGCTCGACGGCGTACCCCGCTCGATGCCCGCTCTCTCCCGGGCCGCGAAGATTCAACGCCGGGCGGCGCAGGTGGGGTTCGACTGGTCGGAGGTACCGCCGGTGGTCGACAAGGTCGCAGAAGAGTTGGAGGAGTTGCGGGCGTCCCTCTCCGATCGGGAGTCCGCCGAGGCCGAGTTGGGCGATCTACTCTTCGCAACGGTCAACCTGACCCGCCATCTTGCCCTCGACCCCGAGACCGCTCTCCGGCGGGCTATCGCCCGCTTTGGCGACCGGTTCCGGACAATGGAGGCTGAGGGTCCCCTCGAGGGCCTGACCGTCGATCAGCTGGAGGAACGCTGGGAACGGGCCAAGCTGAATCTATAGTCCTCAGAAAACGGCTCGGCGGCTGGTAGCGTTTCCCACCAAATGGTCTCCACCACTATTGAGGCGATTGGCGCGCGCCGCATCTTCGATTCCCGGGGGTTTCCCACCGTGGAGGCGGAGGTGCTCTTAGCCGGGGGCGCCCGGGGTCGGGCGGCCGTACCTTCCGGCGCCTCGACAGGTTCCCGGGAGGCTTGGGAGTTGCGTGACGGGGGGACGGCACTCTCCGGCAAGGGCGTCCAGACGGCGGTGGGAAACGTCAGCCGGTTGATCGGCCCGGAGTTGGTGGGCCGCGACGCGTTAGACCAGGTGGGCGTGGATCAGGCCATGTGCGACCTGGACGGCTCGCCCAACAAGGAGAAGCTGGGCGCCAACGCCATCCTGGCCGTCTCCCTGGCGGTGGTCCGCGCCGCGGCCGCGTCCGGAGGCCTGCCCCTCTACCGGTATCTGGGCGGACCGACCGCCCGGATCCTGCCCGTCCCGCTGCTCAACCTCATCAATGGGGGCGCCCATGCCTCGAACGGCCTGGAGATACAGGAGTTCATGGTGGTCCCGGCCGGGTATCCCACATTCGGTGAGGCGTTGGAGGCCGGCGTGGAGATCTACCAGGCGCTCAAGGCGATCCTTCTCGCCGAGGGCATGTCGGTGAATGTGGGGGACGAGGGCGGTTTCGCTCCCGATCTTCCCACCAATCGGGCCGCGTTGGAGGTTCTGGGCAAAGCGGTGGAGAGGGCCGGATGCCGCATGGGCCGGGAGGTCGGCCTGGCGCTGGATGTGGCCGCCTCGGAGTTCTACCGGGACGGCCGCTATCACATCGAGGGACGACAGCTCCCGGCGGAGGGAATGGTGGAGTACCTGGCTTCCCTGACCGAGGACCACGCCCTGGTCTCGGTGGAGGACGGCTTGGCCGAGGATGACTGGGGGGGATGGGAGATGCTGACCAGGGAGGTGGGTGATCGGGCACAGTTGATCGGGGACGACCTGTTCGTCACCAACGAGGCGATCCTGGCCGAGGGAATCAGGAGAGGGGTCGCGAACTCCATCCTGATCAAGGTGAACCAGATTGGCACCCTCTCGGAGACCCTGAGCACCATGGAGAGGGCAGTCCGGTCGGGATACACCAGGGTGGTCAGCCACCGCTCCGGGGAGACCGAAGACCCATTCATTGCCCACCTGGCGGTCGGTACGGGGGCCGGGCAGATCAAGACCGGGGCGCCGGCCCGCTCGGAGAGAACCGCCAAATACAACGAGTTGCTTCGTATCGAAGAGGATCTGGGATCGGGGGCGCGGTTCGGCGGGTGGGAGGCGTTGGGAAGATGAGCGGAGAAGAGGCCGCCCGGAAACCACGGCGCTCCTGGAGAAGCCGATGGCTATGGATCGCGGGGGCCGCGATCCTGGCCGCGGGCGCCACCGTATACGCCGTGCCTGTTGTGGATCGGCTGGAGGAGCAGAGCACCAATATTGCCGAGTACACCGAAGAACTGGATGAGCTGGTGGCGCAGAACACCGAACTGGAGGAGCGGCTGGACGCCCTTCACACCCCACTCGAGATCGAGAGGCTGGCCCGGGAGCGGCTGGGGTATGTCCGGGAGGGAGAGACCGCTTTCGTGGTGGTTTCTCCCCCCAACCCCGATCCGGCCCCGTCGGCGGAGGATCCGGTGGAGATGGCCGAGATGATCGAGGACGAGCCCTGGTATTCGCGATGGTGGAGCTATCTCAGCGGGAGCGATCTGTCCGCCGATTCCTGATGGACTCCGTCGTCGAATCTCCTGCAGATCGCCGGGTGGTGGCCCTCCAGATCGGCCGACCCCCCCGGTCTGATTCCAGGGTAGTGTCGGTCTGTCACCTGGGCTTGCCGGTGGTGGTTGAGATCCCGCCTCTGCTCGACGACGGCACCCCTTTCCCCACCCGTTACTGGCTGACCTGCCCCCTGGCTGTAAAGCGGGTTTCTCGGATCGAATCCGAGGGCGGGGTGAAGGCCATGGATGCGCTGTCGGAGCGTGACTCGGTCTTCGGCGCCCGCCTTCAAGCCGCCCATCTCCGCTATGCCATGCAGCGGGACTCCGAGGTTCCCGACCCTGCCCGGCACCGCCCCACCGGCGGGGTGGCCGGCTCTCGGAAGGGGGTGAAGTGTCTCCACGCCCACTACGCCGACCACCGGGCCCGAAACGACAATCCGGTGGGAGAGTGGACCGCGCCCCGGGTGGAGCCACTGGATTGCGAGCTTCCCTGTGTCCTCGAATCCCCCGAGGGTCCGGCGACCAATCCCGATTGGAGAGAACCCTGAACAGGGCGGCGGTGGACATCGGCACCAACTCGGCGCGTTTGCTGGTGGTGTCCCCGAAGGGTGAGGTGGGACGCTGGCACACGGTGACGGGACTGGGCAGGGGCCTCGCCGAAACAGGCCTCGCCGAGGAGTCCATGGCCCGGACGGTGGCGGCGCTGGAACGCTACGGGGAGTTGATCGCCGAAGGGAAGGTAACGGCCGCCAGGGCGGTGGCCACCTCCGCGGTGCGGGACGCTCCCAACCGGGAGATGTTTCTGGACCGGGCAGAGAATGCGCTGGGGTTCCGCCCCGAGACCATAGGAGGCGACGAAGAAGCTCGGCTGTCCTTCTCCGGCGCGGTCGGGGAGTTGCCCGATCCACAGAACTGCTTGGTGGTCGACATCGGCGGGGGATCCACCGAGTTCGTGTGGCACAACCGGCACGGGATGATCGAGGGAGTGAGTCTCCAACTCGGCTCGGTGCGAATGACCGAGTCGGTGCTCGGAGACCGCCCACCGCCCCGCTCACAACTCCAGGCAGCTTTCGCACAGGCCGCTGCGGCGTTGGGGGAGGTGAGCCTTCCGCTCCGGTCGAGGGTGGTGGGCGTGGCGGGTACCTGGACCAGCTTGGCGGCCATCGGCCTGGGA
>JAAXHN010000058.1 GCA_012270885.1 Acidimicrobiia bacterium | reverse complement strand
TGGATGGCGGTTCCGATGGCCTTGGAGTCGGTGGGGCAGAGCACGATGGCGCTGACCTTGCGCACGATGAAGTCCTTGACCTGGTTGCGCTGGCGGGCCACGTCGAACTCGCCGCTGGTCACCAGCACCTCGTAGCCGTACTTGCGGGCCTCATCGGTGAGCGTATCGGCAATCACCTTGAAGAAGGGATTGGTCAGGGTCATCACCGACAGGCCGATGGTACCCCGGGACGGGGCCCCGTCTCCCGGGGTCTTGCCGCCCTCGTCGGCACGACATCCCGCCAGCAGAACCAGCATCGCCAGAGACGCAACCATCCAGCGGCAATTGAACATTCCGGAACCTCCTTGGACTTTAACCATCCGGTCCCGTCCCACGGTTCGAAAAGCTCGGAAAATCGGGCCCCTAGAGTAAATCGCCATCCCTGCGGGAGGTCAAGCCCAAATTGACGCGGTTCCGCTTCCCCACTAGAATGCCTGCCCAGTCCCGATCTCAATGCTTCCCAGCCCGGAGGAACCCATGGCCCAGCGGTGGAACTTCAGACAAGAGCTGGTCTTTTGCTTCGGACACCACCTGGCCGACAATCCCACTCAGCACATGCTGGAGAAGGCCTTTCGCCATCACGGCCTCAACTGGCGCTACGTCAACTTCGAGCTGGGCAACGAGCGGCTGGCCGAGGCCGTGCGGGCGGTGCGGGTCCTGGGCTTCCGAGGCGGCAACTGCACCATGCCCTGCAAGGTCACCGTCATCCCCTACCTGGACCGCCTGGGCCAATCCGCGGGCGTCATGGAGGCCGTCAACTGCGTGGTGGTGGACGGCGAGGAGCTGGTGGGCGAGAACACCGACGGCAAGGGGTTCCTGCAGTCGCTGGGGGAGGTGACAGACCCCGCGGGCAAGCGGGTGACGATCCTGGGCGCGGGCGGAGCCGCCCGGGCCATCGCGGTCGAGACGGCCCTGGCCGGAGCCTCCCGCATCACCATCGTCAACCGCAGCCCCAAGCGGGGACGCCAACTGGCGGAGCTGCTTCAGACTCGAACCGAGGTGGAAGCCCGCTTCCTTCCCTGGGAGGGTGACCACGCCGTGTCCGAGGACACCGAGATCCTCATCAACGCCACCTCCATCGGCATGCACCCCGATGCCGGCGCCCGGATTCCCCTCCGCACCGACACCCTCACGCCTGCTATGGTGGTGGCCGACGTCATCGCCAACCCCCCTCAAACCCGCCTGCTGCAGGACGCCGCCGCCCGAGGCTGCACCGTTCTGGACGGCCTGGGCATGCTGGTCA
>JAAXHN010000057.1 GCA_012270885.1 Acidimicrobiia bacterium | reverse complement strand
ACATGTTGCGCGCGATGCCCGACTGGAAGTCCGAGGCGATCATCAAGGAGGTCTCGCCATGACCGCGACACGGATTTATCGGAGCCTCTGGCTGGCTGGTGTCCTTGCCGTCGCCACGTTTTTCCCGGCTCCGGCTTTCTGCCAGGTCCCCGCAGAGACGGAAGCCCGCCTCCGTTCCATCTTCGAGGCGAGAGACTTTGACGCCCGGTCATTCCAGGCGACCTGGCTGCCCGATGGATCCGGATACACGACCCTGGAGACCCCCTCGGGCGCGTTGCAGCCGGAGTTGATTCGTTACGATGCCGCCAGCGGCAACCGGACAGTCCTCGCCTCGCTCTCCCTTCTCACGCCCGCCGGCCGCTTGGAGCCCTTGAGCATCTCCACCTACCAGTTCGCCCCGGACGGCACCTGGGCGCTCCTACGGACCGACACCGACGGCTTCTGGATGCTCGAACCCTCCACCTCCACGCTGAAGAGGGTCGAGGCGGGCCCCGGAAGCACCGTCTCCCCGGAAGGGGGCCGCATCCTCTTCAGCCGTGACGGCGAGCTTCACGTCCACGACCTCGCAGCCGGTCAAACGACCCGCCTGACCCACACCACCGCCCAATCCGTCTCCAACGGCCGCGCCGCATGGAGTCCCGACGGCAACCGCGTCGCCTTCGTCCAGTCCGACGCCTCGGGGGTGCGGATGCGGTCCATGCTCGTCCCCACCGACCCCTCGTATCCGGAACTCCGGCAGGTCCGGTTCGCGAGGGTGGGCGAGACCATCGCCAGGCTCCGGGTGGGCGTGGTGGACGCCGAGGGCACGGAGGTCCGCTGGATCTCCATCCCTTCCCCGACCGAGGGCTTCTATCTCGGGCAGGTGAGCTGGGCCGGGAACTCCGAGGAGCTGCTGGTGGAGCAGCTCAGCCGGTTTCGGGACGAGCGGGATTTCTTCATCGCCAACGTGAGCACGGGTGAGGTCAACCGGATCTACCACGAGTCCGATCCGGCTTGGGTCATCGCCAGCTATCGCCTGAACGCCGGCCTGGAGTGGATCCGGGGGGGCGACTCCTTCCTCTTTCTGACCGAAAAGGACGGGTGGCGCCACTCCTGGGTCTATTCGCGCGACGGGCGCGAGGAGCGGCTCCTGACCCCGGGGCCCAGCGACGTCATGGAGCGCGGGCCGGTTGCCAACGGGGAGTCCGGTGGGGGAGATGGCTGGTTCTACTTCTTCGCCTCGCCCAATAACGCCACCCAGCGCTACCTCTACCGTGTCCGCCTGGACGGCGCCGAAGAGCCCGAGCGGATCACGCCCCCGGACCAGCCGGGAACCCACTTCTACGACTTCTCTCCCGACCTTCGGTGGGCCTTTCACACGTATTCCACATTCGACGCTCCCCCGGTCACCGCCCTGATCAGCCTCCCGGACCACCGCGTCGTGCGGGTTCTGGAGGACAACGACGAGCTCCGGCGCCGGGCCGAGGCCACGATCTCCCGCCCCACGAAGTTTCTGGAGCTGGATATCGGGGACGGCGTGGTGATGGACGCGTGGATGATCAAGCCGCGGGACTTCGATCCTTCCCGGCAGTACCCGGTGTTCATCTACGTCTACGGGGAACCGCACGGCCAGACCGTCCTCGACCGGTGGTCGACCCGGAACAACTATCACCGCGCCATCGCGGACCTCGGATACCTGGTCGTGTCGATCGAGAACCGGGGCACGCCGGCGCCGAAGGGTGCGGCGTGGCGGAGGGCGCCCTTTCCGACGATCGGCGTACAGTCGACGGAGGACCATGCGGCGGGAGTCCGGGAACTCGGCAGGATGCTCCCCTACGTCGATGTGTCCAGGGTGGGGATCTGGGGCTGGAGCGGCGGCGGATCGAACACCCTCAATTCGCTGTTTCGCAAGCCCGATGTCTACCACGTGGGGATTGCCGTGGTCCCCAAACCCCAGCCGCACCTCTACAACGCATGGTTTCAGGAGATCTACATGGAAACCCTGGAAACCAACCCGGACGGCTACCGCGTCTCCGCGCCCATCAACTATGCGGAAGGGCTGGAGGGGGACCTGCTCATCATTCACGGAACCGGGGAAACCAACACGCACCTGGAGATCGTCGAGGGATTGGTGGACCGGCTCGTGGAACTCGGAAAGACCTTCGACTACTTCACCTACCCCAACCGGAACCACGGACTGTCGGAAGGGGAGGGGACGGCGGTCCATGTTCGCATGCTCATGGTGCGATATCTGCTGGAGCACCTGCCGGCGGGGCCGGGGTAGGGGCGGCGGGCCGCGGCGGTCAGAAGAGCGTCACCCAGAGTGCCTCGTTGTCCCACACGCCGATGAGGTGCGGGTGGCAGTCGTGGCAGTGGGGAGCTTCTTCGCTCTGGGCTCGCTGGAGCTGGCCCTCACCAGGTTGCCGGCTTCGAGACCGATATCCCTGGGATGTTCTTCGGAAACTGCGCATTCCGAAGCATACTCGTCCGCACATGCCGCTTATGGCTTGCAACTCTCGCCAACGCCGGAGCCATTCGGTTCCCCTTGGGACACACCACAAACACGGGCCTATTCCGTTCGACAGATACCATGCGAATCGGCGTGACGAGATCGGTCCCCCTGGCGGGCTGCCCATACGTGCCAACAGGTAGCGTCTGGGTTCTTGGGCCCGAAACCGAGTGGGTGCCTGCGGGCATGATAACAGGGTTGGGAGTGCCGATACGTCGACCCGCGACCGGAAGGTTGGTCAAGGGACGCCAAATCGTCTTGGAGAGAAACGTCCCCAAAAGGATTTGGACCTCGGGCAAGGTCGCGAGCGCGCTCAGGTAGGCCTGCTGCCGAGCTGGCGCACCGGCGTCGGGAAGCCGTCAACATAGACCCGAGTCCGCATGGGCGACTCCTAATAAAGCAAGGGCCACTCCAGATGGAGCAGCCCTTGAGCCGACAGCACGCTGCC